>NZ_CP088953.1:310000-620000 GCF_021165935.1 Microbulbifer elongatus | reverse complement strand
ACGCATCGGCAAACCGGTAGTCTGCCAGAATGACTACGCCGCGGTCGCGCTCGCTGCGGATCACCCGCCCCGCAGTTTGCAGTACGCGGGTCAGGCCCGGGTAGCGGTAGGCGATATCAAAACCGTTTTCTCCGCGCGCCGCACTGGCGCTGCGCAGCAGTTCCTGTTCCTCATTGACCTGCGGCAGGCCGGTGCCCACCACAATGGTTCCCACCAGCTGTTCACCCACGTAATCAATGCCCTCGCCAAAAATACCGCCCATAATCGCAAACCCCAGGGTTTCCCGGCCGGGCTGAAAATGCGCGAGAAAGTGATCCAGCTCCGAACTGCCGGCTTCCTGCTGTATCAGCGCAACCTCCGGAAAGCGCTCGCTAAAGGCGGTGGCGACTTCTTGTAGAAAACGATAGGACGGAAAAAATACCAGGTAGTTACCCGGGCGACTGCGCAGGGTGCGGCCGATCATATCCACCAGTGTATTGGTCGCGCCCTGGCGCGCGCGGTAACGGGTATCCACATAAGGACACACCAGCAGCCCCAGCTGCTCCGGCTGAAACGGCGATGGCAACTGCAGGTAGGGCGCATCCGCCGGCAGTCCCAGCTGGCGGTACACAAAGTGCGCCGGGCGCAGGGTGGCGGAAAATACGATCACGCTGTAAAAAAGTCGGTAAGCCTGCTGTAAATATTTCGCGGCGTTCAGACACAGTATTTCGAGCTCCTGTTCCTGCCAGTGGCTCTCGGGATTGCTGGAGCGCTGCGCGCGGGTGATATAGCGGTGTTCTTCACCCGCCAGTTGTTCGATCGCCTGAAAACGGAACAGGTTTTTCAGCCAGTCGGCGATGGCGTCCGGCGGCGGTTGTGCGGCCTCCCACAGCTGGTTGGCCACCGTCAGCACTTTCTGTATCGCGGTGTTGACGATAGCGGGTACCTGGTCATCGAGCTGATTTATCCACAGTTCGGATTTTGCAGGCACTGGCTCGGACGGGTGGCTTTGACGCGTTCGCGATTCCCGCTGCTCGATAACCCATTTATCCAGCGCTCGTACCAGCGACTGTATCGCGCGGCGCAGGCTCGGGTGCGAGCCTTTGCACTCGGCCGCTGCGCGGCGGCTATCACTGCGTGTCAGATGTGCACTGAACATGCTGCGCGCGCGATCCCCGAGGTTGTGTGCCTCGTCGATCAGCAGTGCACGCCGGCGGCGGTTGTCGCGCAGGTTGTGCATCTGCACCAGAGGGTCGAATACATAATTAAAATCGCACACCACCAGATCTGCCCAGGGCAGCATCTGCAGCGAGAGTTCAAACGGACACAGCTGGAATCGGTCCGCTTCCTGTGCGATCACCTCAGGAGTGAGTAGCGGTTGTGCGAGCAGTGCCTGACGGGCTTCCGGCAGGCGATCATAGAATCCTTTGGTGCGTGGACAGATACCATCCTCGTCGCGGCTGCAAAGCCCGAGGCTACAGGCACAGGTCTTGTCGCGGGCCTGCAGTTCCAGCACGGAAAGTTTCAGCCCCTGCTGATGCAGTCGGCCTGCGGTTTCCCGCACCACCTGGCGGCCGGAATTTTTTGCGGTGAGATATACCAGCTGATCGAGGCCCGTTTCTCCCATCGCCTTTATCGCGGGAAACAGGGTGCTGATGGTTTTGCCGATTCCGGTGGGCGCCTCGGCCACCAGTTCACCGCCATCGCGCAGACAGCGGTAGGCCGCTACCGCCAGCGCGCGTTGCCCGTCACGGTAGCGTCCGAATGGAAATTCCAGGGCCTTCGCCGAGGCGCATACCGCTTGCCGATGCGCCTGCCAGCGTCGATGCCATTGCAGATACCGGGTAAGCGCCCCGCGGGAAAATGTTGCCAGCTCGCCCCAGGAAAATTCCTGCAGCTCCGGGTAGGTTTTCTTTTCCTTGAGGTTGTGCCAGAGCATCTGCAGCGCCACTGGCGTATCGTCGGAAAACTGCTGCTGCAGGCCGTAACAGAATCCGTATATTTTCAATTGCGCCCAGTGCAAGGCGCGGTTTGAATCCGGCAGTTTTTGTGGCGGCACATAGGTGGTTTTGATTTCATCCAGTTGCGGCGGGCGGTGGAGATCCGCTTGTGGATGGAGAATATCCACACGTCCGTTGAGTTCGACCGATTGCCCGTCCTGTTCGATTTCCACCTGCAGGGGATATTCCGCTTCACTGCCCGCGGGGCGCTTTTTCTGCAGCTTCTGGTGTGCACGAATGCCTTCCTGAGCGGTGGGTCCTCCGGACAGGGTGGATACCAGGTCGCCACTGCGGCAGGCAAAATCCACCAGCTCGCCCACGGAAATCTGAATTTTTTCCGGTAGCGCTTCGTTCAAGGCTGTTTTTTCCGCGCTCAAGGCTGCCACTCCACATGCAGTACCCGGTGGGGAATCTGGTGTTTGGCAAAGTAGGCCAGCCAGCGCTGCTGGTTTTGTTGTAGGCGATCCCCGGGACCTTTCACTTCCACCAGCTCGTAGCCACCGGACCCGGGAAACAGAATAAGATCCGGCAGGCCGCTGCGGTGGTGGGCAATATCGCCCAGCAGGCGGCGGAAAATCGCCAGCCAGTGATCGGTGGGAATTCTTTCCAGCGCGCGTCGGATCAGTGGCTCGGGCAGCGCCTCCCAGTGCACCAGCGGGTTGGCGATACCGCGCTTTGCGTGAAAGTGCCGCCATACCCAATGGGCCAGTTGGCCACTCTCAAACTCGGAGAGTCGCCGGGCGAAGGCGTCGCTTCGCTGTGAGTAAAAATCCGCGGTGCGGAAATCGCTGGGTGCCACCTGGAAGGGATTGAAAAAGGCGCCGGGAATCGGCGCGAACACAATATCCCAGATGGCGAGACCCAGCACGCCGTTGAACAGGGTATTTTCCACATAGTGACACTGACTTTCCGGCGCCACCTGCGCCAGGTGCTCGGCGGCCAGCAGTTCGACCCGCGCGCCGGTTTGTGCCAGTGCAATGGTTTCGGTGAGCGGACTGTGCCGCCTTGGCGCGGGCCACTGATGGGCCGCGTCGGTCTTTTTCGCCGTGCGATGGGCAAAACTCTCGGCAAAGGTTCGCTCTGCTTCGTTGTAGGGATTGGCGAGTATTTCCCGGCACAGGGAAAGGCCTGTGTCGGTATCGCCGCGAGCCACCGCAATGCGCGCGCGTCTTTCCCGCGCCGGTGGACGCTGGCACTGCCGGTACAGCTGCTCGGCATCTTCCAGAGCGTCAAATCGTTCCAGCTGTCGCGCCAGTGTCAGGCGCAACCGGTCCAGGCGCCGCTGCAGGGTGTTGTCGCCGTCGATGCCCGCCGGTAACTGGGTGGCCAGCGTAGTGATGGCATTGGCATCCGCCCCCAGTGCCTCTTCCGCATCCCGCAGACACTGGTAGTAACGCAGGTGCTGCTCGATCTGTACGCGTGTCTGAAACGGCAGCTGTGCCCGTTCCAGTGGATAGGTTTCGTAGCGGAACAATCCCAGGTCGCGCAGGACATAGTCGGTGAGATCCTGATTCAGGTTGCCGAAAAACAGCAGCTTGAAGGTGGCGAAGCATTGTTCCGCCTGAACCGCCAGTAAGGGTTCTTTCATCAACCGCTGCTGGATCGTCGCGTGGTCCTGCTCCAGCAGGGCCTGTTCCAGGGCGGGGCGCTTCAGGGCCTTCGGCAGCGGCTCCAGGCTGTGGTTCAGGAGTTCGCTTTTGGTGAACAGTGGCAACAGCTCATCCAGCGGCAGCGCCGGATCGCGGGTCAGTAGGCGGGCGCTGGCCAGTTCATCCACCGCTGCGGGCACATCGCCGATCTCGGTGTACGTCAGTCTGTGTTGCCGGAACAGGGCGCCAATGGAAGAAGGTACCCCCTTGCGCGACAGCAGTCGTACATACAGCCGCTGACTGTCGGGCTGCAGCTGCCGAAAGGTCTGGTAAAAGCACTGTTCCTCTTGGGACAGCAACTTCCCATAACGGGACACCACAAAATCCACCAGTGAGTGGAAGTTGCTGAGGTAATAATCCGGTGCCAGTTCAACGGGGTCGGCCATAGGGGAGTCGGGTACTCGGGCGGTTCGGTGCTGTATGGTTATACAGCATGGGCGGAGACGGAACAAACCCGGGTGCGACTGGCTGGCCATTGCGGTCACAGCGGTCACGGATAGCCCGCTGGCGAATAGTCGGATTGCCCGGTAGGCTGCCCGCTGACGCAACAGACAGGACTGCCCATGGAAAAGGCCCACCACAAGATCCCGGTATCACCACCTGCATCAGCATCTGCAAAAAGTCCTGCAGTAAGAAAGGTATGGCGCACCGACAAGGCTGGTGCCATCAGCAACCTGACCCTGCGGGAGGAGCCACTGGATGCGTTACACGGGGAGCACATTCGGGTCACGGTGCGCGCGGTGGGGCTGAACTTCGCGGATATTTTCGCCCTGACCGGGCTTTACTCGGCTACGCCCAAGGGCAGCTTTATTCCGGGGCTGGAATTTGCCGGCGTCGTCACGCAGGTGGGTGCAACGGCGAATACAGATTTGCGGGTGGGCGATCGTATTTACGGCTGTACCCGTTTTGGCGGCTACGCCACCGTGGTGGATGTGCCGCCGCAACACTGCCGGCGACTTCCCGACCGCTGGCGCTTTGCCGAGGGCGCCGCGTTTCCCGCGCAAAGCCTCACCGCCTACTACGCACTGACACATCTCGGTGCGGTCAAATCCGGGCGACAGGTACTGGTGCAGAGCGCCGCCGGCGGTGTCGGTCTGCAGGCGATGCGCATGGCCAGACAGATGGGAGCAAACCCCATTGGCACCGTCAGCTCTGAAAGCAAGCGACAATTTCTGGCTCAGCAGGGCTTCGATGAAATTATTGTGCGCGGGCAAGACTTCGCCCATCAGTTGCAGCAGCGGCTCGACGGGCGGCCGTTGCACTGCGTGCTCGACGGCATCGGCGGAGAGATTCAGAAGCAGTCTTTTGCCGCGCTCTCGCCAACCGGTCGCCTTGTCGTATTTGGAGCCGCAGAGTTCACCCCCGGTGACAGGCCCAACTGGCTCAAAGCCGCCTGGCGATACTTGCGGCGTCCCCGCTACGATGTGATGGATATGATCAGCAGCAACCGCGCGGTGCTGGCCTTCAATCTGATCTGGTTGTGGCAGGAGCAGGCATTGTTTGACGAGCTGCTGGAAGGGTGTGCGGCACTCGGTTTACCGGCGCCCCATATCGGGCATGCCTTCTCTTTCACTCAGGCCCATGCGGCCATCGAACAGCTGCGCTGTGGCCGCTCTGTGGGTAAGATTGTGTTGAATATTGACGAGTAGACCGCAGCGCCCGGGGCATTTGTCGCAGTACTTTTCCTTTTCTGTCATAAAGTCACGTTAGGCTGGCGGGCCAGATTTCTTCACAAGGGAGCCGTCATCGTGACTAATCTCAAGCGCCGCAGCTTTATCAAGGCTGCGTTGGCCACTACCGGCAGTGTTGCCGTATCCACACCACTGCAGGCCATGAGCCGGCCGGAATTACCGTCCAACATTTCCTTTGATTACGGCGTGGCCAGTGGTGATCCCCTGCACGACGCGGTGATCTTATGGACGCGGGCGACACCGCTGGATGCCAATCCCACCGGTCCGATAAAAATTACCTGGGAGCTGGCGGAAGACGCGGGCTTTACCCGCGTACTGCGTGCCGGCACCGTGGAAACCAACCTGGCCCGGGACTATACCGCCAAGGTGGATGTGCGCGGCCTAAAGCCGGATACCCGTTATTACTATCGCTTTAGCGGTGCTAGTGAACAGAGCCCGGTCGGTCGCACCAAAACTCTGCCGGAGCACGGTGTCGACCAGGTAAAACTGGCGATTTTCTCCTGCTCAAATTATCCCGCGGGCTATTTCAATGTGTATCAGCTGGCCGCCCAGGCGGATGACTGGGATGCGGTACTGCACCTTGGTGATTACATCTACGAATACGGCGATGGCGGCTACGCCACGCAGAACGCCGCAAAGATCGGCCGCGCGCTGCCGCAAGACAACAGCGGCGAGATCCTGACGCTGACGGATTACCGCAAACGCTACGCACTCTATCGCACCGATGCCGGCCTGCAGGCACTGCACGCCGCCGCGCCGTTTATTGCGGTGTGGGACGACCACGAGGTGACCAACGACACCTGGAAAGACGGTGCCGAAAACCACAGTGCCGATGAAGGGGATTTCTATTCCCGCCGCGCTGCCGCGGTGCAGGCGTACTACGAGTGGTTGCCCATCCGCCCACCCATGGGTGAGACCAATCCCCAGATTTACCGCAGCTTCCAGTTTGGTGATCTGCTGGATCTGCATATGCTGGACACCCGGGTGATCGGTCGCGATCAGCAATTGCAGTTTGCCAACTACATGGACGAGAAAGGGAATTTTGATACCCGCGCATTCAGTCTGGATGTGGCGAGTCCAAGCCGCACCCTGTTGGGGGAGGAACAGCGCAAATGGCTGCGCAAGACACTGGCCCGGTCCAATGGGCACTGGCAGGTACTGGGCCAGCAGGTACTGATGGGCCGTATGCATTTGCCGGTGGAGCTGATGACCAGCTTCTACCGTGGCGGAGACAAAAACCTGACCGCGGAGCTGATTGGACTGAAAGCCGCAAGCCTGCGCGGTGAGCAGCTCAGCGAACAGCAGCTACAGCGTTTACAGAATGCGGTGCCCTACAACCTCGATGCCTGGGACGGCTATGCGGTAGAGCGGGAAACCCTGTACCAGCAGGTGCGCGAGCAGGGTAAGAATCTGGTAGTGGTCGCGGGGGATACGCACAACGCCTGGTATAACCACCTGAAAGACAACGATGGCCGCATGGTGGGCCTCGAGTTCGGAACCCCCAGCGTGACTTCGCCGGGTATGGAAACCTATCTGAAACTGGATGAACGGTCCGCGAAAGAGCTGGCGCGGGGCATGTCGGTGCTGGTGGATGATCTGCAGTACTGCAACCTGCACCAGCGGGGTTTTATGGCGCTCACCTTCCGCCGCGATGGTGTCGAGGCGGAGTGGAAATATATCGACAATATCGACAGCACCGAGTTTGCCGAGGTCGACAGCCACCGGGTGACACACAAACTGGTGTAGCTTCCCGATCAGCAATTTATTCTGTCACAAACGCAAAAAGCCAGCACCGGGGTGCTGGCTTTTTTGTGGTCTGGCGTCTGGACTCCGCCAGACAGGGAATCAGAATGCGCCGAAACGCTTGTTGAATTCCACACTGACCATACGGGGTGCACCCTCGATGTAGGTGGGGAAGCCGAAGGCGCCGCCGGTATTACCCGCGTCCATGATGTACTCCTCGTCCAGCAGATTGCTGGCCGCCAGCGTAAGTGCCCAGTTGCGATCACTGGCGGCAATGCCCGCGCGCAGACTCAGCAGATCCACTGCATCTTCTTCGTACTGATTGGCGATATCGAAGTAGACGGAAGAGCGATAACTCCAGTTGCCGCTGCTGGTGAACAGCAGTGCGCTATTGATCGGTCTTTCATACACGTAACCCAGTGCGGCGGTCAGCTCCGGCTGCAGGCGGAACTGGTTGCCCGCATAGGTCCCGTTGCCGGAATCGTCATCAATACCCGCATCAATCCACGCGGCGTTGGCCAGGACCTGCAGCTGATCGGTGGGGTACCAGCGCAGTTCCGCTTCCAGACCGGTGTTGGTCGCGGAGCCCGCATTTTCCGTGCGGCTCTGGCCGCTTTCCTGATCCACCACGTTGACCTGGAAATTTTCGTAATTCTGGTAGAAAGCCGCCAGGGTGTAATCCAGTGGTGTATCGCCCAGGCGCCCCTTGATACCCAGCTCGTAGTTGTCGATCTCCTCTGAAGGCAGAATGCTTTCGCTACCGGAGGACATATCCACAATTTCAGAGCGCTCGCCGCGGGATACGGTGCCGTAAACATTCATGTTGTCGCTGACGCTGTAGAGCAGGTTGAAGCGCGGCAGCACGGCGGAGTTGTCGGTATCCCCCTGAATGAGGATGCCATCGGTGTTGGGCAGCAGGCCGAAGAAAAGGTCGCTGTCGATGCCCAGAGCTGCGAGCAGCATGGAATTGGGCAGGGTGCTGACATAACCGGACTCGCGCTCTTCCTGCACCAGTCGTACGCCGGCGGTGGCCTCGAGACGCGGGCTGATCTGATAGGCGACGTCCGCGAACAGGTTGAGGTTGCTGTTGTCGGCGGTGTTGGTGAACTCGCTTTCATACAGCAGCTCAGATACTGCGCCACCAGTGAGCAGGGCGGTAGTATCGGCGTTGCAGCCGGCAATGCCAGCCGCGGCGAGACCGCCGGAACAGCTCAGGAAGGTGCCTTCGTCACTGGCGTAACCCACCGATTGCTGCGCGCTTTCTGCGAAATAGCTGGCGCCGACAAAGCCGTTGATCTTGTCACCGCTGAAATTCAGGCGCAGTTCGTGGCTGGTCTGGTCACCGGTGGCGTCTTCGGAAAAGTTCAGCATCTCAAACCCGGTGCCGTCAGCGTCGAAGGCTTCCAGAGAGTCGTAATCGCGCTGTGCGCCGATATAGGTGAGCGCGAGCTGGTCGTTCAGGTCCCAGCTGACCGTCGCATTGAAATCGCTTACGGTGCGGTCCACACCCACGTCGTTCATGCCCAGTACGTTATTGTCCGGCACACTGAGGGCGGCGTTGTCGGTGAACAGCAGCTCGCGGCTGACAAACGCAGTACCGGGATCGGTGGCTTCATCGTGGTTGTAGACCAGGTCAATGGTCAGATCGTCGCTGGGGGTGATGCGCAGGCTCGGGCGAAACGCCTGGCGTTCATAGCCATTCAGATCTGCCTCGTCGCTGGTATTTTTCACGTACCCGGCGCGCTCGCGGCTGGTAAAGGCCACGCGCCCCTGGACCGTGTCATTACCGCCGGTCACCATGCCCTCGACTTTCTGCATGTCGAAGTTGCCCGCTGCCACCGTCAGGGACGAGGCGAATTCCTGCTGGGGCTTTGCGGTGATAAAACTCATGGCGCCGATGGAGGCCGCGGTGCCGAACAGGGTGGCCTGAGGGCCCTTCACCACCTCGATACGCTCCATGTCGTACACCTCAAAGTAGGAGGCGCGGGAGCGCGACACATCGGTGCCGTTCAGGTACACCGAAACCCGCGCGGCACCTGGCGCGCTGCCGTCGTCCGAGGTGAGACCGCGGATCACATAGCCGTTGTTGTTGACGCTCTGCTGCTGCACCACCAGGCCGGGCACCATATCCGACAGGGTGTCGAAGCGGTCGATACCCAGCGCTTCCAGGGTATCCCCATCCAGGCTGCTGATGGTTACCGGCACGTCCACGATGGACTGGGAGCGCTTTTGCGCGGTGACAATCACTTCCTCGATGTCTTCCGGCGCGGTCTGCGCCACTGCAGGCGCGGCAGAGGCCGCGATCAGGGTAGCGAGGATGGAAACGGGAAATTTCCCCCGGAAAAGATGATTCATGGTGACTCCAGCGTTGATGGTCTATGCAAAAAGCCGGATGTTAGAGAGCAAATGCGTCGAGGCTGTGACCGAACTATGACATTCGTTCGCAACAGCCTTTTGCCGGACGATAGCTGGCTGGCGTTATTTTGATCGCCGCGCCCATGGCGACGACCCCGTTGGGCTGGTGAGAGATATCCAGCAGATATTCACAGGTCTACCCCGGGAAACTGTGGGGAACTTGATTGTGGATAACCGTGTGCGCAGACGGGGATATATCCACATCGACTTTAAATAAGCCGTATCTTCAGTCTGCTTGACCGGCGTGATGAGAAAACCACTGAACAGCTTGTCGACTACCACTGCAGTCAGGTGGCCGTAAGCGCATTGAAAGGCTACAACGCCGTGTAGGGGAGTCGATACGCTGAGGAGGCCGAAAGAATGCAGATTGAAACGTGTCGCATATACGAAGACGGGACTACCGGGGGCTATCGCGTCCTGGTAGACCGCTTGTGGCCGCGTGGGATCTCCAAGGAGGAGGCGAATCTGGATGATCACTGGAAGAGCCTGGCGCCCAGCGATGAACTCCGGCAGTGGTTCGACCACGATCCCGAGAAATGGGGAAGCTTTCGGAAAAAATATCTCTCTGAATTAAAACAGAATAAAGACGAAGTCAAAGCGCAATTGGAAGAAGTTTCCGGTGAGCCGCTGGTACTGCTCTACGGTGCCAAGGATGAAGAACATAATCACGCGCGTGTACTGAAAGAGTATATTGAGAAGCTTAATTTTGAGTAAGTGGAGCTGGTGGTAGTGGAGAAGGGGGTGAGTTTTGAATGTTGAACTGTCCGCACCGGTTTTCCGCTGTAGAGAGGAAGAGGCAATTTTTTATGAACGGCTATCGGCGCTTGCGGGCTGTGAGAAAGTTGTGGTCTGTACACAATGTGTCGCGGTAACGATAGGGGATGATTGTGCAGCTAGGGCACTGGATGAACTTGGGGAGATTTGTGCTATTTGGAATCTGAGTGTTGAAAGGATCAGTGAGCGGGAGGATTAGCTTCGCCCTCTTGTCTCGCTGCTCTTCGGCGCTGTGCGCCTGACAGTCGAACCTGGGAATTGGGCAAAACCTTGGGGCTTGGGACAGTATAAAGAAGTGGCACCCGAGAGGATTAGCTTCGCTCTTTGGGCTCGCTGCTCTCCGGCGCTGTGCGCCTGCGAGTCGAACCTGGGAATTGGGACTATATAAAAGAAAGGCCACCCGTTGGGTGTAATGCTGTTCACTTAAGCGGAGCAGCACGACGATTCACCGGATAGCGGGTTTTGCTGATCTTTACCGTCCTCGGCCTAGAAGGCCGAGGACGGTCCTCTAAAAACAGGTTCCCAATCCCCGCCCTAAGCTCCGATAAGCGCGCTCCAGTCCTTGATAATGGCTGAGCCGCGGCCATGACAATCAGCTGCGCAGCAATATACTGGCATGCGAACTTAAAGCGTATCCTGGCTGGGTTTCCCCCGTGAGCGACCGCTGCCTGGCTTGCCTCTCGACGTATCACGTTGTACGCCAACAGTAGCCCCCACACTTCCTGATAAACCAGTTCCACGGTCTTGCTACGTAGGGTGACGGCGTTGTGCTGCATGGAACTTTTGATGTCACGGAAGCCGATTTCGATTTCCCAGCGCTCTTGGTAGAGCTTCGCGACGGCTTTAGTGCCGTAAGTATCTGCCGGTAGCGAGGTAAATACCGTTTTGTTTTTGCCATTATGCTTGTAGCTCACTGCTCGAACTTCCCAGTACTCGGGAAGGGCCGGATTGCGCTTCCGAGCCTGGGGGGAGACCTTCATTCGCAGTAGTCGATCATTTTTGTTGTAGACCTCCACTGTCTCACTGACCAGGCCTTTGCGCTCGGGGATCAGCCAGTGGCGTTGCGTGTTCTGATCCGCCCACCGCAGCAAAAGGTCTGCACTCCAAAAACCCTTATCAAACAGGGTTACGGAGGCTTCCGGCACCTGATTCATAAACTCATCGGCCAGGCGTATTTCGCTGCGTCGGTAAGGGCTTAGCTCTGCATTCAGAAGTACATGTGAACGTACGTTCATTAGAGCAACCAGGCGCATAAGAGGGTACGGAGTTTGCCGGTTTGTGCTCGTGTTACCGGAGCCAAAATGATCTCGCAGCTCAGGAGTATCTTGAGTGCGCAACAGCGCGCCATCGACAGCGAGAACTTGCAATCCTTGCCATTCATCTTCTGGGTAACGCTCATGCCCCCAGTGCACCCCGGTACGTTGAAATAGCCACTGAACGGGGTTAGCACCAAGACGCTGTCGCGCCTTTGATACCCCGCTTGGCGCCAACAGGCTATCGTTCGCGAGCCCCTGAGCACAGATGTTGAGCCTGCGGGCAACTTCTGAGACCGGTTCATTCCTGAACAGGGCCATGCCCAGCACGAGCCAGAGTACCTGATCGGCGGGAAGTCGACGGCGGCGAATAGTGGCTTGCGAGGATAACTGCAGAGCGGAATCCACCCATTCAACGGGAATGTTCTGGGTGAAGGTACTCAGGTCACAGAAGGACTGGAGGGCATCAATATCGAAGAGAGACTGCTGAAGAGACACAAAAAAATCCGGTTTCCTGATCTGGAAACCGGATTTTCCGGGGCCCCACCTTAGGCTGCAATGCTTAAGTGAACAGCATTACCCGTTGGGTGGCCTTTCTTTTATATGGCCCGCCCCAGAGGATTCGAACCTCTGACCTTCGCCTCCGGAGGGCGACGCTCTATCCAGCTGAGCTAGGGGCGGAAAACTCTGATTTTGAATTCGCGTCGTGCCTGAGTCAGGGCGGGAAGCCTGCGGCTTCCGGCGACGCTCCCCTCGCTTTGCTCGGGACCGGCCACCCATCATAGATGGGTGTCGTTCGGCTGCGCGCAAGGCGATGCCTTGCAAGCGCTTGCCTCACCCAGCTGAGCTAGGGGCGGAATCTGCGCCAAATCAAGGGCTTAGAGAACCCCGACGCGGAGGCGGATTATACAGAAGGGCTGTGGCAGGGCAAAGGAAATTGGGGGATTGGTCCAGTTATGGTGCACGGGCCTTCGCAGAGGCGGGCGCTATGCTTATAATGCGCGGCTGTTCAGAAGAGGTTTATGGCGAATTCGCCGGAATCTACGGGCCGGCTTGGGCCTTTAGGGGGAATGGATGAAAGGTGTTTTGAGTTTTATCGCGGCGCTGGCCGTAGCGGCTGGCGCGGCAGTAGCTGTGGCCCAGTCTTCTGTAGACGAAGAGATTGCAGAGCGCATCGCGCCGGCAGGCGAGACCTGCATGAAGGGTGACGAGTGTGCAGCGGCAGCGCCCGCAGCGGCCGCCTCATCTGGTGGAGCCCGCAGCGGCAGCGACGTATACAGCGCCCACTGTGCGGCCTGTCACGCAACAGGTGCTGCTGGTGCGCCGAAAATGGGTGATGCCGGTGCCTGGGGTCCACGCGTAGCAAAAGGTATGGACACGCTCTACACCCACGCGATCAATGGCTTCAACGCCATGCCGGCAAAAGGTCTGTGTATGACCTGTTCTGACGATGAGGTGAAGGCTGCCGTTGACCATATGGTGGAAGGCAGCAAGTAAGCGACTGCTTATTCGCCGAAAAAGCCGCTCACTGAGCGGCTTTTTTGTGACCGGTGGTTCGTCGAGCGTCGCTGTGAGACCCCTTGGGAGTGTGCGAGCTTGCTCTAGAAGGGCGGCACGTTGATCGCCCATGACTTAATGAGAATAAGAATGAAACTTGAAAATTGGGCTTGGGTTGCGATTGCCTCGTTGTGTCTGGTTGGCTGTAGTGGCGGAGGCTCGGGATCCAGTGGGGCTAGCTTGCCAGAATCTAATCCAGATACAACGCCGGATACATTTACCATTATCGATGTTGATAATGCCCCCACCGACACCCTGATCACCTCGCAACCCGTCGTCATTACCGGAATTGATTCACCCTCAAGTATCGCCGTCGAAGGCGGGCAATACTCCATTAACAGCGGTGAATTTACCGAAGGTGAAGGACAAGTCACTACAAACGATGAGGTCAGAATACGGGTCAAGTCGTCAGAAGACTTGGAATCTCTCACGGTTGCTACTCTTACGGTGGGCGGGATAAGCGACCAGTTTGACGTTGTGACCCGGTCTGACGAAGTGACCCCCGAGGTCTCGATTCTGTTTCCCGTCCTGCAAGATACTTGGGTGTACCGGCCCAATGTAATCATTCGGGGGGTGGCGTCGGACAACCGAGGTATTGAGGCCGTCTATATCAACGGCGAGCTTGCTGACACGGAAGACCAGTTTGCCAATTGGCAATTGCAGGTAGCGGTAGCTCAGCCTTTTTCCGAGTTTGAAGTCTCAGTCGTTGATGTGGACGGAAATACAGCAGAGCTGGCGCCGCTAAAAATTAATGCCTATCACGGGTATCGGGCCACGGGATCAATGGCGATTGATGTTCAGGGGAATAGGCTGTTTGCCGGGCCTAATCCCAGTCGGATTGACCTGAGCACCTTCAGCTTTCACCCGTACGAAAATACACCCAAGACTGTATCGGAAATGGTTTTCGATACAACGCGCAGCCACTGGTATGCGCGGATAGACGATGAAATCGTAGAAATTTCACCAGAGAGTGGCGAAATTCTCCGGGAATTTTTGGTCAATGTTGAATATGCCAAGGGCCTGGAAGTGGATGAGGCATCTGGAAAAATCTACTGGGATAACCTCGGTGAAATCTATGCGTTGGATCCGGCCTCGGGTGTAACGGAGCACATTTCTGGGGCGGTGAGGGGCACCGGGCTGGGTGTCGGAAATTGGTCTCAGGTTCTGGTCAACGACCAGGATATCTATTTGCTGACCTATATAGTCAGCTTTGGCGAGGTCAGTACGCCGCTATTGAAAGTGGATCCATCTACTGGAGATCGAATCTTGTTTAGGGACCTGTACGTTTCTGAACACAAGATCACCCGCATCATCGCTGCTGCTTCACACCCCACACAGCCATATATATACATCATTGCTAAGTCTGAGCTGGCGCAGGACTGGGTCAAACACCTGTACCGAATTGATCTCGCCAGCGGAGAAATAGACAAAATCTTTGATATGTCCGTGAATGGCGATAGTTCGTTGGACTTGGAGTCGGCAAGCCTTGAGATAGACCATCTAGGCAATCTCGCGTATGTGCTCAGCGAAAGTACCGATCATTTGTATACGATTGACCTGGATTCTGGAGAGGTTTCCCAGGTTTCCTCTGAGTTCCGTGGAGAGGGGCCGCCCTTATCGGGGGATAGAGTCGATAACGCACTGGCCTACGATAGCGTAAATAACCGGCTGCTGACTTTCTCGTCGTCGCCCTGGTCGATGGGCGCTGGTAAGCTGATGGGTGTGGATTTGGAGAGCGGTGATCGCCAGATATTGTCTGGCCCAGAGCGTGGTTCGGGACCTGCTTTCTCCCAGCTTATTCATCTTGCGACCTCTGCCAGCGGTGATATTTACGTTGTCGATCAAGGCGATACTTCGATTAAAAAAGTTGATCCAATCTCGGGTAATCGAACTGTTGTTGCGAGTGAGTTAGTTGGTTGCTGTGAGGCGATTACTAGTCCAACGGGGATCGAAGTTAATCCAGCCGGCACCAAAGCAGTTTTACTGGATGGGAACCGCGTGCTCACTCTTGATTTGATGACGGGAAATCGAGCGCTTCTTTCAGACGAGGCGGGGAACGAGATACAAGACATTGGCGCCCTGGCGTCGGACTTTGAGGCAGGTTATGCCTATGGTCTCAAGTGGAGTGGTGGCGATCCTGCAGTGCTATACAGAATTGATCTCGAAACTGGCGACCGGGAGTTGCTGTTGAGTGATTTCGAAGGGCAAACGTTTCCTGGCGCGACGGCCATGTCCTATGATCCAGTGCGCAACAAGTTGATGCTCACCGCCAGATTTGAGTGGGATCGATATTACGAAATCGACCTCGATTTACTGAAATCTGAGAATAAGTTCTTTCCCGATGGCGATTTTTATTTCAGTCAAAATAGTCTATCTGCATTGATCGGGGTGGATGGTCGGTTGTTTGCAATTGCCAATAATCCAAACTTTGTTGCTGAATTGGATCCAGAGACGAGCGATCTGGTGGTGATCTCTCAGTGACACGGATCATGGAAAATGGCCGGGCAGTAGTGGGTATTTGCCCGGTCAATCAAACATGCTGAGCAACGACCCCAGCGTCTCCGCCCCCTTGGCCTGATTCTGCTCCGGACTCGCCTTGCCAAACCCTTCAAAGATACAGTCCTCCTCCGGCAGCTCTTCGAGAAAGCGGCTGGGGGTGGTGTCCTGGTTTTCACCGAACATCTTGCGCTTGCCCGCCAGGGTCATGGTCAGGGTCTTCTGGGCGCGGGTGATGCCTACGTAGGTGAGGCGGCGCTCTTCCTCGATATTGTCGTCTTCGATGCTGTTGCGATGCGGCAGCAGGTTTTCTTCCATGCCGATCATGAATACATGGGGGTATTCCAGACCCTTGGACGCGTGCAGGGTCATCAGGCTGACCTTGTCGGTAGCTTCTTCTTCTTCCTGGCGGTCGAGCATGTCGCGCAGGATCAGTTTGGAGATGGCCTGTTCCAGGCGCACATCCTGCTCCAGCTCGTCGTCGGTGCCTTCCATGGTTTTCATCAGGCTGTCGAGCAGCCAGTAAACGTTTTCCATGCGCTTCTCGGCGACCTTCTCACTGCTGGCGTTCTGGGACAGCCAGCCAGCGTAGTCGATATCGTCGAGCATTTCCCGCAGTGCGGACTCCGGGCTATTGTCGCGGCAGTTGCGCGCCACGCCTTCCAGCCAGTGGGCGAAGCGGTTGAGGCGCTCGTAGCCCGCTTCGGTAATGTGCTCCCTGAAGCCGAGTTCCGAACAGGCGCTCAACATGGAGATCTCGCGGCCCTTGGCGTAGTTGCCCAGCGCCTCCAGGCTGCTGGTGCCGATCTGTCGGCGCGGGGTGTTGATGATACGCAGGAAGGCGTTGTCGTCGTCCGGGTTGACCAGCAGGCGCAGGTAGGACATCACGTCCTTGATCTCGGCGCGGGCGAAGAAGCTGGTGCCGCCGGAGAGCTGGTAGGGGATCTGGTTTTCCTGCAGTTTCATCTCGATCAGGCGCGCCTGGTGGTTGCCCCGGTAGAGCACGGCGAAGTCCTTGAACTGGCAGCCGCGGCGGGCCTTCTGCAGGAAGATTTCGTTGGCGACGCGCTCGGCTTCCTCGTTCTCATTGGCCACCTTGAGCACGCGGATCTCGTCGCCGAGGCCGCGATCGGACCACAGGGCCTTGTCGAATTCGTGGGGGTTGTGGGCGATCAGGTGGTTCGCCACCTTGAGGATACGGCTGGTGGAGCGGTAGTTCTGTTCCAGCTTGATCAGGCGCAGGTTGGGGTAATCCTGCTTCAGCTGGCTCATATTCTCCGGGCGCGCACCGCGCCAGGCGTAGATGGACTGGTCGTCGTCCCCCACCACGGTGAGGCCGCCGCCGCTGCCCACCAGCATTTTCACCAGCAGGTACTGGGAGCTGTTGGTGTCCTGGTACTCGTCCACCAGCAGATAGCGGATCTTGCGGCGCCAGCGCTGCAGCAGTTCAGGGTCGGTGTCGAACAGTTGCACCGGGATCATGATCAGGTCGTCGAAGTCGACGGAGTTGTAGGCCTTGAGGGCGTCGCAGTAGCGCCCGTAGGCCACGGCCATGGCCTGCTCTCCCGGGCTCTGGGCGGTTTCCAGGGCCTTCTTCGGGGGCAGCATATCGTTCTTCCAGTCGGAGATCTGATTCTGCACCCGGTCCAGCAGGTCGGTGTCCAGATCGCCGTCGCGCAGCATCAGCTCCTTGATCAGACCACGGGCGTCTTCCGAGTCGAAGATCGAGAAGCCGGGCTTGAAGCCGGCGGCGCGGTATTCCTTGCGAAGGATGTTCAGGCCCAGGTTGTGGAAGGTGGACACGGTGAGACCGTGGGAGGCCTTGGATTTTTTGCCGTCGGGGCCGGTGATCAGCTTGCCGACCCGCTCTTTCATTTCCCGCGCGGCCTTGTTGGTAAACGTCAGGGCCGCGATATTTCGTGCCTGATAGCCGCACTGTTCGATCAGATAGGCGATTTTCCGTGTGATTACGCTGGTCTTGCCGGAGCCGGCGCCGGCCAGTACCAGGCAGGGACCATCGATGTATTTGACTGCTTCCGCCTGGCGCGGATTGAGTTTGGTCATGGGTACAACTGCAGTGGAAGAGACGGAAAAGGACGAAGGGCGGATTCTATCAGCCGGAACATAAATTGGCTGCGTCGCGCTGTGGGATAATATTGACTGCACCGTCGATCAGCGCGCGCAAAACAGGAGACTCTACCCCATGCGGCAGGCCATTACCGGTTATCATCGGGATGAAGAACACCACTGGGTGGCGCAGCTGGCCTGCGGTCACAACCAGCACGTGCGCCACGATCCACCCTGGCAAAACCGCCCCTGGGTGACCACGGTGGAGGGTCGCCGGGAAATGCTGGGTTTTGAGCTCGAATGCAAAAAGTGTGACCAGGGCGCGCCCGCCGACCACCAGCCACCCTCAGTATCAAGAGAATCCGATTAATGCCAAAAATCTGGGTGGATGCCGATGCCTGCCCCACCGTCATCAAAGAAATCCTGTTCCGCGCCGCCGAACGCACCGAAACCGAATTGACCCTCGTTGCCAACCAGCCTGTGCGGGTACCCCCATCGAAGTTTATTCGCGCCCTACAGGTCTCCTCCGGCTTCGACGTTGCCGACAACGAGATCGTTCAGCGCTGCAGCGAAGGGGACCTGATCATCACCGCGGATATTCCCCTCGCGTCAGAGGTGATCGACAAGGGCGCCACCGCGCTCAATCCCCGCGGTGAAAAGTACTCCAAAGCCAATATTCGCGCGCGCCTGAATATGCGTGACTTTATGGAGACCCTGCGCTCCAGTGGTGTGCACACCGGCGGGCCACCGCCGCTGGGGCAGCAGGAGCGCAAGGCGTTTGCGGATCAGCTGGATCGGTGGTTGGTGCGGGTAAACAATAGATAGTGTGATTTGGTGAGCCGATGAAAACCACATTGAGCCCTTTCCAGCAAAGCGATATGCCGGAGCTGATGGCGTGGATCGATAGCGAACAGGCCTGCCGAGTCTGGGCTGGAAGCTGGTTTCAATACCCATTTAATCAACAGACGTTCTCTCGTGATTGCCGGTGGCAGGATATGCCGACTTATGTACTACGAGACGATGACGGGCTGATGCTAGCGTTTGGGCAGTACTACAAGCGTCTGGATTGTTGCCACCTGGCGCGCCTGATCGTGTCTCCGAGGAACCGTCGACAAGGGCTGGGTGCGCAATTGGTCGTAAAATTGGTTGCTGAGGGCTCTCGCCAGCTGGGGCTCACCCGTGCGTCATTGTTTGTACTCAAATCTAACGCTGGGGCTCAAGAGCTGTATCAAAGCCTAGGTTTTCGCACCTGTGAATACCCGGAACCTGAGCCGAGTCTGGAAATCTGCCATTACATGGTGGCCCCTGTGCACCAGAATGAAGATATGAGCGCTTAGGAGGTGTGAATGGTCAAGGTGATTGAACCAAGAACTGCACGCCTGCAGTTACGTCAATGGTGCGATGACGACCGCGAGCTTTTTGCCGCAATGAATGCCGATTCTGCAGTGATGGAATTTTTTCCGGCACTGTTGAGCCGAGAAGAGAGCGACGCGGGTATCGACCGGCAGATCGCACATATCAATCGATACGGCTGGGGGTTCTGGGCGGTAGAGATGCTCTCTGACAAACGGTTTATAGGCTTTGTCGGAATCAAGAATGTTACCGGCGATATGCCGTTTGCACCAGCGGTGGAAATTGGCTGGCGGTTGGCTAGCTCCGCATGGGGGAAAGGCTATGCCAGCGAAGCAGCCAACGCGAGCTTGCAGGTTGCGTTCGAACAATTGGGGTTAGATGAAATTGTTTCCTTTACCGTGCCCGGAAATGTCCGTTCTCGTGCAGTAATGGAAAAACTGGGAATGGTTCAGGGCGAACGGTTTCAGCATCCGGGGCTACCGGAGGGACACTCCATGCAGGAGCACGTGCTCTATCGCCTGAGAAACCCACTGTAGGAGCTTGCCTTGCAGGCGATTATGAAAGTGTTCCAGACAGTTCACCTGACCGTTTTTCGCTCCTGCAAAATCTGTATTCCCGCCATCCATGGCGGTCGCAAGCAGGCTCCTACAAGTCGTTTGATTAGGCCGGCACGATAGTTTTACGATCCAGATTGCGGTAGGCCAGCGCTTCGGCGATCTGCCCGGTGCCAATCTCTTGCTGCTGATTCAGATCCGCCAGGGTGCGCGCCACTTTCAACACCCGGTGATAGCTGCGCGCAGACAGACCGAGTTTTTCCACCGACGCACGCAGCAAAGCGCTTTCTGTTTTACCCAGCCGGCAGTGTTCATCCAGTTCTCTGCCCTGCAGCTCGCCGTTGATTTTTCCCTGGCGCTGCAGCTGGATTTCCCGCGCGTTGCGCACCCGCTCCCGCACCACCGCTGACTTCTCCCCGGCCGGGGCTTCCTGCAACTGTGCCGCGCTCATACTTGCCACTTCCACCTGCATATCAATGCGATCCAATAGCGGGCCGGAGAGTTTATTGCGGTAGCGGTCGATCTGATCGGGCGTGCAACGGCAGCGTGCTTCGCCGAGATAGCCACAGGGGCAGGGGTTCATTGCCGCGACCAGCTGGAAGTCTGCAGGGAAGGTGACCTGGGCGCGCGCGCGGGAAATGCGCACCTCACCGTTTTCCAGTGGTTCCCGCAAAATCTCCAGCGCCGAGCGCGGGAACTCCGGCATTTCATCGAGAAACAGCACACCGCGATGGGCCAGGCTGATTTCCCCTGGGCGAGGGTTGCTACCCCCACCCACCAGTGCGGTGGGGGAGGCGGAATGGTGGGGCGCGCGAAACGGGCGCTGGCGAATGCGGCTGAGTCCGGCGCTGGAATAGAGGGCCGCCACTTCAATCAGCTCGCGCTCGGTCAGTGGTGGCAGTATGCCCGGCAGGCGGCTGGCGAGCATGGTTTTTCCTGTTCCCGGTGGACCGTAAAAAAGCAGATTGTGGCTGCCTGCGGCGGCGACCTCCAGCGCCCGCCGTGCCTTGAGCTGGCCGCGCACGTCCGCCAGATCGGCACAGAGCACTTCCTCCTGGGTATCGTCCACCAGGGCGTCGGGCAGCGGTTCGCGCCCGTGTAGCTGGGCGCACACCTGCAACAGGCTGGACGCGGCTTTTACTGGCGCCTTGATCAGCGCCGCCTCGGCGGCGGACTCGGACGCGATCACCAGGGTGCGTCCGCTGTCGCCACAGGCGATGGCCGCGGGCAGGGCGCCGGGAATGGGGCGCAGGCTGCCCGAAAGCGCCAGCTCGCCAATAAATTCAAACTGCTCGAGGGTTTCCCCGGGAATCTGGCCGGAAGCGGCGAGTACGCCGAGGGCGATGGCCAGGTCGTAGCGGCCACCGGCCTTGGGCAGGTCTGCCGGGGCCAGATTGACGGTGATGCGCCGCTGGGGGAATTCAAAGTGACTGTTGACGATGGCGCTGCGCACCCGGTCGCGGCTTTCACGTACCGCGGCTTCCGGCAGGCCAACAATATTGAAGGCGGGTAATCCGTTGGCCAGATGGGTCTCAACGGTCACCAGTGGCGCCTGCACTCCCAGTTGGGCGCGGGCATAGGCTATGGATAGGCTCATTTTCTTCCCTGAAAATTGTCTTCCGTGATCTTTTCTGGGTCCTGCGGTGGACCCGCTGGTATTCAGTCGCCGAGCTTGTTTTCCAGCTCGCGCACCTGGGTCTCCATCTGTGCGAGTTTTTCTTCCGCACGGGCGAGCTTGGCGGCCTGGACATCAAATTCCCGCTGGCTCACCAGAGGCAATTTCCCCAGGGCCACTTCCAATGCGTCCCGCAGGTCACTGGTGATAACTGCCCCTTGTTGTTGCAGTTCATCGAGTAACTGTTGCAATTTTTCCGCTGCCAAGCGCAATTCTCCACTACGAAAACCAATTTCAATAGCTGTAAATAGTACCGCAGCCGGGTTTGACCACCAAGGCGTGAACGCTGTGCGCTGAATTGGTTCGCCCCTGACCTGCCCTCACCACTACCGTGCCCGCTTGCGGTGCAGGTTCCAAATTGGTGCGCACCGTAATCGGGCAGTGACCCAAGCGGTCTCGCTGAAATGCCTGCGCTCTGTTCTGTAAATCCCGCCTAAACCGTTGAATTCTCAGCGTCTTTTCAAAGTTGGCACCATCTCTGCAAGTACCCCTGTGCAAATCGCCCTGGCAATGCAGGCAGGGGATAGGTCTTCAGTGAAGTGCCTGGGCGAGTGCGGCGAGTGCCGTATCCCCGGCGAAGTCGAAGCCGCAGTACATAAAAAAAAGACGAGTACTTCACACAGAGATCTAGGAGAACCAAAAAGTGGATTTTAATTTCAATAAAAAAGTTGCAGCGATTGTTTCCGGAAGCGTGTTGGCCATGGCGGTTTCCAGCGCTGTGACTGCGCAAGAATCAGGCCCCAGCTTCAGTGCAAACGTTGGCGTGGTGAGTGACTATCGCTTCCGCGGTATTTCTCAGACAGACACCGGCCCTGCCGTTCAGGGTGGTTTAGACCTGGATCTGGGTAACGGTGTTTACCTGGGTACCTGGGCTTCTCAGGTGGATTTCGCTTACGGCGCTGACGAAACCAAATTCGAACAGGACTTTTACGGCGGCTATGCCGGTGAAACTGCCGGTGGCGTTGGCTACGACGTTGGTTATATCTACTACGCGTACCACGGTAGCGATTGGGACGAAGACTATCAGGAAGTCTACGGCAGCCTGAGCTTTGGCGACGCGTCACTGGGCTTTGCCTATTCCGATGACTACTGGCTGCAAAGTGGTGCTTTCTATTACCTGAGCGCCGGCTATTCCTTCAGCCTGGCCAACGATATTTCCCTGGACCTGAGCGCTGGCCTCAACCTATTTGACGAGGAAATTTTCCTGGACGGATCTGATTCCTACATCGACTACTCCGTGTCTGTTGGCAAGGAGTTTGGTGGCCTGGCCCTGAGTGCTTCTCTGGTGGGAACTGACGTAAGCGACAAGGAATGTTTCTACACCGACTGGTGCGAACCAACCGTATTGGCAGGTGCTTCTTACAGCTGGTAACAGCAAAACGTATTGAGCCCGCCTTGTGTGGGCTCACCTATAAGGGGGGAGACCATGAAACTGGTAACCGCAGTCATTAAACCATTCAAGCTCGACGCAGTGCGCGATGCGCTGGCTGAAGCCGGCGTCAGCGGCATTACCGTGAGTGAAGTCAAAGGTTTTGGCCGTCAGAAAGGGCATACCGAGCTCTATCGCGGAGCGGAGTATGTGGTGGATTTTCTGCCCAAAACCATGTTGCAGATCGCCGTTGAAGACAGCCAGGTTGACGCCGTGCTGGAAGCTATCGGCACTGCGGCGCAAAGCGGCAAGATCGGCGACGGCAAGATTTTTGTTGCAAACCTTGAGCAGGCAATCCGTATCCGTACCGGTGAGACCGGCGCGGAAGCGATCTAATTAATAGAACAGATTGCCAGAACGATTCTTTGATCAATAGACAATAACTGCCGGGGCGACTCGGGATAGTTTGGGTTAAACGGAGCGAAAAATGGAAAATCAAATTTTTCAATTGCAGTACGCAATTGATACATTTTATTTCCTCGTGTGTGGTGCACTGGTCATGTGGATGGCAGCGGGCTTTGCCATGCTCGAAGCTGGCCTGGTGCGTTCTAAAAACACCACCGAGATTCTTACCAAAAACGTAGCGCTGTTTGCGATTGCGTCCACCATGTATCTGGTCAGTGGCTACGCGATCATGTACGACGGCGGCTGGCTGCTGAGTGGCATCGAAGCCTTCAGCATGGATGAGGTACTGGCGGCTTCTGCCGAAAACGGTTTTGAAGGTGACTCCGTTTACTCCGGTGCTTCCGACTTCTTCTTCCAGGTCGTGTTCGTTGCTACCGCAATGTCCATCGTTTCCGGTGCGGTTGCCGAGCGCATGCGCCTGTGGAGCTTCCTGGTGTTTGCCGTTGTAATGACCGGCTTCATCTACCCGATGGAAGGTTCCTGGACCTGGGGCGGTGCGGAAGTATTCGGTCTGTATAACCTGGGTGACCTGGGCTTCTCCGACTTCGCCGGTTCCGGTATTGTGCACATGGCGGGTGCTGCCGCTGCTCTGGCTGGGGTACTGCTGCTGGGCGCACGGAAAGGCAAATACGGCCCGAACGGCGAAATCTACGCCATCCCCGGTGCCAACCTGCCGCTGGCAACCCTGGGTACCTTCATCCTGTGGATGGGCTGGTTCGGTTTCAACGGCGGTTCTGTGCTGAAGCTGGGCGACGCTGCCAACGCGCACTCCGTGGCCATGGTTTTCCTGAACACCAACGCCGCTGCCGCGGGTGGTGCTGTCGCTGCTCTGATCACCGGCCGTATCCTGTTCGGCAAAGCCGACCTGACCATGCTGCTGAACGGCGCACTGGCTGGCCTGGTAGCGATCACCGCTGAGCCTTCTACCCCGACTGCCCTGCAGGCAACCCTGTTCGGCGCCCTGGGCGGCATCCTGGTGGTATTCTCCATCCTGACTCTGGACAAGCTGAAGATCGACGATCCTGTTGGCGCCATCTCCGTGCACGGTGTGGTTGGTCTGCTGGGTCTGCTGCTGGTACCGGTTACCAACGACGGTTCCTCCTTCAGCGGCCAGCTGATTGGCGCTGCCACCATCTTCGTATGGGTATTCGCCGCCTCCTTCGCGGTCTGGTACGCCCTCAAGCTCATCACCGGTATCCGTGTTACCGAGGAAGAAGAGCAGCAAGGTATTGACTTGGCCGAGTGCGGAATGGAAGCTTATCCGGAATTTATGAGCAAATAAGTGCTCATAGGTAGCCGCTAGTGTCGGGACCACTCCCCGCTGGCGGCAAAATAATCTTCCGGTACCGGTTTTCGGGCCGGTACCCGCAAGAACCATAATCAGGGGATAAGTGAATGAAATTGATTACGGCTGTGGTTAAGCCATTCAAACTGGACGACGTGCGCACCGCGCTGTCCGAAGTCGGCGTGCAGGGCATGACCGTGACCGAGGTGAAGGGCTTCGGCCGTCAGAAGGGTCACACCGAACTGTACCGCGGCGCCGAATACGTGGTGGATTTTCTGCCCAAGGTAAAACTGGAACTGGCGGTGGACGACAGCATGGTCGACAGCGCCGTTGAAGCCATCACCAAAGCGGCACAGACCGGTAAAATCGGTGACGGTAAAATCTTTATCACTGCGCTCGAAGAAGTTATCCGTATTCGTACCGGGGAAACCGGCAGCGAAGCGGTCTGATCAAAGAATCGGACACAGTGTCTAGGGCCTGTTCATTCTAAATTTGATAGCCGCGTTGCCGCCCCAAACTGGGCCAAGCAAGGCGTGAGGAGAGATGTTTAGCGAGCTAAATGAACGACGAGCAACGCTGGGTGGCCCAGTTTGGGGCGCAACCCGGAGGGACGAAACCGTTTTTCCGCAATGCAGCGTTGCAGTTCGCTTATGTGGAATAACCACACCGCGCTCACTGCGCCTGGCTTTGCGAAAAAACGGTTTTCGTCGCGACCATCAAATTTAGAGTGAACAGGCCCTTGGCCCCGCTCTGCGGGGCTTTTTTGTGCCCGGAATAAATCGCTCGGTGGACTCAGGTTTTAAGGCGCGAAAAGCCTCTCTGCCTCGAGTGTGACGTCATAAGTGTGGCGCCCAAAAAAGCATAACCAACAGCAATAAATCGGGCAAAAACCGCACAAAAAAACTCTACCGGAATTGGGAACCTTTTCTGGCAGGCTGGTTGGACACTGCCTATAAATATTTCGCCGCAGGAAATCTTCTGCCCGGCGGATTTTATTTGCCGTTTTCGCGGTGGCTGATGTGTTAGCAACTGTGAAAAGTGAAAGACCCGCCGGTGGAACAGGACGTTCGCCAGAGGCTTGCTGTGGCAGCAGGGGTATTCCCTCTGTAACAAGGGGTATCAAGTTACAGGGTAAATGACATGAAAGACGACCAATCCAGTGCTCGAGCGAAAGACACCGAGGATTTTGCAGAAGAGCGCACGCTTTCCTCCCGCCAGCGGGCCCGCAGCCAACTGAGTGCCGAAGTCGAGGCTTTTCTCGCCAGAGGTGGTGCCATCGATGAGGTGGCGCCGGATGTAACTGCAGACCCTCCGCGCAAGCCGCAGCCGAAGTACGGCAGCCGGCCTATCTAGTCGCGAACGACTAGGCGCGCTGAACGAAGGAAAACACTGGGTGCCGGCTCCGCCGGCAGGGCGAAAAAATCAAGGGATAGCGCTCCGCGCGGAGCGCTGCCTGGCGATGCAATCCGTCACCCCGGCGAATGCCGGGGTCCAGTTCCCTCCCCGAAACCCGATTCCAGGGTGCACTCTCAAGCCTGACGATAAAGACCGAACGGGATCAGCTGCGTGACAGCAGGTCCGGCAACAGTCGTTCGAGCACCTCACCGATATACGACAGGAACATGGTGCCGAGGCTGGAGCGGTAGTGATTGGGATCGCTGGAGCCGACCGCCAGGATACCCAGCTGGTCCGCCAGCGGCACCACGGCCGCGGACGCGACCTTGTCGGCGGCATCCCCAAACAGGTAGGCGGTTTCCGAGGGGCGCAGCGTACCGCACACGGTGCGGCCGTTACGCAGAATGGAGCCGATGGCATTTTCCGCACTGGCGCGGCTGCTGCTGCGGACGGCGCCGAGTCTGCTGGCGGAGCCGGGCAGGGGCCCGAATACCGTCAGTGCCGTGGTTTCCACCTGGAAGTCTTCTTTGAAACTTTTCAGCAGTGCTTCCCCGGCCTCTGCCACCGTGCACGCCTCCAGCAGCGCCAGCACCAGCTGACGGCTGTGACTGAACAGCTGATCGTTTTCCCGTGCCGCCTGCAACAGCTGGTCGAGGCGCTGGCGCATCTCGATATTGCGTTCGCGCAGCAGGTTGGTCTGGTGTGTCATCAGCGACACGGTTTTGCCGGACTCTCTGGGCAGCTGGATCGTCTCCAGCAGTTCCATATTTTCGGCAAAGAAGGTGGGGTTCTGGATCAGGTAGCGGGCCACCTGCCGCGACAACAGCTTTTTGTTGCGCTGGTTTTCGCTGTCGGCGGCTTCCTGGCGGTCCAGGTTGGCCTCGACTTCGCTGTCGAGCAGAGGAGCGTCGCTATGATCGGTCATGGTCCGGGTCGTTTTCTGGTTTTTATCGGGTTGTGCTCGGGGCGCTGAGGGCAAGCAGGGCCTCAGAGCACGATCTGTCCGTGATACACCGCCGCCGTGGGCCCGGTCATGGTAACCGGCTCGCCGGGTCCCGGCCAGTGGATCGTCAGGGTGCCCCCGGGCAGGGTGATCTGCAGCTCTTCGTCCACCAGGCCGCGCAGGCGCGCGGATACCATGGCCGCACAGGCACCGGTACCGCAGGCGCGGGTCTCGCCCACACCCCGTTCAAACACCCGCAGACGCGCCTTGCCGCGGGCCTCGATCTGCAGGAAGCCCACATTCACCCGGGCGGGAAAGCGCGGGTGGCACTCGATGGCCGCACCGAGGGTTTCCACCGGCGCCTTGGTGACATCATCCACCAGCAGCACCGCGTGGGGGTTGCCCATGGAGACAGCGCCGACGGTGTAGGTTTCACCTTCCACGTCCAGCGGGTAGGTCTCCGCCTGGATGTCCGCCTGAAAGGGAATCTTTGCCGGTTCCAGAACTGGCTCACCCATATCCACGCTGACCTGGTCTTTCTCCCGTACCTTCAGCTCGAGGACACCGGCTGCGGTTTCCACCAGGATCTGTTCTTTGCTGGTGAGGCGGCGGTCGCGCACAAAGCGCGCGAAACAGCGCGCGCCGTTGCCACAGTTCTCCACTTCACTGCCATCGGCGTTATAGATGCGGTAGCGGAAGTCCACGTCGGGATTGCGCGGGGCCTCCACCAGCAACAGCTGATCGCAGCCGATGCCGGTGTGGCGGTCGGCGATCTGACGGACTTTTTCTGGCGACAGTTTCACCCGCTGGGTGATCCCGTCGACCATGACAAAGTCGTTGCCAAGGCCGTGCATTTTGGTGAATTTAAGCCGCATTCTGTTTCTCTTCCGTGTCTGGATCCCGTACCGGATCAAATCCGGCATGACGCCGCCGGGATGACGCTGGGTGTTGTCATTCCGGCGCAGGCCGGAATCCAGTGCTACCAGGTGGGGCCTGTGACACTCCCACTATTAATGATCAATCCTTCGCCGGCACCGTCGTCTCACCCCGTACCAGGTCCGCGAGGGTTTCCCGCGCGCGCACCAGGTACGTCTTGTCCCCATCCACAAGTACCTCCGCAGCGCGGGTACGAGAGTTGTAGTTCGAGCTCATGGTAAAGCCATAGGCGCCGGCCGACAGCATGGCCAGCAGTTGGCCCTGCTCCAGTGCCAGCGGGCGGTGTTTGCCGAGGAAATCGCCGGTCTCGCACACCGGGCCGACAATATCCCAGCTTTCCGTCTCGCCGTTGGACGGAGTCACCGCGACAATATCCTGCCACGCCTGGTACAGCGCCGGGCGCAGGTTGTCGTTCATGGCGGCGTCGACGATGGCAAAGTTGTGCTCATCGGTGCGTTTCAGGTATTCCACCCGGGTCAGCAGGGCGCCACCATTGGCGGCAATGGAGCGGCCCGGCTCCAGTACCAGACCCAGGTCGCGGCCGGCAAGTTTTTCTTTCACCGCACCGAGGTAATCGCTCACTTCCGGCGGTTCTTCACCGCGGTAACGCACACCCAGGCCGCCGCCCAGATCCAGATGCTTGAGTTTGGTGCCGTCTTCGGCCAGCTCATCGATCAACGCCAGCAGGCGCTCAAGGGCGTCGAGGAAGGGAGAAATCTCGGTGAGCTGGGAGCCGATGTGGCAGTCCACGCCCACTGCATTGAGGCTTTGCGAGTCGGCAATGCGCGCGTACACCGCAGGCGCACGCTCGATGGCGATGCCGAACTTGTTCTCTTTCAGGCCGGTGGAGATATACGGGTGGGTCTTGGCGTCCACATCCGGGTTCACCCGCAGGGAAACCGGGGCGCTGACTCCCATCTCGGCGGCCACCG
Organism: Microbulbifer elongatus; assembly: GCF_021165935.1. Lineage (NCBI taxonomy): Bacteria > Pseudomonadati > Pseudomonadota > Gammaproteobacteria > Cellvibrionales > Microbulbiferaceae > Microbulbifer > Microbulbifer elongatus. The sequence goes on along the minus strand of NZ_CP088953.1, from coordinate 591,469 downwards.
CTTCCAGGCGGTCCAGCTCGCCTTCGGATTCCACATTGAAACAGTGTACGCCGACGGACAGGGCGCGGCGCATCTCCTCGGCAGTCTTGCCCACGCCGGAAAACACCACCTTGCCCGGGTCGCCACCGGCCATCAATACCCGCTCCAGCTCACCGGCGGAGACAATATCGAAACCCGCCCCCAGTTGCGCCAGTACCGACAGAATACCGAGGTTACTGTTGGCCTTGATGGCGTAGCAGATCAGCCCGGGGTGGTCCCCCAGCGCATCGGCGTAGGCCCGATACTGGCGCTCGTAGTGGGCGCGGCTGTAGACATATGTGGGAGTGCCGAACTGTTCGGCGATCTGCTCCAGGCTCACGCCCTCGGCCCACAGGCTTCCCTGCTGATAAGAGAATTCACTCATTTGGATACTGCTTCTGCTTCCGTGTGTTGCTCGGTTTGTCGATCAGTGTTCGATTCGGTTTCTGTTCCGGTCTGGCTGTTTTGCTGCGCTGGCGTGGTCTGGCTGTGAACAGTGCCAGTGGTGCCAGCGGAGGGGGCCGCGGGATCCTGTGGCAGGTAGAGCGGCCCCTTTTGGCCGCAGGCGCTCAGCGCCAGGGTGATGGCGGAGAGGGTGACCAGGGAGAGCAGGGGTGTGCGCATCGGGGTTGCCTTGAGTGTACCTGCCCCGTGCAAGCGGGACGAGAAGACCGGAAAAGCCTGCTAGTATAGCGACCCGAGCTTCCCAAAAACACAGTAACAGTAGTAACCACCCATGACCCAGGCCGATTCCCAGCCCGCGTACAACGCCGCCATCGAAGAAACCCTGATTGCCGTCGAAGACGCCCTCGACAACTGCGATGTGGATATGGATTACGAGCGATCGGACTCGGTGTTGACCATCACCCTGGAGGACAATGGCACCCAGGTCATCCTCTCGCGCCAGAGCGCGGTGCAGGAGCTGTGGGTGGCGGCGCGCTCCGGCGGTTACCACCTGAAATTCGAAATGCCCGGCTGGAAATGCACAACCACCGGCGAAGACCTGCCGACGCTGTTGGATCGAGTGCTGACCGAACAGCAGGGGAGTGCGGTTTCCCTGGGGCTATAAGGTTTCACTCGTCATCCCGGCCTTGAGCCGGGATCCAGCGCGTGGCTTTCGCCACGCAGCCGGGCGTGGCCCGGCCTAAACCAAGAAAACTTAGCGCGAGGCAAGCAACTTGCGCGCACGCTCGCAGGCCGCACGCACCTGATTGGGCGCGGTGCCGCCAATATGATCCCGGGCGGCCACGGAGCCTTCCAGGGTCAGCACGTCAAACACGTCTTCCCCAATCACATCGGAAAACTTCTGCAATTCTTCCAGGCTGAGGTCCGCCAGATCGCAGTCTTTCTCAATGGCAAATGCCACGGACTGACCGACGATCTCGTGGGCATCGCGGAAGGCCACGCCCTTGCGTACCAGGTAATCCGCCAGATCGGTGGCAGTGGAGAAACCCTTGGCCGCGGCGGCGAGCATATTTTCTTTCTTTGGCTTCAGTGCCGGCGCCATGTCCGCGAAGGCGCGCAGGCAGTCCAGTGCGGTGTCGGCGGCGTCGAACAGCGGTTCCTTGTCTTCCTGGTTGTCCTTGTTGTAGGCCAGTGGCTGGCTTTTCATCAGGGTCAGCAGGGAAATCAGGTGGCCGTTCACGCGGCCGGTCTTGCCGCGTACCAGCTCCGGGACGTCCGGGTTTTTCTTCTGCGGCATGATGGAAGAGCCGGTGCAGAAGCGATCCGGCAGGTCGATAAAGTCGAACTGGCTGGAAGTCCACAGCACCAGCTCCTCACTGGCACGGGAGAGATGCGTCAGCAGCAGGGCGCTGAAGGCACAGAATTCGATGGCGAAGTCACGATCGCTCACGGAATCCAGCGAGTTTTCGGTGGGCGCATCAAAGCCCAGCAGTTCGGCGGTGCGCGCGCGATTGATCGGGTAGCTGGTACCGGCCAGTGCGGCTGCACCTAAAGGTGAGCGGTTTACGCGCTTGCGGCAGTCCATCAGGCGCTCGTAATCCCGGGTCAGCATCTCGTTCCACGCCAGCAGGTGGTGGCCGAAGGTGACCGGCTGGGCGGATTGCAGGTGGGTGAAGCCCGGCATGATGGTGTCGGCCTCTTTTTCGGCCAGATCGACCAGGCCGGTCTGTAACCGCGTCAGCTCAGAGGCTATCTGGTCAATGCGGTTGCGCAGCCACAGGCGGATGTCGGTGGCCACCTGGTCGTTGCGGGAGCGGCCGGTGTGCAGCTTCTTGCCGGTGGCGCCGATGCGGTCGGTCAGGCGTGCTTCGATGTTCATGTGCACGTCTTCCAGCGCCACTGACCAGGGGAATTCGCCGGCCTTGATCTCCTCGGCGATGGCTTTGAGGCCGCCCTCGATCTGCTTGAACTCGTCCGCGGTCAGTACACCCACTTCCGACAGCATCTGCGCATGGGCCAGAGAGCCCTGAATGTCTTCCAGTGCCATGCGCTGATCGAACATCACCGAGGCGGTAAAGCGCTCCACGAACGCATCGGTGGCTTCACTGAAGCGGCCGCCCCACAGCTTGGCTGCCGGGTTCTGTCCATTGTTTGCGGAGGAGTTATCGTTGCTCATGCTGCCTCTGGTCGAAAGTGGATTGGGTTTGTGAATGGTGATGTGGAAGTCGATCCGGGATGGCGGTATCTTCTTTGCCTAATTGGCAGGTCCAGAATAAAGATAACGTGGTATGACATCTTCCCGGCCCGCGCAAGCGGCGGGCATTATAGCGCAGCAAGTTCGCGAAATTGCCCCCGATGGCAAAGATTCTGCGCGCCCGCGCTTTGGCAATGCCGTGGATGACCACTCTCTCCACGACTCGCCCCATTTCCTCCCCAATCTGTGTAGCGTGACCGGTGTCGCCGCTCTGGTGCTGATGGGTGAGCTGTTGGCGCTGGTGCTGGTGCTTGGCACCGACGGGCTGGCGCCCTTCAACTGGCAGCGCCTGGGCCTGGTGTCCCTGACCGTGCAGTGGGCGATACTGCCGTCTGCCGCCATCCTGTGCCGAATGCGCCCCTTTCTCGCCCGCCTGTCCCACAACCTTGCCGCAGCGCTCAGTTACTCGACGGTGCTTGCGGTTCTGCTGGGGGTGCTTGTGGCGCAGCACTGGTGGGCGGCGGATATGCTTGGTGGCCCGATTGACTGGCTGTCGCTACTGGCCAATTTCCTGGTCGGTGCCATCTGCGCGGGGGTAGTGCTGCGTTACGCCTATGTGCAGCAGCAGTTGCACAACCAGCAACAGGCGGAGCTGGGAGCGCGTATCGAGGCGCTGCAGTCCCGCATCCGCCCGCACTTTCTGTTCAACAGTATGAACAGCCTCGCCAGTCTGATCGCGGTGGATCCGGCGCGTGCGGAGAAGTTGGTGGAAGATCTGTCCGCCCTGTTCCGCGCCTCTCTGGCGGACTCAAAAATGGTGCCGCTGGAGCAGGAAATTGCGTTGGCGAAACACTATCTGGAAATTGAATCCCTGCGTCTCGGGGATCGCCTGCATCAATCGTGGAATGTAGAGCCATTGTCGGGGCCCGCCGAGATCCCGTCGATGCTGTTGCAGCCCCTGCTGGAAAACGCCGTGCTGCACGGTGTGGCGCGGTTGCGCCGCGGCGGCACTATCGAAATTTCTATTGGTGAAATCACCGTGCCGAGTAAATTTCGCCGTCGTCAAAATGTCATTGGCAGAGCGTCCCGCGAACTGCTATTGTCGATTCATAATCCTGTTGCAGATTTTGAAGCAGAAACTGAGGCGGAAAAAAACCGTTTGGCCCATGTGGGCAACGGTATGGCGATGGAAAATATTCGCCAGCGTCTCAGTGCGTTTTACGGAGACCGCTTTCGCTTTACTGCACAAGAGTGCGAAGGGGAGCGAGGTAGAAAATATGTCGTAGAAATACGGCTGCCGTTAAGCGCCCGTGCAGAAGCCAGAACAACTGAGCCAGTAGCAGTGCCTTCCGGCGGAGTCGTTACCGAGGTGGTCGAATGAGTACCTCTGAACGCCCGCTGGGTGTGTTGATCGTCGACGACGAGCCGCTGGCACGGGCCAGATTGGCCCGACAGTTGCAGACTATTCATGGTTGCCAACTGCTGGGAGAAGCTGCCGATGGGGAAAGCGCGTTACAACAGCTGGATTCACTCGACCCGGACCTGTTGTTACTGGATATCGAAATGCCCGGAGAAAACGGGCTCCAACTCGCCACCCAAATCACCAACCGACCCAACCCGCCTGCGATCATATTCTGCACCGCCCACGACGAGTTTGCGCTCCCTGCCTTTGCGGTTGCTCCATCGGGTTACCTGCTCAAGCCCGTCAATGTGGAGCAACTGGCACAGGCGATTGCCCAGGCGCGAAGACTGAGCAAACCGCAACTCCTGCAAGCCGAACCAAAACCATCACCCGCAAGTAGTGGCCGCCGCCAGATCAAGGCGGTGAGCCGCCGCGGTGTGCAGCTGGTTGATGTGGACGATATCCGCTGCTTTATCGCCGAAGACAAGTACGTCATCGCCCATCACTCTGGTGGCGAAACGGTGCTGGATGAATCCCTCAAGGAACTGGAAGCTGAATTCGGCGAGCGTTTTGTGCGGGTACATCGCGGCGCGATTGTTGCAGTGGCGTATATTACCGGTCTGCGCAAGCAGGCATCGGGAACGGTGGTCACGCTCAGTGGCACCGAGCAGACACCGCCGGTATCCCGTCGTCTGCTCGGGCCGGTGAAAGCCCTGCTGGAAGAAATGGTCTGATATAAGCGGGTGCTGTCGGTATCGGTCTACAGGCTGCGCAATACCATCCACAGGCCACTGCCCACCAGTAAAACTCCACCCACCTTATTGAGCGCCTTTCCTGCACCGCGCTGCTGTACGCGAGAGTGTGCGTGTACCGTGATCCACGCGTATATCAGCATGACGCCGACCACACTGACTGTCGTGATGGCAAAAATGATCACCATATCGGTAAGCGTGATTTCCGCCAGCGGCAGAAACGCGGGAAAGAAGCTGAGGTAGAAGAGAATCGCTTTGGGATTCCCGAGGGTGATGGTCAGCCCGATCAACACACTGGAGGCCAGTGAGTTTGTCGACGTGGGCGCGACCCTGGCCTTTGTAGACCGCGCCCGCAGCAGGCTAACCCCCAGCCAGATCAGGTAGGCCGCGCCGAGATACTGGATGGTGGTAAATACACTCCCCATCATATCCGCGACATAGGCGAGGCCCGAAAGGCACAGCGCAATAAAAATATAGTCACCCAGTACGATACCAGCGGAGGTTGCCATACCGTGCGGCATGCCACCACTGGCCGAGCGCGCCATCACCGCAAAGATCCCGGGACCGGGAATGGCAGCCAGCACGACCATGGCGCTGAACAGGGCGAGGGCACTCAGTAGTGTCAAAGCGGTACCTCTTCGGGGGATCGATCAATAGATCTGCGGGCCGCTGCCGGTATCGGTGTCGCTGGCGAGGCTCAGTCCCTCGGCGGCGCTGTTGAGGTACTCGGCGTCGGATTCGGACTTGAGCTTGATCATCAGGCGCAGGTCGTTGGCGGAGTCCGCGTGGGCGAGGGCGTCTTCGTAGGTGATTTCGCCGCGGTCGTAGAGTTCGTACAGGGCCTGGTCGAAGGTCTGCATACCCTGCTCGGTGGAGCGTTTCATCAGCTCCTTCATTTTGTGCACCTCGCCCTTGCGGATCAGGTCCGACATCAGCGGGGTGTTGATCATGATCTCGAGACAGGCGCGGCGGCCGTCGCCGTCCGGAGTGGGGACCAGCTGCTGGGCGACCATCGCCTGCAGGTTCAGGGACAGGTCCATCCACAGTTGCTGATGACGGTCCGCCGGGAAGAAGTGGATGATCCGGTCCAGCGCCTGGTTGGCGTTGTTGGCGTGCAGGGTACACAGGCACAGGTGGCCGGTTTCGGCGAAGGCGATGGCGTGGTCCATGGTTTCGCGGGAACGCACCTCACCAATCAGGATCACGTCGGGTGCCTGACGCAGGGTGTTTTTCAGGGCGGTCTCGAAGGAGTCGGTATCCAGGCCGACTTCCCGCTGGGTGACGATGCAGCCGCGGTGCTGGTGGATAAATTCGATGGGGTCCTCGATGGAGATGATGTGACCCTTCGAGTTCTCGTTGCGGTGGCCGATCATGGAGGCCAACGAGGTGGATTTACCGGTACCGGTCGCACCCACAAAGATGATCAGGCCGCGCTTGGTCATGGCCAGCTCTTTGAGCTGCTCCGGCAGGCCGAGTCCGTCGATGGTGGGGATCTTGGTCTCGATACGACGCAGTACCATGCCCACCAGGTTGCGCTGGAAGAAGGCGGATACCCGGAAGCGGCCGACGTTGCGCAGGGAGATGGCGAAATTGAGTTCTTTGTTTTCAACGAACTCTTTTTTCTGGCGGTCGTTCATGATGCCGATCACCATTTCCCGGGCTTTTTCCGGGGTCAGCGGGCTGGTGGTGACCGGGACGATCTTGCCGTGCAGTTTGATGGACGCGGGTACACCGGCGGTGATGAACAGGTCAGACGCGCCTTTTTCGGTGACCAGTTGTAGGAGTCGTTCGATTTCCATTTGTTATTTACCGCCTGGGCTAGTCGTTTTCTTCGAATCGTATGTGGTTACTTCGTAGCACTGGATCCCGGATCGAGTCCGGGATGACCAGGCTTCGTCATCCCGGCCTTGAACCGGGATCCAGCTTGCGGAGGTTTAGAAATTCTCCGGCATTTTTGCTTTCTCACGCGCCACTTCGCGGCTGATGATGCGCTTCTCGACCAGGTCCTGCAGGCACTGGTCCATGGTCTGCATGCCCACGTTGGCGCCGGTCTGGATGGCGGAGTACATCTGCGCGATCTTGTCCTCACGGATCAGGTTCCGGATCGCCGGGGTGCCGCGCATGATTTCGTGGGCGGCGACACGGCCGCCGCCGTTGCGCTTGAGCAGGGTCTGGGAGATGACCGCCTGCAGGGATTCCGACAGCATGGAGCGCACCATGGCTTTTTCTTCCGCGGGGAACACGTCGACAACACGGTCGATGGTCTTGGCGGCGGAGGTGGTGTGCAGTGTGCCGAATACCAGGTGGCCGGTTTCCGCGGCGGTCAGTGCCAGGCGGATGGTCTCGAGGTCCCGCATCTCACCCACGAGGATGATGTCCGGGTCTTCCCGCAGCGCCGAGCGCAGGGCTTCGGCGAAGCCGTGGGTGTCGCGGTGGACTTCCCGCTGGTTGACCAGGCACTTCTTGGATTCGTGCACGAATTCGATCGGGTCCTCGACGGTGAGGATGTGCTCGTACTTGTTGTCGTTGATGTAGTCGATCATGGCCGCGAGCGAGGTGGACTTACCGGAGCCGGTGGGGCCGGTCACCAGCACCAGGCCTCTGGGGGTGTCGGAGATCTGCTTGAACACCTGTCCCATGCCCAGATCTTCCATGGTGAGTACCTTGGAGGGAATGGTCCGGAATACGGCGCCGGCACCGCGGTTGTGGTTGAACGCGTTCACACGGAAGCGGGCCACACCGGGGACTTCGAAAGAGAAGTCGGTCTCCAGGAACTCTTCGTAGTCCTTGCGCTGCTTGTCGTTCATGATCTCGTAGATCAGGCCGTGCACCTGCTTGTGCTCCATGGGCGGCAGGTTGATACGGCGCACGTCGCCGTCGACCCGGATCATCGGCGGCAGGCCCGCAGAGAGGTGCAAGTCGGAGGCGTTCTGTTTGGCGCTGAAGGCGAGGAGTTCTGTAATGTCCATACTGCTACCCTTTATTCTTCTCTTACGCTGCTCTGTTGATAGGACCGTCAATATGACGTGCGGGCAATGAGCGCATAGAATGCCCGCCGAGCAAAAGTTGGGTGCCAGTATATGCGCAAAGGGTCTATCCCCGAAAACCTCAATTCCGTCACTGAGCGGATCGTCACAGCCTGTGATAGTTGTGACCGGCAAGCCGATACCGTCACTCTGCTGGCGGTATCGAAAACCCGCCCGGCGGAAGACCTGCGAGTGGCGTATAACGCGGGGCAGCGCCACTTTGGGGAAAACTATCTGCAGGAGGCGCTGGAGAAACAGGAGGCGCTGGAAGGCTGCGAGATCACCTGGCACTTCATTGGCCCGCTGCAATCCAACAAAACCCGGGATGTGGCGGAGCACTTTCACTGGCTGCACTCGCTGGATCGGCTAAAAATTGCACGGCGATTGTCGGAACAGCGCCCGCCGGATCTGCCGCCGCTGAATGTGTGTCTGCAAGTAAATATTGATGACGAGGACAGTAAATCCGGCGTCAGCCCGGAGAAGCTGGCGGAGCTGGCGGCTGCCGTGGCGGTGCTGCCCAACCTGCAACTGCGCGGACTGATGGCGATCCCCGCCCCCCGCGCTGCTAATGACGACCAGCGCACGCCGTTTCTGCAGCTGGCGGAGTTGCTGAAAGACCTTAGGACGCAGCTGCCGGAGCAGCCGCTGGACACACTGTCCATGGGTATGTCCGGCGATATGGAAGCGGCCATCTTCAGTGGTGCCACCATTGTGCGTATTGGCACCGATATCTTTGGTTCACGGAAACGATGACGGAACAGGATTCAGAGGATTTTATGTCTGATCACAAAATGGTCTTTATCGGCGGCGCCGGCAATATGGCGGGTGCGGTCATTGGTGGAATGGTGGCCAGTGGCTACCCAGCGGACCGGATTGTTGCCACTGGTCGCGACGAGCAGAAGCTGAAGGCTTTCTGCAAGCGCACCGGCGTACACGGCAGTACCGACAACCTGAGCGCGATCAAGGACGCGGATGTCATCGTGCTGTCGGTCAAGCCGCAGATGATGAAGGCACTGTGTGAGACCATTGCCAAAGAAGTGAGCGCCCGCAAACCTCTGGTGATCACTCTGGCCGCAGGTATTCCACTGGCGGCTTACCAACGCTGGCTGGGTGCCGGGGTGCCCATCGTGCGCGCCATGCCCAATACACCCGCGCTTGTGGGTACCGGTGTGACCGGCCTGTACGCCGGCGATGGCGTTACCGACGAACACAAATCGGTGGCCACCCAGATGGCGGATGCGGTGGGCATCGCTCTGTGGGTGGAGCAGGAATCCGGCATTGACCAGGTGATCGCGGTATCCGGCTCCGGCCCGGCGTACTATTTTCAGTTTATGGAATCCATGATCGATGCGGCAGAGAAGGCTGGCATGGATCGGGCGGATGCCGAACGCCTTACCTTGCAAACCGCACTGGGCGCGGCGAAACTTGCGGTGGCCGCGGATGTGGATGTGGCGCAACTCAAGCGCAATGTCATGTCGCCCAATGGCACCACCGAGCGTGCAATCAAACGGTTTCAGGAGGGTGGCCTGCCACAACTGGTGGAGCAGGCCATGGGCGATTGCGCGGCGCGTGCCGCGGAGATGGCCAACGAACTCGACAAATAACAGACTGCAAAGAAAGGACTTTTGATGGTCAACACCTTCAGCAACATCGGCGTATTTATTCTCGCCACCATCGGTATCCTGTTTCTGTTTGCGGTGCTGCTGCGCTTTATGCTGCAGCTGGCGCGGGCGGATTTTTACAATCCGATTTCTCAGGGCATTGTCAAAGTCACTAACCCGCTGCTGCGCCCACTGCGCAAAATCGTACCGGGCCTGTTTGGTATCGATATGGCCTCCCTGGTGCTGGCACTGCTGGTGGCCTGGGTCATGATTATCGGCGCCGGCTTCCTGGCCGGTGCTGGAATGCTCAATCCCCTGAGCGCACTGTTGTGGGCCTTCCTTGGCGTGTTGATGACGCTGATTGCCATCCTGTTTGTGGGTATGCTGATTTCCATCGTGGTCAGCTGGATCGCACCACAGAGCTCCCACCCGGCACTGATACTGCTGCGCCAGTTGCTGGAGCCGGTTTACGCGCCGGTGCGCAAGGTGATTCCACCGTTGGGGGTGATCGATATCAGCCCGATTTTTGTGTTTATCCTGCTGACGGTTGTGGATAAGTTGCTGGTGGGATTCGCGCAGAGCGCGAATATGCCGCAGTTGGTGTATAACCTGTTCTGGCACATCCCCTTCTAAGAATCACCGCAGAGCTACTGCGCAAGCCTGTGGCGAATCCGGCGGTGCTATTGGTGCTCATGTACTGCGTGTACATTCCGCTCAATGCGCTCCGACGAATCCACCACAGGCCTGCTCGCTACGCTCTGCAGCGATTCTTATCGCACTCCTCAGAACTGTCTTAACTGTCATCTTTTTCGCTTCCCGCTCACTCCCCTTCTTTATTTCTTCTTTCTCTGTCTATCCAGTTCGCGCCAGTTCGCGAAATTGTGGTGTCAGGGTTTAACTCCATGGCGGCTTGCTGGAGAATGGCAGCTAAATCCGTAAGTAGTACTCAATAAGAACACTAAACATGGAAGAAGCGACCTTGCGCCAGCATATTGCCGATTACGACCGTTGGAAGAAGGGGCTGGACACCCAGTTCAGTCAATTCAGCCACTGGCTGGAAGAACACTTCCCCAACTCCGCCGGTGCCCGCCAGGTCGTTCAGCAGGCGCGCCAGCTGCTGGTGGAAGACCAGTTCACCGTCGCCCTGGTTGGTGAGTTTTCCCGCGGCAAGACCGAGCTGATCAACGCACTGCTGTCCCACACCTACGGCAAGCGGCTGCTGCCGTCGCGCCCCGGTCGCACCACCATGTGCCCCACGGAAATTTTCAGTGATGGCACCGAACAGGCCTCGGTACGCCTGCTGCCCATCGAGACCCTGGCCACCAACACCAGTCTGGAGAGTTTCCGGCGGATTCCGCAGAAATGGGTCAACTTTGATTTCGACCCAGACGATGCGGAGGCCACCCGCGACGCGCTGATGAAGGTCGCCGCCACCAAAGCGGTCACCCCGGAAGAGGCCGCCCGCTACGGCTTCGACCGTCGCCACCTGGATGGAAACGGCAACCTGGTCCAGATCCCGGCCTGGCGCTACGCGCTGATTTCCCTGCCGCACCCGCTGCTGGCCCAGGGCCTGCGGATTATTGACACACCGGGGCTGAACGCCCTCGGCAACGAACCAGAGCTGACCCTGTCCACCCTGCCGGGTGCCCAGGCCGTGGCCTTCCTGCTCTCCGCCGACGCCGGTGTCAGCGGTACCGACCTGAATATGTGGGAAACCCACCTGGTGCCGCTGAAGGAACACCGCGGTACCGCGGTGATGGCACTGCTGAACAAAATCGATGTGCTGTGGGACGATCCGGACGAGGATGCGGATCAGATGCTGCGTAAGATGCGCGCGGAAGTGAGCAAACTGCTGGCGCTGCCGCAGGAAAATGTGGTCGGCGTTTCCGCGAAAAAAGCACTGCTGGCCCGCGCCGAGCGCGATCCGGTTATGCTGCAGCAGAGCCGTTTTGGCGATTTCGAGCAACTACTGGTGCACCGTCTGCTCGAGCACCGCGACAAGGTCGCCAACCACCGCTCCCTGCATCAGGCGCTGACCCTGATGGCGGATACCCGCGATCTGCTCAAGCGCCGTCTCAACAGCGGCCGCGCAACCCTCGATCATCTGAAGCGCCAGGGCGCCACCAGCCCGGATCAGATTGAAGAGCTCAAGCAGTTGCATACCACCGCCAAGGAACAGCACAAGTACTGTCACCAGGAGTTGCTGACCCTGAAATCCAGCCAGCGCATGCTGTCCCGTCAGCGAGGCTCCCTGCTGGCCCCGGTCTCCAGCCAGCAATTGCAGCAGCTGATCGACGAAACCCGCGCCGCCCTCAACGAACGTTGGTCTCCCCTCGGTCTGGCCCGCGCCATCGACGGCTTTATGGGCGGTGTCGAACACCAGCTGGGGAATCTGGAACGGGAAGTGGACCAGGCCAACCGTCTCGTGGACGCGATCTATGACCGCTCCACCCTGAACAACATCATCTCCGCCGAGCAGCACTTCGATATTGCCGGCTTCCGCGCTGCCCTGCGCGGCCTGCACCGTCAGGCCGCACAGCTGCGCCGTTCACCGCAACTGCTGCTGGCCCGTCGCAACCGTCTTACCGAACGCTTCGTAGCGACCCTCGCCAACGAAGTGGGGCGTATGTACAGCCAGATGATCTCCTCTGTGGACGGCTGGCTCGAACAGGTTCTGGAGCCGCTGAAACAACACGTTCAGTACCAGAAACACCTGCTGAACCGCCATCTGATCAAGCTTACCGAGCTCAAGCAGAAAACTCGCAGCAAACGCACCGACCTGCGCGCGCTGGAAGAAGAGCTGGTGCGCAACCACAGTGCCCTCGGTGCGCTGGAAGACCTGCTCAGGCACACCCACGCAGCCCCCCAGCCGATTCCACCGGCGCCGGTAGCGAACAACGTGACTCCACTGAAAGCCCCGGCGACCACCTAAGTTGTTGCAAAGTCTCGCGGGTAGCCCTGACGCCGGGTACTGCTGCGCGAGACGTTGATTCGGGCAGTGCCTGCCCTCACCCTGCGGGCGCCTTTGGCGTCCAAAACTTACGTTTTGTCTGCGAGAGGGACCTCGCGGAAGACCCCCCATGGATGGGTTGAGGGGGGGGCGCCTAGCTCGTGTCTCGCGCAGCAGTACCCGGTGGCAGGGCGGCGAGATACCACAAGACGAAGTACCACAAAAGTTAACAGGTGTACTCCCGCCCCCAGCTTTCGTAAACTTGGCGCCCCGCCCAGTAACCACATGCGAAAGATTTTGACCACGGAAGCGCACACGCCCCAATCAGGAAAACCGGCAGGATTGCCCGCAAACTCTGTCGGCATCGTCGAGCCGAAAAGCCATACCTTCCCCGGCCCCTTCAAACTGGCCTGCGGCCGCGTACTCGACGAATACACGCTCGTTTATGAAACCTATGGGACCCTCAACGCCGACAAAAGCAACGGCGTCCTGATCTGCCACGCGCTCTCCGGCCACCACCATGCCGCCGGCTTCCACAGCGAAACCGACAAGCGCCCCGGCTGGTGGGATCACTATATCGGCCCCGGCAAACCCATCGACACCAACAAATTCTTTGTGGTCGCGGTCAACAACCTCGGCGGCTGCCATGGTTCCACCGGCCCATCTTCCGTCAACCCGCAAACCGGTAAACCCTGGGGCCCGGATTTCCCACCACTGCGCGCGCGGGACTGGGTGCACAGTCAGGCGCGACTGGCGGATTTGCTCGGCATCCAGCAGTGGGCTGCAGTGGTCGGCGGCAGCCTCGGTGGAATGCAGGCCATGCGCTGGTCCCTGGAGTACCCGGACCGGTTGCGTCACTGTGTGGTAATCGCCTCGGCGATGAAACTGTCCGCACAAAATATTGCGTTCAACGAAACCGCCCGTCAGGCGATCACTTCGGACCCGGATTTTCGCGATGGCCGCTATTTGGAAGAGAAAACTCTGCCACGCCACGGTCTCTCGGTGGCGCGGATGATCGGACATATCACTTATTTGTCCGACGACGGGTTGGGGAAAAAGTTTGGTCGCGAGCTGCGCTCCGGTACTTTTGAGCAGGGCGTCGAAGAACTGGTGGAATTTCAGGTGCAGAGTTATCTGCGCTATCAGGGCGATACCTTCTCCGGTAGCTTCGATCCGAACACCTACATTCTGATGACCCGCGCACTGGATTATTTTGACCTGGCGCGGGAATACAACGATGACCCGGTGGAAGCGTTCTCCCACGCACGTTGCAAATTTATGCTGGTTTCGTTCACCTCGGACTGGCGTTTCGCCCCCGAGCGCTCGCGGGAGATTGTCGATGCGCTGATGCACGCAAATATTCCCGTGACTTACGCAGAGGTGGAATCTCCCATGGGGCACGACGCCTTTCTGCTACCCAATGAGCGCTACGAAAAGTTTTTCTCGGCCTATATGAATAATGTCGCCCGCGAACACAGTGCAGAGATTACCAGTGGGGTGGCCAAATGATTCGTCAGGACCTGGATATCATCTACGACTGGGTACCGGAAAAGTCCCGCGTGCTCGACCTTGGTTGTGGCGATGGCACCCTGCTTGAGCGGTTGACCAGAGAAAAACAGGTCAGCGGTTACGGCCTGGAAATTGATCCGAAGCAGATCCAGAAGTGCGTCGAGCGCGGTGTGAATGTCGTCGAACAGAACCTGGATAACGGTCTGAAAAATTTTGCCGATCACAGTTTTGATACCGTGGTGATGACCCAGGCGTTGCAGACCCTGCGCTTTCCGCACCTGGTTGTGGAAGAAATGCTGCGGGTAGGGCGGGAGTGTATTATCACCTTCCCGAATTTTGGTCAGTGGAAAGCGCGCTGGCATCTGGCCGTTTCCGGTCGTATGCCGGTATCGGACTTATTACCCTACGAATGGTACGACACACCCAATATTCACTTTTGTACTTTCAGAGACTTTGAAGTGCTCTGTCGCCAGCACCGCTGGAAAATACTGCATCGCCAGGTGGTCTCAGAATCCACAGTATCCGGGGTATTGAAGGATTTTTTGCCGAATCTCTTCGGTGAAACAGCGATTTACCATCTGACTCGCTAATATTGGTAGCAGAAGGTTGTTTCTGGCGCCGCCGAGAAACCAAAGAAGCCGATCTACAGGAGAACGCCGTGAAACGTTATTTTGCAGCATTTATTTCCATAGCCCTGTTGCTTTGGGCTACAGCCGCCGCGGCCCAGGGTGCGAAAACCATCGAGAACCACAAGGTCTTTGGCGATTACCGGGTCTCCTACTCGGTATTCAACAGCGACTTTATCTCTCCGGAAATTGCGCAGCACTACAAGCTGGTGCGCGCCCGGGACCGCGCCTTCGTCAATATCTCCGTCAGCAAAGTTGGCGAAACCCAGGGTACCAGCGCTGGGGTCTCAGGCAATGCAACCAACCTGATTCAACAATCCCGCGCGCTGGAATTCAAGGAAATTCGCGATCAGGGGGCGGTGTACTATCTGGCACCGTTCCGCTTCGAGCACGAAGAGAGCCTTACTTTCAACATTGACCTGGTCATGCCTGACGGCAGCACCCAGGAGCTGACCTTTCGTCGCCAGTTGCATAAAAACTGACGGCCTCTGACGGCAACGATCATACTGAGCATTCATGGATAGAATTGTTCTCGCCAGCGGCAACGCCGGCAAGTTGAAAGAGTTCTCCCAGTTGTTTTCCGGCTGGCAGATTGCGGTGTTGCCGCAGTCGGACTTTTTGCAGGAAGAAGCGGAAGAAACCGGGCTCAGTTTTATCGAGAATGCCCTGATCAAGGCGCGTCACGCCAGCGCAGCCAGCGGCCTCCCGGCGTTGGCGGACGACTCCGGTCTCGCAGTGGATGTACTCGACGGTGCTCCGGGTATTTACTCCGCCCGCTATGCCGGTGCGGGCGCCTCGGATGCGGACAACAACCAGAAATTGCTCGAAGCGCTGGACGGCGTACCCATGGAAAAGCGCGGTGCGAGCTTTCACTGCGCGCTGGCATTTGTCCGCAGCGCCGAGGACCCGGTGCCCCTGATATGTACTGCCCGCTGGAGCGGACAAATCCTCACGCGCCCGGCCGGTGATCAGGGGTTCGGCTACGACCCGCTGTTTTACGTGGCGTCTGAAAAACTCACTTCTGCACAGTTACCCCGGGAGGTGAAAAATCGCCTCAGTCACCGTGCTCTGGCAGTGTGGAAATTCGAGCAGCTGTGGCATGGAGAAATGGTATTGCCGCAGCAGCACCAGGCCGATGCCGGCAAGAAGCTGTTCTGATCCGTGTTGAAGAGCCCGCAAAGCGCCGCATCGCTGCCCATGCAATTACCCCCGCTCAGCTTGTATGTACACATTCCCTGGTGTGTGCGGAAGTGTCCCTATTGCGATTTCAACTCTCATGTTTTCGCCGCAGGCACTCAACAGAGTGTGGCGGGCTCGATCGAGCACGCGCAAGGGGAGACTGCCGGCGAGCGGCATTTGCCGGAAGCGGAATACGTGGATCAGCTGGAGCGCGATCTGCGCAGCCAGTTGCCGTGGATCCAGGGCCGCAAGCTGGGTTCGATCTTCTTCGGCGGCGGTACCCCGAGCCTGTTCTCGCCCCTCGCCATCGGCCGGATTCTCGATCTGGCGGAATCGCTGGTGGGGTTCGAGGAGGGCATTGAAATTACTCTGGAGGCCAACCCGGGCACCTTTGAACAGGCCAAGTTTGCGGGCTATCACCGTGCCGGGGTCAACCGTCTGTCCATCGGCGTACAGAGCTTCGACCCGCTGCAGCTGCAGAATCTGGGCCGGATTCATAGTGGAGATGAGGCCCGGATTGCCGCCAGTCAGGCCCGGGCGGCGGGTTTCGACAATATCAATATCGACCTGATGCACGGCCTGCCGGGGCAGGGGGAGCAGGATGCGCTGAGGGATCTGGAGCGAGCGGTGGCGTTGGGCGTCGAGCATATTTCCTGGTACCAGCTCACCATCGAACCCAACACCGCCTTTTATTCCGCGCCACCGGTCACCCCGGGCTCGGAACAGATTGCCGCGATCCAGCGGGCGGGGCGGGCCTATCTCGCCAGCGAGGGCTACCAGCGTTACGAAGTCTCCGCCTACGGTCGCGCCGGGCTCGCCGCCCGTCACAACCTGAATTACTGGTCGTTTGCCGACTATATTGGCATCGGCGCCGGCGCCCATGGCAAATTTACTCTTCCCGAAAGCGGCCGCATCCTCCGCACCCAGCGCACCCGGGCGCCACAGCATTATCTGGCACTGGGGTGCGAGACCGGGGAGGGCGGCAACGCCTTTCCCTTGCCGAAAGTCAAAGAAGTGCAGTCACCGGAGCGGCCGCTGGAATTCCTGATGAATGCCCTGCGCCTGGAAGAGGGCGTGCCGGCGGAGACCTATACCAGTTATACCGGACTGACCCTGGAGAGCCTGGCCGGAGAATGGGGCCGTCTTCAGGCTATGGAGCTGGTCCGCCCTCTGGGGCCCAGCATCGCCACCACGCCCTTCGGCTATGACTATGTGGACGACATTCTGCAGCGATTTCTGCCGGAAGAGTGACCGGTGCAACCGGGCCCTTGAAATGGCGGCCGCGGCCCTCATATAGAGCGCAATGCCAATCTGCTGCAATAACACGCCCTTATAATGGGACGAATTGCCAGTGGCGACGAGACCATTTGCCTTGCGGGGCCTGCGGGCGGTACTTATCATGACTTCCGGCGCGGCCGCTTCACGATTGCCTGCGCAGTCTGTCATGTCTGCCGGCACAGCCGCTGGGCCTAAAGAAACCGAATCACAGGAAAGCACTATGAGCGCGAACATCGTCAACGTAACCGATGCAGAATTTGAAGCTGAAGTACTCAAGGCGGAAGGCCCGGTACTGGTGGACTTCTGGGCACAATGGTGTGGCCCCTGCAAGATGATCGCACCGGTGCTGGAAGATCTGGCGGGTCACTACGGCGAGAAGCTGAAAATCGTCAAAGTGGACGTGGATGCCAACAAGGAAGCCGCCGCCAAGTACAACGTGCGTGGTATCCCCACCCTGCTGCTGTTCAAGGGCGGCAATGTGGAAGGCACCAAGGTCGGGGCGCTGTCCCGCGCACAGCTGACCGAATTCATCGACAGCCAGATCTGATCTCCGCGAGCGGGGCGCCCTGGGCGCCTCGCCTGCCGTTTTAAGGGCCGGAATGTATAAGAATTAGGCCTTGCAGGATGCCGAACTGCGGTTATACTGCCTAGTAATCAAATTAACTGTTCAGTCCAGACCTGAGCCAAGTCGCCAACCCCGCTGCTGACGCAGCCTCTCCGGCGCAAACTCCTCAAGTTGAACGATCCCCGCCTGGCACTTCTGCCGCATCCGGTGTGCCCTTGCGAGTGGTCATTCGTATTAGCGAGTCGTTTATCTGTGAAGAGTTGCGTGCGGTCAGTCAAACCGTCGGCATGTCGAACCGGGCAATATCACCATCGAAACTTCAACCCCCTCCGCAGAAACGTCCGGCGCGTCCGCGCCAACCGACAGAAGAAACCGTAATAAAGCAATTGGTATGAACCTTTCTGAATTAAAAACCAAACCCATTGAAGAACTGATCGAAATTGCCAAGGGCGCGGGACTCGAGAATGTCGCCCGCTCGCGCAAACAGGACATCATATTCAATATCCTGAAGCGCCACGCCAAAAGCGGCGAAGACATCTATGGCGAAGGTGTATTGGAAATCCTTCAGGATGGCTTTGGTTTCCTGCGGTCTGCGGACTCCTCCTATCTGGCCGGCCCCGATGATATCTACGTATCCCCCAGCCAGATTCGACGCTTTAACCTGCGTACCGGCGACTCCATTTCCGGCAAGATTCGCCCCCCCAAAGAAGGTGAACGCTACTTTGCCCTGCTGAAAGTCAGCGAGATCAACTTCGACAAGCCGGAAAACGCCCGCAACAAGATTCTTTTCGAAAACCTCACCCCGCTGTTCCCCAACGACCGCCTCGGTCTCGAATGTGGTAACGGCTCCTCCGAAGACCTCATCGGCCGCATCATCGACCTGGTAGCCCCCATCGGCAAAGGTCAGCGCGGGCTGATCGTCGCACCGCCCAAGGCCGGTAAGACCATCATGTTGCAGAACATGGCCCAGGCCATTACCCGCAACAACCCCGAGTGTCATCTGATCGTACTGCTGATCGACGAGCGCCCGGAAGAGGTTACCGAGATGCAGCGCTCCGTGCGTGGTGAAGTGGTTGCGTCCACCTTTGACGAGCCGCCGGCGCGCCACGTACAGGTCGCCGAAATGGTGATCGAAAAGGCCAAGCGCCTGGTCGAACACAAGAAAGACGTGGTGATCCTGCTGGACTCCATTACCCGCCTGGCACGCGCGTACAACACCACCGTGCCGAGCTCCGGTAAAGTGCTTACCGGTGGTGTGGATGCCCACGCCCTGGAGCGGCCCAAGCGCTTCTTTGGTGCAGCGCGTAACATTGAAGAAGGCGGCAGCCTGTCTATCATCGCTACCGCCCTGGTGGATACGGGCTCCAAAATGGACGAAGTGATCTTCGAAGAGTTCAAGGGCACCGGTAACATGGAGCTGCAGCTGGACCGCAAGATCGCTGAAAAACGTGTATACCCCGCAATCAACGTGCGTCGTTCCGGTACCCGCCGCGAAGAGCTGCTAATGCCGGAAGGGGAGCTGCAGCGGGTGTGGATCCTGCGCAAGCTGCTGCACGATATGGAAGATCTCGCCGCCACCGAATTCCTGATCGACAAGCTCAAAGACTTCAAAACCAACGACGAATTCTTCTTGTCCATGAAACGGAAATAATTCCGATACAGAGTAAAGGCCTGCGCAATATGCAGGCCTTTTTTGCATGGAATGGACAATTTTTGCAATGCGATAAAACAGGCGTGAAATTACGCCGAATTCAGTTGAAAAGGCATTGCGATAGGCATATAAAGGCCAACAATAAAGTGTTGAACAGTATTTCAACACTGACCGAATTGATCCCGCGCGGCTGGGAAGTCGAGCGACTCTGGATCAATCTCAAATGGTGAACTCGGTGGAGCTGGTTGCCATTTGTGTATTGCTCGACAGCCCACTGACTCTAGTGAGACTTTTTTGTGAATATCTATATCGGAAATCTGGCCTACGGCGTAACCTCTGACGAACTGCACGAAGCATTTGGTGCGTTCGGTGAAATCTCCCGGGCTACTGTAATCACTGACCGGGAAACTGGCCGTTCTAAAGGTTTTGGTTTCGTAGAAATGCCGAACGACGACGAAGCGCGTAAGGCTATCGAAGAAATGAATGATCAGCCGCTGTCTGGCCGTAACATCCGTGTTAACGAAGCCAAGCCGCGCGAAGACCGTCCGCGTCGCCCCCGCTTCTAAGATCTCTTAGAAGTTCGGCAGCCCGCAGCTCAACCGCTGCGGGTTGTTCCCCACCTCCCTCCGCTTTCTACGGCGCCTGATACCAGCGCGGCGTTATTTTTTTCTCTGTCTGTTTTACACTGGCCGTTGCCTACAGTCATCGACCGGTAAAACATGAAATACAAAGACCTGCGCGACTTTATCCAGTTACTGGAAAAGCGCGGCCTTCTCAAGCGAATCAAACACCCTGTCAGCCCCGTGCTGGAAATGACCGAAATTGCCGATCGCGTATTGCGTGCCGGCGGTCCCGCTCTGCTGTTTGAAAACCCCACCGGTTACGACACCCCGGTCCTCGCCAACCTGTTCGGCACACCCGAGCGCGTCGCCCTCGGGATGGGTAAAGAGTCGGTCAATGAGCTGCGTCAGGTGGGCGAGCTGCTCGCGTTCCTGAAAGAGCCGCAACCGCCGGAAGGCTTCAAAGACGCCTGGCAAAAGCTCCCCATCTTCAAGCAGGTCATGTACATGGGGCCCAAGGTGGTGAGCAAGGCCGACTCGCAACAATTTGAAATCGACACCGCCGATATTGATCTCACCAGACTGCCGATACAGACCTGTTGGCCCGGGGATGCCGCGCCTCTGGTTACCTGGCCTCTGGTGATCACCCGCGGACCGGAAAAGAAACGCCAGAACCTCGGTATCTACCGCATGCAGCTGATCGGCAAAAACCGCCTGATCATGCGTTGGCTCTCTCACCGCGGGGGCGCCCTGGACTTCCGCGAATGGCAGCAGCAGTATCCGGGCGAGCCGTTCCCGGTCGCCGTCGCGTTGGGTGCGGACCCTGCGACCATCCTCGGGGCGGTCACCCCGGTGCCGGATACCCTCTCGGAATACGCCTTTGCCGGACTCCTGCGCGGCAGTAAGACCGAAGTAGCAGACGCCAGGCTCAGTAACCTGCAGGTACCGGCCAGTGCCGAATATGTGCTCGAAGGCTACATCTACCCGGACGATATGGCCGACGAAGGCCCCTACGGCGACCACACCGGCTATTACAATGAAGTCGATCGCTTCCCGGTTTTTACCGTGGAAAAGATCACCCACCGCAAAGATCCCATCTATCACAGTACCTACACCGGCCGTCCGCCGGATGAACCCGCCGTACTGGGGGAAGCATTAAATGAGGTCTTCGTACCAATACTGCGCAAGCAATTCCCGGAGATTGTCGATTTCTATCTTCCCCCGGAGGGCTGCTCCTACAGGCTCGCCGTTGTCACAATGAAAAAGCAGTACGCCGGCCACGCCAAACGGGTGATGATGGGGGTCTGGTCATTTCTGCGACAGTTCATGTACACCAAATTTGTCATCGTCACCGACGACGACGTAAACGCCCGGGATTGGAAAGATGTAATCTGGGCCATGACCACCAGAATGGACCCCGCACGCGATACGGTAATGGTGGAGAATACCCCGATCGACTACCTGGATTTCGCCTCTCCGGTCTCCGGCCTCGGCTCGAAAATTGGCTTTGATGCGACCAACAAATGGGAAGGTGAGACAACCAGAGAGTGGGGGCGCCCGATCGTAAAAGACCCGGAAGTGACACAGCAGATCGATGAAATCTGGGACAAGCTCGGGATTTGATAAACATTCATGCCATGGAGGGCAAATGGAAGTTACCAAGACAATCAAGCCTGGCGACAAAGGCTCCAAGGCGTATCAACGACGCTACGGGGAAAGACTTTGCGCTGTTCGTTATCGGCAATCCGACTGCGGGTCAAAAATATATACCACCGTTGAGCTGATTGTAGATGAGCGCCCGAAAGCGAGTCCGGGAAGCAGCGAAAGAAGCCGCAGTGCAAGAAGGCGGGCCGATGCGGTCGCGGTAAAAGTATTTGCAAGAGAGTGTGAATATCAGCAACTGCTGAAATCTGCCGGTGCCAGGTACAGCCCTGGCACACGATCCTGGATAACCACGAGAGGCGTCGCGATAGGGTTGGGGCTAGGGCACAGAATCAAGGAAGGGTTAGTGAATGAATGCCAAGATGTTGATTTTAGCATTGAAATTTAGGTGGCCACATATAGGAATAAGTAGCCAAATATGAACACTTATTCCTATATATGGATATTGTGCCTATATATAGGCATCATCACGATATAACTGTTAGGCATACGTAATGGTTCGAACATTGTACATATCGGCTATAGGGCTTTACGTCTTGTCTTTAACTTACCCATTTGATGGTATTTGGTTCTTTGGTTTAGTTATGGCGTCGATGACCGCAATTTTTTCGGCAGGCATAATAACCTCTATGGAGTTGAGTGAGCTTGCGAGCATTAGTGGAGCCCTGTTTTTGCTTTTTGTAGCATCTCCATTTTATAACCTAGTATTTTTGTGGTGCGCATTTTCATTCGGAAAGATAAAAAGCAATTTTGAAATAAAAAATATTACTCTGATGGTGGCCGCATTTTTTTCAATTTTAGTATCTGCAAAGCTTACAATCGATAAGCCATCAGATTTCCTTGCATATTTCTTGTGGTCGTTATCTTTTTTAGTTCTTAGCATTGCAACAACTATTAAGGCAAGAAATGCCTAACAAACAGCGGCAGAGCGACAGCCAACGCTACGCACCTTTTGTGTTACTCGCTGTCGCTCAAACATTAACACAAAATGCGCTCCGCGCTGGCTGCGCCTGCGCTGGGCGTTATGAGCTCGCTCGCTCTAGTTTGTGCGAGCCAAAAATAAACAAAAACTGGGTGCTATAGGGTGCTGTATAAAAATACAGTATTGGCGGGAAAATCCGTAGTCAACGATTCGTCTTTCGTGTAGGCTTCGAAGCTTCAGCGTCGCTCGCATAACGAAGTTGATGCGGCGCCGCAGATGCATCGAAGCAAGGCCGCGAATCTAGCTCTGGCAGCTCCTTCCTCCGTAGCATGATAGACTGAAGCTCAAACAGGTTATTTAGAGAATTCAGACATCGTGCCACGAGCGACTCATAACAACCCGATGATGCGTCGCCTAAAAATTGTCACCACCTTTGCTTGCGCAAAGGCGCCGCCAATTTTATTAACGGCGACGCATATCTAATTCGTTATGAGCTTGAGAGCCAAGAATGAGAATAATCGTATTATTTTTAGCAGTTCTAAGTGGTACTGCTTCTGCATCCCAAGAAGATTTTCACCATTGGCAAGAGATTACCTATAAACGGTTGTTGCCATACTCTCTGGCTGAAGTTCAGCTTGGACTTAAAATAAGTGTCTCTAGAGATTACAGTCACAAGACAACAGTGGAGATTGAAAAGATCGAGGTGTCAGGAGTTAAAGTTGAAATTCCGAGTCATGTTCTAGAAGAATTTCCTTTGATTTCACCTAGCTCTCTATGGTTGACAACTTCGCATATAGAGCAAGATAGCACTATCGCAGATACAGCTATCACCATAAGATTTGAGTATTTTTCTGGTTCTTGTAAACACAAAGGATCCGTTTCATTCCTAAATTACGAGTTCCAATCATACAGCGAGTCCGCTGCCATCGAGTGCTCATAACAAGCACGGGCAGTAAAGCTCCGGCCCTTCGGGCCTCCGCGGGACAGCTTACCTTGCGCACGTTTAGCGCGGGTCGCTTCGCTCCCATTTTCGCGCAAAACGTGCGCAAGGTAAGCCGCCCCTGCCGTGGGCGTTATGAGCCTGAGATCGAAAGTTTGATCAAGTATGTGATAGTTTTTCTTGTCGTAATTCTGACTGGCTGCACTAGTCAATACAGCGTTGTGCCAGTACCCTCTAAGTCGGAGCTAATACTTGGAGTTTGGTATTTTAATATGGGGAAAAGCGGTTACATTAAACTTAACTTCCAAGAGAGTGAAAACTTTTGTATTGCAATTGTGCCGTGTTCGCTGGAGGTTGAGAAGCCCGGCCCTGGTGGAAAATGGAGTATTTCAGGAGATACGCTTAGTTTAGTGTGGCCAGATGGATCAGATAAAACTCAGCAATTAATATCGATATCAAATCAAGAGTTTAAGTTGGCGAGCAAAGTTGGGTTTGAAAGGTATAGTAGAGAGCCACTCGGTTGCCCCGGCTCATAACAAGGCCAAGCAGTTTGCTCCGGGCCTTTGGCCCTCCGCGGGACGCCCAACGCTGTGCACCTTTTGCGCGGTCGCTGTCGCTCCCATTATTGCGCAAAAGGCGCACAACGTTGGGCGCCCCTGTTGGCGGCGTTAACTGTCACTCATGAATTAAACTATGTTCCAAGATTCAGCTACGACAATAGAAAATTACGAAAGATTTGTTCGGAGAGTTATAGAGTCAGGTGAAGTATGGGGTATTAAACACCCAGATGGCACTTGGGCTACTAGCGAGTCAAATGAGTTTGAAGAAACGCTCGTCTACGTATTTTGGTCAGATAAGTCCTACGCAAAAAGGCATTGCAAAGAGGTTTGGAGTGATTCCGTACCATCTTTGATTGGGTTGGATAGTTTTATCGATAATTGGCTTAGAGGGATGCATACTGATGGCCACTTGGTCGGCCCGAATTGGGATGCGCATCTTTTCGGTTTGGAGGTGGAGCCCGTCGAGCTGGCCCAACGACTAATAGAGTCAGACAGTTAACAATGCGCTGCAGGCCGACGTCTAACTTTGTGCACTTTATGCGCGGTCGCTACGCTCCCATTATCGCGCATAAAGCGCACAAAGTTAGCCGCGGCTGAGCGCGGCGTTAGGCTCTAAAACATGAGAGAGATGATGAAATATTTTGCGGCTCTATTAATCGCTATTATCTCTTGCGTATCGCAAGCGTCTCAGGATAGCTCTGAATCACTGGCTCTTCGTAAGTCGTATCCAATTCAACTTTATATGGGTGCTTGTGTCGTGGCTCGTGCACAGCCAGCTCAAGCAGAAAGCCAAGCCAAAGAAATGGGCTTTAACGAAGTTAAAAGTGAGCGGGCTAACCAATATCTGCAAGGCTACAAGGGAAAGGCTTGGGTTTCCAAAAATGAGCATGGCAATTTCGCTATTGCTGTTCAAGATAGGGGGCTGTGTTCGGTTTTTATTCATCAAGGTAACCCAGAGAAACTTATGGCCAGTATGGAGGCATGGTTGCCGCCTGAAGGCTCAGGCTTCAGTTATAAAAAAGAAAGCGTTTCTAAATCTGGTCCATTGGAAACCACTTCATACAAAATATTTCGCGGAAACCAATTAATGGAGCAGTGGGTAATAACTCTTTCTACCCAGCCGGGCTCTAAACTTGTAGCAATAATGTCTTATGATACATCGCAAGCCTAACAAGGCGCTGCAGTTCGCTCCGGGCCTTCGGCCCTCCGCGGGACGCCCAACGCTGTGCACCTTTTGTGCTGGTCGCTGCGCTCCCATTGTCGCGCAAAAGGCACATATTGCAGCCTGCCCCTGAACTCGGCGTTATGAGCTCGCTCGCTCTAGTTTGTGCGAGCCAAAAATAAACAAAAACTGGGTGCTATAGGGTGCTGTATAAAAATACAGTATTGGCGGGAAAATCCGTAGTCAACGATTCGTCTTTCGTGTAGGCTTCGAAGCTTCAGCGTCGCTCGCATAACGAAGTTGATGCGGCGCCGCAGATGCATCGAAGCAAGGCCGCGAATCTAGCTCTGGCAGCTCCTTCCTCCGTAGCATGATAGACTGAAGCTCAAACAGGTTATTTAGAGAATTCAGACATCGTGCCACGAGCGACTCATAACAACCCGATGATGCGTCGCCTAAAAATTGTCACCACCTTTGCTTGCGCAAAGGCGCCGCCAATTTTATTAACGGCGACGCATATCTAATTCGTTAACTGCCTATGAAATTGAGTACCGATTTTGACAAGCTAGGATTTCATGACGCATCAATTGAAAAGATAGAGCGTCAATCTGAATCTGTGATTTTAGAGATAAAAGGTGCTTTTATTTCTAAAGAGCATCCAGGTTCTGATGGTCAAGACTGGAGAGTTGACGAAGCAATACTAGAAATTTTCGGAGTAACCGCAGAAAGAGCTACGTATTGGGATGATGATAAGGCGGCAAAGGAGCACCCTGAGCCGGAGTTTCCATTGGATGAAATCATGCATGCACATTTCATAGATGGTGTGTTTTCTTTCGATGGTTTTAAACAAACCGTACCGTGGTACGAGTGGTTCATAACCGCAAATTCATTCATTTTGGAGGTTAAAAGTGCATCCAAGCTCAGCAGTTAACAAAGCTATCAAATTGACGGCTTTTCCGTCGCTTGTTTTGTGGTTTTACGCTACGCTACCACAAAACAACCAACTCCAAAGCCGCAATTTATAGCGGCGTTAATGTTCAGGTTCATCACGCCGCCGCCTAAAAAGTTCAGCTTACTTGATGAGCGATTCGGCGACCTCTAGCGTTGTAGAAACGGTATCGCTAGCAGGGATTGACGGTTGATTTTTAGAGGCTTCAGTGGCTTCCCTTCGTTAAGGTTAGCGCTGGCGGCGGAAGGAGTTCAGAGGGGTTTTCCTTTTGGGCGTGTAAGCCGCTCCAGGGAAAGCGTGGCATGGTACAGCCAATCGTGCCACTCGCAGTATGTTAGTTTTTCGGGGCGTTGGGTTTGGTGGCATTGTTCAGTATTAAATTGCTTTCAGGTCATCAAACATTAACAAGCGACTGTGATGTCAAGCTGCCAACTTGAGGTCGCTTTCTCCCCAGTAAGTACCGTCTCTCACCATGGCATTTAGTATCACGATCATCTTTCGCATGCAGGCCGTCAGGGCGACTTTTTTATGTTTGCCCTGGTTCACGAGCCGCTTATAAAACTCTCGGATCATCGGATTGTGAATCGTCGATGAAAGGGTGGCCATATAGAGAATCGTTCGAACAGGTGCTCTGCCACCTCTTATTCGACGCTTCCCCCTGAGAGACCCACTATCTCTGTTGAAAGGTGCTACGCCGACGAGCGCTGCGATCTCCTTGGGGCTTAGGTTACCCAGCTCCGGCAGTTCCGCTATTAGCGTAGTCGCCAGTAATTTACCTACCCCAGGAACCGATTCGAGCTGTTCGCGCTTGGAGCGCCAAAGCTCCTCGGCTTTGATTGCTTTATCGAGCTTTTCGTCGACTCTCTCGATTTCCTTTTCCAGGAATTTAATATGGCGGCGGTAATCAGCTTGAAGGCACTTGGGCATTATCTTTCCTCTGTTTTTCTCCATCGTGCGCATGGTCATAAGCTGCCGCCGTCTAACCAGTAAGTCTTTGATTTGACGCTGTATTTTTGATTCTGGAGGCATAACCTTAGGCTGCATCACTGCACCAAACTCTGCGATGAGCTTCGCGTCAACCTTGTCTGTCTTGGCGAGAACCCCTGCGGCTCCCGCGTAGCGTCGCACCTTTAACGGATTCACAATTACGACAGGAATGCCAACTTCAACGAGTTGCTCATAAAACAGGCGTTCATACCGGCCGGTCGCTTCTAGCACGACCCTTTCGACCTTGAACCGGCGTATCGCCTTGATCCATTTATTGATCGCGGTTTTGGTGTTATCAATTTGCCAATACCGGTCTCGCTCGTGGATGTAGATATCAAGAAAAGCCTTCCCAATATCTGCACCGACGTTTACCCCTTTTGTAGCTATTTCGCGCATTGTGAGATCATCCCATCCTTGCTACATTCGGGCTCATGAGGCCCATTCGACTGTTCGGGTTATACATAGGGTCGGTGTGGCGCTACACGCTTGTTAACGGGCTAGGTAGAACCTGCTCCTGCCAGGCATCGAGCTGCCACACCGGTAACTTGTGGAGGCAAGTTACGGGCCTCACTTTATCGAATATTTGGGGAATTTGACCATACAAGGCCGGGCAATTTGCTCTGGGCCTGCGGCCCTCCGCGGGACAGCTTACCTTGCGCACGTTTTACGCGGGTCGCTGCGCTCCCATTTTCGCGCAAAACGCGCACAAGGTAAGCTGCCCCTGCCGGCGGCGTTAAGTGAGTAAAGGAGTACCTATGAAGTCATTTTTATTCAATCTGGCGGGCCTTTTAGGTTCGTGGCACTTTATAGATCTGTCCTCTAATTATTCATTCAATTCAGTGTTTGCACCAATCATCTTTACTGGCTTTCTCATATCTAGCATTCTCTGGTTTATTGTTAAATTTGGTGTCAACCAACGTACCAGTAGCGGAGGGTATTTCGGGGGTGATGGCGGCGGTAATGGTGGTGGGGGAGACGGTGGAGGTGGCGGCGATGGCGGGTGCTAGCCCCCCACTTAACAAACACGGGCAATGAAGCTCCGGCCCTTCGGGCCTCCGCGGGACGGCTTACCTTATACACGTTTTGCGCGGTCGCTTCGCTCCCATTATCGCGCAAAACGCGCATAAGGTAATCCGCCCCTGCCGTGGGCGTTAAGTGTCACAAGGAATTAACGTGATTGAGCAAGTTTCAGAAGAAAATTTGGAAGAAGTTTTGCCGCTTATACGGGCATATCAGGAGTTCTATAAAGTTCAGGGCGTTTGTGATGAAAAGAATTTTAAGTTCTTTTCAAGATTCACTGGATCTTCAGAGCTTGGCCGCCAGTTTCTATTTCGCGAAGAAGAAAAAGTGGTTAGTTTTGCTACCGTATATTTCACGTATACCTCAACAATAACGTCAAAGATCGCTATATTGAATGATCTGTATACGTCGCCAGGTAGTCGAGGTAATGGTATTGGCCGGAAGCTCATTGAGCATTGTCGAGATTTCGCAAAAGAAAACGGTGCGGCAAGGCTGCAATGGGTGACATCTCCAGATAATGAGGTGGCTCAAAAACTCTATGATTCAATCGACACCGGCAAGAGCACGTGGCACTTCTACACGTACAACACTTAACAAACGCAAGCAGGATGCTCCGGCCCTTCGGGCCTCCGCGGGACGCCCAACGCTATGCACGTTTTGTGCGGGTCGCTGCGCTCCCAGTTTCGCACAAAACGTGCATAGCATTGGTCGCCCCTGTTGCGGGCGTTATGCATCACTAAACGTATGAAAGTAATTGGTCAAAAAGACAGTTTACATTTTGTAATGGGAACTAACGATCATGAGCAGTTAAGGGATGTGGGAATATTCTATAAAGACGTTTCTCTCACACCAGTTGATCGAATGGCATATGTGCCTCAGTTTATATGTTCTATGAAGAACGAGCTTGAAGAATTAAGGAATCGTCGGATCAATGAAGATGCATTCTTTCTTAATCTTGGGCCCACAACGGATGACTGTTCTGCAAGAATAAAATTGGTTGGAGGCCAAGCCAGAATTAGTTTCGATATTGAGGGTGGTGTTGTATTTCTGACCTCATTACCAATAACTTACCTGGTAGAGCTGTACGAGAAAGTAATAAATAACTTGGAGCATAAAAATGCATAACAAAGCAAGCCAAAATCGCGCCTTCGGCGCTGGACTCGCTATAGCTCGCCTTTGCTTGCGGCGTTATGCAATCAAGTAGAAACTTCACAAGGAGAATGTGATGCCAAAACTATATCAATACCTCGGAATTACTCTTTTCTTCTATAGCAATGAGCATGAGCCTATTCACGTCCATGCAAAATATGAAGGAAAAGAAAGTAAGGCAGAAATTCATTTCTTCCACGGAAAAATCAGCAAGATTATCATCAAGGATAAAGGGCAGGGTTTAGATCCTAAGAAGAGAAAAGAGTTTGAAGAATTTGTCAACGTATATGCTGATGAAATCGTTGAGAAGTGGGTTTCATACTTCGTGAGAAAGCAGCCTATTGCTCCTAAAGTAATCACGCAGAGAGTTAAAAATGTCAGAAATTTTGGTTGAGTCTGTCCGTCACCTAAAATCTCACATTCTTGAAATAACTTTCAATGATGGCCACAAGCAGATCGTAGATTTTGCACCATTCATATTTTCTGTGGGTCATCCAGACTATGAACAGTATAAGTCTGAAAGAAAGTTTCTTGAGTATGAGATAGTGGATGGGAACCTAAATTGGGATGATTACACAATGATTTTCCCTGTAGAGGATCTCTACGCTAACAAAATACTCCGAAGTGCCTAGTATCAAGTTTGAACCGCGACAATAACTGTTATCTTCCATAGTACATCTCTTCTGGGGTTTTGTAGCCGAACCGTTTTCTGGGGCGGCTATTTAATTTCATTGCAATAGCGTCACATTGCTGCTGCGTAATGTCTTCCATGCTTTGATTCTTCGGAAGATATTGTCTGATTAATCCATTGACATGCTCATTGCTTCCTCGCTCCCAGGAGTGGTACGGGGTGGCAAAATAGAATTTTACTGCACAGCAGTCTTCAATCTTCTTATATTGGTGGAATTCAGTACCATTGTCAGCGGTTATAGTTTTAATATTTCTCGGATCACGGTTAATTAACCGTACAGTTTTTTTGTTCAGCTCATAGGTTGATTTATTTTTGAGCTTTCCAATCATGACAAACCCCGTTTTACGCTCCAGCAATGTAACAATGCAGTGGTTGCTGCCCCGGCCGTGAACAGTGTCAATTTCCCAATGGCCCTTGTAACGCCTGCCCTCAACACTTTTAGGTCGGTCTGTGATGTGCCGTTTATCCGCAAGTCGCCCCCTGCTGTCATAGGCTTTGTAGCGCTTTCGACGCTGCTTTGAGGCTTGGCGTAAATGCGTCCATAAATTGCCGCCATTCTTCTTATTTCTCCAGATATACTGGTAGATAGTTTCGTGGCTTAACCGGTGTTTCATCAATTTATGTCTGCGTATATAACCGACTATTTGCTCTGGGCTGTACTTTTTCCGAAGTAACGCTCGCACAAGTTTAAAGTGGCGTTCAGAGTAGTGCCTATTACGACGTGATCGTCTACGTCGCCCTCGAGTACGACTGTCGGCCTTGCTCGGTCTATAACCGCCATCTGTTCGGTGGCAGCTGTTACGTTGGAACTCCCTATAGAGAGTACTCCTGTGGCGTCCAGTCAACTCGGCAATATGGCTGACGGAAAGACCTTGTGCACGATAGGCCGCAATCGTGTATCTTTCTTCTCTGGTGATCTGTTGATACTTCATTGGTGCAATTCACTTCTTGGCGGGAGTAAAATGCCCCTAGTATCGCAGATCACCTCCAGTTTTAGGTAATGTGTCGCGGTTAGTATATGAATCCGGGGTGCATAACAATCAGCGGCAGAGCGACAGCCAACGCTACGCACCTTTTGTGTTACTCGCTGGCGCTCAAACATTAACACAAAATGCGCTCCGCGCTGGCTGCGCCTGCGCTGGGCGTTAAGCATCCGAAGCATGGAACGTAGTACACCTATAAATCTGCCGTTCAACAAAGAGAATTTTCTTTCTCTGCTGAAATATGGTGCCAATCCAGATGGTTCTCCGTATTCGCATAAGCAGATTGTTGAGTGGTGCGAGAATTTCTGGAATGAGTATTGTGATATTGATGCTCCAAATGAAATTGAAATCATCATGCCGATTTTGGCTGATGTAGAGACCCAATGGGACCTCTATTTAGTCAATACGTACTCACATGAGGAGCTTCAAGTAATAAACTTTGAGTCTGTCAGGCTTCCGGTAGAGTGGTTCACTAGCTGGATCGCAGAAGCAAATGCTTAACAAACGCAAGCAGGATGCTCCGGCCCTTCGGGCCTCCGCGGGACGCCCAACGCTATGCGCATTTTGTGCGCGTCGCTGCGCTCCCAGTTTCGCACAAAATGTGCATAGCATTGGTCGCCCCTGTTGCGGGCGTTAAGTGACCATAATGAGAAAAACTCCGCTGGCCCTTATGGTTTTCGTGTTCCCCGCTTTTGGAGCGGAAGATCCGAGAATACCTTTCGGGGAGTATTCGGTTCAGGAAAATGCCATTATCCAGGAGCGAGTCAATGAGTTAGCTGGCTCAAAGAAGCAGTGCTTCGATAAATACCTTGATGACTATCAAATTCGAGTTTATCAATACTGCGAAACTAGCGACTTAGGAAATGCGGCTGTTGGAGGTTGTGAGCATATTGCTGGCATGGCCTGGCATACAGCAGTCATCAAGGCTGCATTAGAGTCCTGTGCCAATGCCACTTAACAAACGCAAGCAGAATGCTCCGGCCCTTCGGGCCTTCGCGGGACGCCCAACACTGTGCACATTTTGTGCGGGTCGCTGCGCTCCCATTTTCGCACAAAACGTACACAGCATTGGTCGCCCCTGTTGCGGGCGTTAAATGCCAGTAATCAGAAAATCTATGGCGTTTATAATTTCATCGCGAAAGGTTTCTAGGTTTTCGACGGGGCGCTTCAAAATTGATGCCGGAGCACTGGTTAGCTGATGTGTAAGTAGTGCGTACTCGTTGCTATCAATTTGAAAAATTGGGCACAAACGATCTGGCGCTTCTCTCTCCAGATTCTGAGCGGGAATTACCGGAATCACGATTCTGGAGTTCAGTACAGAGATTAGGTCAGTTTGCACATCCAAAAAATATGGATAGGCCTTTCTGGTGGTTTTATCTGTGTTTTCGTAGAGGGTAAACTGGCTCACTAGAAATCCCTGAATGCGTCAGAGAAAAGGCCGTTCTTTTCCACGAACTCATTGCAGGCTTCAAGGCCTTTATGATTGGCTTTTAGCCATTCTTCAGCCTGTCGTTTACTGACCTCGACAGCCAAAGCCTTCTCAAGCGTTGCGGAAAGGTTGATATTTAGCTGCTTTGCCTTAGTGAGTAAGTCTTTGTTTAGGCTAAGGTTTGTAGGTTTCTTGGCCGCTGAATGGTCATAAATTGACTTCATGGTCACAGTCCTCGCATTGGTCATGTGCATAGTTTATGCGCATAGCCCTTTCGTGGCAAATGCATTTAACAATCAGCGGCAGAGCGACAGCCAACGCTACGCACCTTTTGTGTTACTCGCTGGCGCTCAAACATTAACACAAAATGCGCTCCGCGCTGGCTGCGCCTGCGCTGGGCGTTAACCGCGAAATGAGCGGAAATTGATATGAGTAATAACTTCGAAGCGTTTTCCGGAATTCCAAACGCACTGAAAACATTCAGTGATAAGAGTTTGGACTTCCCACATTTAAGAAAGCAAGATAACCGAACTAGGCAAGAGCGTAGGGAAGATTTTGAGGAAGAACTTGGAAAAATTGATAGAGCTTTTCTCGAAGATATTAAAAATACAGTTTTGAATTCGCAAAGTAAAGAAGAGCTCTGGAGCCTCAAGGAAGAAGTTGAGAACTGCCTTATAAAATTTTCCCGATATTTTGATTCATTTGAAAATTTCAACGCAGAAGAGACAAGAAAGGTTGAGTTAAAAAAGAGAGAGCTAAAATTAGAGGCGAGGCACGATTGGTCAAGTAAGTTTCGCCTGTTTTTCTTTCGAGTTTTGGCTTCTTTTTTATTGATAGTTACTTTGTTTTCTATTGGTTACATTGAGCATGAATATGAGTGGGCGAGGTTACCAATGTCGAAATACCTAAAAATCGCACCATCGTCCCAATGAAGGCGGTTAACAAAGCAATGCAGCCGACGTCTTACCTTGTGCGCTTTTTGCACGGTCGCTACGCTCCCGTTTTCGTGCAAAAAGCACACAAAGTAAGCCGCGGCTGATTGCGGCGTTATGTTTCAGTGTTACCCATAGAAAGTGGACACCCTGTATAGTTAGGTTTCGGCCTAACACGGAGGTGTACCATGGGTAAGAAGAAGGTTGCAGCATATACGGAAGAGTTCCGTCGAGAGGCGGTTCGTCGTAGCGATCAAGAGGGCGTAACGGCCGCTGAGGTCGCGCGTGAGCTGGGGATTCACCCGGGTCAGATCTATAACTGGCGGCGCCAGCTCCATCGCCTCTCTGATAAACAATTCAACTCACTGGACGGAGTAGATTATTCCAGAAAAGAGAGTGAGTCAGTACGGAAACTAAGGCGCGAGAATGAAACGCTCCGGAAGGAGGTCGAGTTTCTAAAAAAGGCGACGGCGTACTTCGCGAAAAACCAAGAGTGAAGTACGCACTGATCGAGCAGTGCCGGGAAGATTTTCCGCTGACGATGATGTGCCGTCTGATGAAAGTATCCACGGCTGGATACTATAAATGGGAAAAGCGTCCGAAATGCGCTTCAGCTTGCCGTCGAGAGCGACTGGAAGCCCAAGTTATTGAAACCTATGCAGCGTTTAAAGCCCGCTACGGAGCTCCCAGGATCGCTGATGAGCTCAATGCAGCGGGTATTAAGTGTAGCGTCAATTTTGTGGCGAAAATCATGCGTTCGAGAGGGATACGGGCCCGTAATGGGAAGGGCTTCAAGTATAGCCCGCCTGCAGAGGCTATGAGCAACGTGGCTGAGAATCTGCTAAGTCGCCAGTTTGTCGCCGAGAAGCCGAACGAGAAGTGGACCACCGACATCACGTATATCTGGGTGCGTGATCGCTGGCTATACCTGGCCACGGTGATGGATCTTTATTCGAGGGCGATTGTAGGGTGGGCCCTGGATACGAGCATGACTGAACAGCTGGTAACTGACGCGCTGAAGATGGCTTTTCAGCGTCGAGAGATTCGGCCAGGTCTGGTTATCCACTCAGATCGAGGTGTGCAATATCGCGCACGAGATTATCGTTACTTTATCGAAAAGAACGATTGCAGACCCAGTATGAGCAGAAAGGGAAACTGCTGGGATAATGCGGCGATGGAATCGTTTTTTAGTCGACTGAAAGTCGAGCTAATATACGCAGAGCAGTACGAGAGTATCGAGGACGCAAAGAGCGGAATCTTCGAGTACATCGAAGTGTTCTATAACCGAGTACGTAGGCACTCCGCTATTGGTCATGTCAGTCCGGCGGATTTTGAGCGCAAATGCGCATAGTTAGG
This sequence comes from Microbulbifer elongatus, assembly GCF_021165935.1. Taxonomy (NCBI): domain Bacteria; kingdom Pseudomonadati; phylum Pseudomonadota; class Gammaproteobacteria; order Cellvibrionales; family Microbulbiferaceae; genus Microbulbifer; species Microbulbifer elongatus. Next base: position 557,011 of record NZ_CP088953.1, on the reverse strand, counting down.
GTGTCTACTTTTCGTCGGTAAGACCAGTTTACGACGATTAACGAATGGATATTCTTGATCATTACTTAATTGAAGAAAAAGACCATATAGCTAGTCTAATAACCTTTCTTGAAAATGAAGAAAGAAGACAGCACGGAGAGATGGTTAGCAACCTATTCAATTTCAAAGTTAATTTTGTGTTAGGTGAAGCCGTAGTGGAAGACGATGCGGGTGTGTTCTGTAATACAGAGGCGGACCGCGATCTTGTTCTTACGGTTAGTCAATTGCTGGCTAGGTTACGAAGTGCCAAATAAACATAACAAACAAATCAAGTTCGCCGCTATGCGGCTGGGACCTCCACTGCGTCGCTTATTTTGTGCTTTAATAGCACAAAATAACCAACTACGTTCCGGCCCCTTATTTGGGCGTTATGAGCTCGCTCGCTCTAGTTTGTGCGAGCCAAAAATAAACAAAAACTGGGTGCTATAGGGTGCTGTATAAAAATACAGTATTGGCGGGAAAATCCGTAGTCAACGATTCGTCTTTCGTGTAGGCTTCGAAGCTTCAGCGTCGCTCGCATAACGAAGTTGATGCGGCGCCGCAGATGCATCGAAGCAAGGCCGCGAATCTAGCTCTGGCAGCTCCTTCCTCCGTAGCATGATAGACTGAAGCTCAAACAGGTTATTTAGAGAATTCAGACATCGTGCCACGAGCGACTCATAACAACCCGATGATGCGTCGCCTAAAAATTGTCACCACCTTTGCTTGCGCAAAGGCGCCGCCAATTTTATTAACGGCGACGCATATCTAATTCGTTAGGCACACAGGGAAAGAATGAGAGATATTGCCAGTAATGAGCATTATTCTGAAATGCTCAAAATTCAAGAAGAGTTAAATCATAAACTCCGAAAAGACTTTGAACGTGAAAAGATTCATGGTCGGGAGCATTTGGCGCGCTTTTTAACCGAGCGAGTGGGTGCGCTGGTAGATGAACTTAATTCCAGTGGCTATTCCTTCGGGCCATGCGACTACAGTGGCGATATAGATTTCGAAAACAGTGAGCAAACATTTAGCAATGGATCAGAAATGGGGGAAGGAATCATCCTTCACTTTCACGGCTATTCGGTTCAAGCTTCTTGGGAAGGTAGCGATAAGTATGCCTAACAAACGCAACCAAACCGGCCTATCGGCCTCGACTCGCTACGCTCGCGTTTGTTGCGGGCGTTATGGCATGTGAGGTAATTTGAACTTTTTCGTTTTCTGGGCAATAGGCTTATTAATGATTGCATCTGGATTTTATTTCCATGCAAAATTTTTAGAGCGCCTGAAAAATTGCCATCCCTCGCTATATAGTCAACTTGGTGAGCCTGGGGTGTTCACAAAATATCCGGTTTCTGAAAAATCGATCGTGCGCGATTTAAGCCCAAATAAATCTCTTACGAAATACACTGAATTTATGTCAAGCAAAAAATGGAGGGGGCTAAATGATGGCGAGCTTAATAAATTTGCACGTTATAGGAAGTTCACACAGTTTTTTGCGGCCGCGTTATTCATCATGGCATTCATGGGCGTGGAGCCTAGGCCATAACAAGCGACTGTGATGTCAAGCTGCCAACTTGAGGTCGCTTTCTCCCCAGTAAGTACCGTCTCTCACCATGGCATTTAGTATCACGATCATCTTTCGCATGCAGGCCGTCAGGGCGACTTTTTTATGTTTACCCTGGTTCACGAGCCGCTTATAAAACTCTCGGATCATCGGATTGTGAATCGTCGATGAAAGGGTGGCCATATAGAGAATCGTTCGAATAGGTGCTCTGCCACCTCTTATTCGACGCTTCCCCCTGAGAGACCCGCTATCTCTGTTGAATGGTGCTACGCCGACGAGCGCTGCGATCTCCTTGGGGCTCAGGTTACCCAGCTCCGGCAGTTCCGCTATTAGCGTAGTCGCCAGTAATTTACCTACCCCAGGAACCGATTCGAGCTGTTCGCGCTTGGAGCGCCAAAGCTCCTCGGCTTTGATTGCTTTATCGAGCTTTTCGTCGACTCTCTCGATTTCCTTTTCCAGGAATTTAATATGGCGGCGGTAATCAGCTTGAAGGCACTTGGGCATTATCTTTCCTCTGTTTTTCTCCATCGTGCGCATGGTCATAAGCTGCCGCCGTCTAACCAGTAAGTCTTTGATTTGACGCTGTATTTTTGATTCTGGAGGCATAACCTTAGGCTGCATCACTGCACCAAACTCTGCGATGAGCTTCGCGTCAACCTTGTCTGTCTTGGCGAGAACCCCTGCGGCTCCCGCGTAGCGTCGCACCTTTAACGGATTCACAATTACGGCAGGAATGCCAACTTCAACGAGTTGCTCATAAAACAGGCGTTCATACCGGCCGGTCGCTTCTAGCACGACCCTTTCGACCTTGAACCGGCGTATCGCCTTGATCCATTTATTGATCGCGGTTTTGGTGTTATCAATTTGCCAATACCGGTCTCGCTCGTGGATGTAGATATCAAGAAAAGCCTTCCCAGTATCTGCACCGACGTTTACCCCTTTTGTAGCTATTTCGCGCATTGTGAGATCATCCCATCCTTGCTACATTCGGGCTCATGAGGCCCATTCGACTGTTCGGGTTATACATAGGGTCGGTGTGGCGCTACACGCTTGTTAACGGGCTAGGTAGAACCTGCTCCTGCCAGGCATCGAGCTGCCACACCGGTAACTTGTGGAGGCAAGTTACGGGCCTCACTTTATCGAATATTTGGGGAATTTGACCATACAAGGCCGGGCAGTTTGCTCCGGGCCTACGGCCCTCCGCGGGACAGCTTACCTTGTGCACGTTTTGCGCAGGTCGCTGCGCTCCCATTTTTGCACAAAACGCGCACAAGGTAAGCTGCCCCTGCCGGCGGCGTTAAGCAATGGAGAGTCGAACATGGTCGTTACTATTTTCGGATGCCTGGTGTTCGTTGTTAGCGTTCTACAAATTCGATTTCCGAGTTTGGCGGACGCATTGAAAAAATCGGAACCTGAAATATGGGAAAAATTGGGTTCGCCTTCAGGCTATTCGTTCTCAGATCTAGGAAATACTCTTTCGCTGTATAGTTGGATTCTTTCGAGAAAATTCTTAGATTCAGATGAATCTGAGGTTTTAGAGGAAGGCGAGAAGGCTCTTACAAAGGCACGTCGAGTAAAATATGGGCTTATTTTGGGCCTTGCAATAATGCTTTCAGGGTTGACCTTAGCCCTTGTGCAATCATTTGCTTAACAAGCAGCGGCAGAGCGACAGCCAACGCTACGCGCCTTTTGTGTTACTCGCTGTCGCTCAAACATTAACACAAAATGCGCTCCGCGCTGGCTGCGCCTGCGCTGGGCGTTAGGCAAACCAGCATGCAGATAAAGAGATATGGCGGAAAATTTGGTGGTGGCAACGATAGCGGAAATAATAAAATCGCCAAAATTGGTTTTTATCTGTTCGTCGCGAGTGTTTTCGCAACAATATTTTTCGCAAATCCAGCATTCATAATTGGCGGGCTACTGGTCCTCTTTCTTTTTACTGGGATCGGTATGCTGGTGAAAGGAGGTGAGAGTGCTGGCTTGAGAGAAGAGCGTTATAAGCAGCACTTAGAGGATGCTGAAAGGCTTTTCAAAGAAGGGGATTATCTTGGTGCAAGTGAGGCGTTTCGGCGGGCAAAGATTTATGGTGAAATTCCTACTGAGCTCCAAGAAATGTACACCGAGGTACAACTGCCTAACAAACACGGGCAGTAATGCTACGGCCCTCCGGGCCTCCGCGGGACGGCTTACCTTATGCACGTTTCACGCGGGTCGCTACGCTCCCATTTTCGCGTAAAACGCGCATAAGGTAAGCCGCCCCTGCCGTGGGCGTTATGAATCTCGGTATCGAGTAGAGCAATGAATATAGATATAGACAGTTTGTCGGAAGATGAGTTAATCGCTCTAAATCAAAGAATCGTTGAGCGGCTGAAATTTCTCGAATCTATGCACACTCATAAAGAGATGATGCAATTCAATCCGGGTGAGAAGGTTAGCTTCGAGCCTCCAGGTCGCGGCCGGCAAATCGGAACGCTAGTGAAGTACAATAAAAAAACGGTAACGGTTATTACGGACGGCGGCCAAAAATGGAATGTGTCTCCTCATTTACTGAACAAAGTTAAAGAGGTACAAAGTGGGGCATCTGGCTCAGGTCAGGTAATTGACCTTCTGAGCAAGAAATAATTCATAACAATCAGCGGCAGAGCGACAGCCAACGCTACGCACCTTTTGTGTTACTCGCTATCGCTCAAACATTAACACAAAAGGCGCTCCGCGCTGGCTGCGCCTGCGCTGGGCGTTAACTTATACGGAAGTAAAATCGACAAAAGGAATTGAAATGCAGGTTTCGCATATAGAAACAATCAATAAGTACGAGAAGTTGGGCTCTCAAGCGAGAGAAATGGCATCCAGAAACTTACCAAGACATTTGCTCGGAAAGATTGCCTTGGAGGCAATAGATCACAAGGCACTCGCTGCTTTTAAGTCGATTGATTTTGCTCAAGAGCGTTCAGTGAACTGGGATTGGAATTTTTCGAGCCGCTACAAAATTTTCTATCCGAAGGCATTTGATCTCTCGGTTTGGCATGGAAGTACTTTATGCTCAATGACGCTCGGCCGGCCGACCTACAGGGGCACTGCTGTACGTTTGGATTTTATTGAGCGTTTTAATAAACATGTTTTGTTCGCAAATGATATGTTTCCTGTTTCGTTGTTGGCGTATGAAGCTTATGCGCGCCTGATCGGCGCATCTCAAATTAGAATCATGGATCCACTAAACGAAAAATTGGTGAAATACTATTCATCTCACGGTGGTTTTTCCCTACGCCCGGGGAAACAAGGCGTTCCGCATTATTTGGTGAAAAATCTATGAAAAATAGTGATGAATTAAAGAAAATTGAAGAGGAATTAAAGAAATCATCTGAAGATCTCTTTAAGCCTCGTCCTAAAGATATCGAAGAAGAGTTGAGCAAAAGAGATACCTTTGGTTCCCCAGATAATCTGGTGGATCGGAGCGACGAGCAAGAATAAGTTAACAAGGCGCTGCAGCCGACGGCCAACTTTGTGCACTTTATGCGCGGTCGCTGCGCTCCCATTATCGCGCATAAAGCGCCCAAAATTGTCCGCGGCTGAGCGCGGCGTTAGTAGCTGGTTCGTGTCATGTGCATGTTTTCAAGGAAGAAAGAATGAATTCGGTGTATTGCGGATATTACGATGAAGAGATGGATCAAAGTATTCCTGCCAAACCAACGTTGGAAGAGGCCGTTACTCTCTTTAAGAGATTCCGCTGGGGCAACACAAAAGTGGAGTCTTCTGAAAAGCTACTGATCTTTCAATCTGGAGAAATTGATGAGGCCTCATTGTCTATTTCAAAATTTGATGAGGGAGCGTGGTGTGTATCAGCGGCTACATCAAAGCGTAGACGCTTTTGGGGGCCATTTTTCAAAGTTAATACGTTTGGTGTTTTTCTAGATAAAAATTCAGAAGAAGTTGAATGTATACTACGCTTGTTCTATGAGTGCTCTACGTCTGAGTTCTCAGAGTTCCTGAAAAGCAACACCGAGTAAGCTACTAACAAGGTGCGGCAGACCGACGTCTTACTCTGCGCATTTTTTGCGCAGTCGCTACGCTCCTATTTTCGCGCAAAAAATCCACAAAGTAAGCCGCCGCTGCGCACGGCGTTAGGTTTTTGTATGAATGTGGTAAAAAATATAAGTTTATACTGGTTGATTCTCGCACTGCTGATTCTGCCAGTTTTTGAATTCGTCCCGATCCAGGGGGATTCGGTAGCACTCAGCATTGTATTTATGGTGGTTGGGTTTATCTCTTTCCTTGCAGTGATATTTGTATTTTGGGTCTCCTTCTATGCCCACGGAAAGAGTCCTGCATTAATTGGAGCCATTGTATATTTTGTGCTCTCATTTATGTCTGGCTACTTCTATTTGGCCGCTATTGCACTTGTGGTGGCTTATTGGCTCTATTTACGAGGTCCAATTTCGCGGCTGTCGGAGCAAACCTAACAATCACGGGCAGTGAAGCTACGGCCCTTCGGGCCTCCGCGGGACGGCTTACCTTATGCACGTCTTGCGCGGGTCGCTCCGCTCCCATTTTCGCGCAAAACGCACATAAGGTAAGCCGCCCCTGCCGTGGGCGTTAATGTTCAGGTTCATCACGCCGCCGCCTAAAAAGTTCAGCTTACTTGATGAGCGATTCGGCGACCTCTAGCGTTGTAGAAACGGTATCGCTAGCAGGGATTGACGGTTGATTTTTAGAGGCTTCAGTGGCTTCCCTTCGTTAAGGTTAGCGCTGGCGGCGGAAGGAGTTCAGAGGGGTTTTCCTTTTGGGCGTGTAAGCCGCTCCAGGGAAAGCGTGGCATGGTACAGCCAATCGTGCCACTCGCAGTATGTTAGTTTTTCGGGGCGTTGGGTTTGGTGGCATTGTTCAGTATTAAATTGCTTTCAGGTCATCAAACATTAACAAGCGACTGTGATGTCAAGCTGCCAACTTGAGGTCGCTTTCTCCCCAGTAAGTACCGTCTCTCACCATGGCATTTAGTATCACGATCATCTTTCGCATGCAGGCCGTCAGGGCGACTTTTTTATGTTTGCCCTGGTTCACGAGCCGCTTATAAAACTCTCGGATCATCGGATTGTGAATCGTCGATGAAAGGGTGGCCATATAGAGAATCGTTCGAACAGGTGCTCTGCCACCTCTTATTCGACGCTTCCCCCTGAGAGACCCGCTATCTCTGTTGAATGGTGCTACGCCGACGAGCGCTGCGATCTCCTTGGGGCTCAGGTTACCCAGCTCCGGCAGTTCCGCTATTAGCGTAGTCGCCAGTAATTTACCTACCCCAGGAACCGATTCGAGCTGTTCGCGCTTGGAGCGCCAAAGCTCCTCGGCTTTGATTGCTTTATCGAGCTTTTCGTCGACTCTCTCGATTTCCTTTTCCAGGAATTTAATATGGCGGCGGTAATCAGCTTGAAGGCACTTGGGCATTATCTTTCCTCTGTTTTTCTCCATCGTGCGCATGGTCATAAGCTGCCGCCGTCTAACCAGTAAGTCTTTGATTTGACGCTGTATTTTTGATTCTGGAGGCATAACCTTAGGCTGCATCACTGCACCAAACTCTGCGATGAGCTTCGCGTCAACCTTGTCTGTCTTGGCGAGAACCCCTGCGGCTCCCGCGTAGCGTCGCACCTTTAACGGATTCACAATTACGACAGGAATGCCAACTTCAACGAGTTGCTCATAAAACAGGCGTTCATACCGGCCGGTCGCTTCTAGCACGACCCTTTCGACCTTGAACCGGCGTATCGCCTTGATCCATTTATTGATCGCGGTTTTGGTGTTATCAATTTGCCAATACCGGTCTCGCTCGTGGATGTAGATATCAAGAAAAGCCTTCCCAATATCTGCACCGACGTTTACCCCTTTTGTAGCTATTTCGCGCATTGTGAGATCATCCCATCCTTGCTACATTCGGGCTCATGAGGCCCATTCGACTGTTCGGGTTATACATAGGGTCGGTGTGGCGCTACACGCTTGTTAACGGGCTAGGTAGAACCTGCTCCTGCCAGGCATCGAGCTGCCACACCGGTAACTTGTGGAGGCAAGTTACGGGCCTCACTTTATCGAATATTTGGGGAATTTGACCATACAAGGCCGGGCAATTTGCTCCGGGCCTGCGGCCCTCCGCGGGACAGCTTACCTTGCGCACGTTTTGCGCGGGTCGCTGCGCTCCCATTTTCGCGCAAAACGCGCACAAGGTAAGCTGCCCCTGCCGGCGGCGTTAGCTGATAAGAAGTAAAAATGAACCTCGAAGATCTAAAAATAAAAGAATTATTGAAGCTGCAGGCTTCGGTAACTAAAGAGCTTCAGAGAAGAGAAGTTGTTCGCACGCAGAATAATCCATTAGGTGATTACACTGAGTGGTTGGTTGCCAACGCGCTTGACCTGGAGCTTGAGGCCAATTCAAAAGCCGGCTATGACGGAATTTCAAAAAGTGGCGTAAAAATTCAGATAAAAGGGCGTCGGGTAACGCCTAAGAATAAGTCACGTCAGTTGAGCGCAATTCGAAAGTATAAAGAAAGAGATTTTGATGAGCTCGCGGCTGTAATTTATGATGAAGAATTCAATGTCATTGAGGCTCTTATAATTCCTCATGAAGTTGTCGGAGAGTATGCATCGTATCGAGAGCATGTAAATGCCCACATACTAATCTTGAAAGGCCCAATCCTCACAGATCCTAGGGTTCGGTGTATCAAGCAGGCATTGTCCAGCTAACAAAGTGCTGCAGCCGACGGCTTGCTTTGCGCACTTTTTGCGCGGTCGCTGCGCTCCCATTTTCGCGCAAAAAGCGCACAAAGCAAGCCGCTGCTGAGCGCGGCGTTAGAGCAGTATGAAAATTTTAGTAGTAATCGTCATTCTAATTGCTATGTTCACTTCCGGATGCGTAGTGACAGACTCGCGTTTAGCCATGTCATTAAGTGAAGAAACTGCGTCGAGGCTGGGTAAAAATGGTTATGCAGAGATCGCTTCTGAATATGGTTTTGAGCTTTCTGATAGGCTGAATGCATCTTCTTGGAAATATTGCAATAAAGATCTTCCGCTGTCAGTTACGCGGGAGATTGAAGAATGTCCAAAAAAATTAGCTGGGATCAGTATAAATCTGGGTTGCAGAACCTATATGTTTCCAAGCTATCTAGGGCTGAATTGGAGTATTTGAATAAAGCTGATCTAGATGATGCTGATGATCCTCGTGTCCAAAACTTTGTACTCTTGAGTCTTCTCATACCTTACGTCATCTTCGAGAGCTGCTCTGATATGGCTCTAGAAGAAGTTCGGCAATTTATGGAGAGCGCGCAGTGCCGACCGCCCTAGTATCAAGTTTGAACCGCGACAATACCTGTTATCTTCCATAGTACATCTCTTCTGGGGTTTTGTAGCCGAACCGTTTTCTGGGGCGGCTATTTAATTTCATTGCAATAGCGTCACATTGCTGCTGCGTAATGTCTTCCATGCTTTGATTCTTCGGAAGGTATTGTCTGATTAATCCATTGACATGCTCATTGCTTCCTCGCTCCCAGGAGTGGTACGGGGTGGCAAAATAGAATTTTACTGCACAGCAGTCTTCAATCTTCTTATATTGGTGGAATTCAGTACCATTGTCAGCGGTTATAGTTTTAATGTTTCTCGGATCACGGTTAATTAACCGTACAGTTTTTTTGTTCAGCTCATAGGTTGATTTATTTTTGAGCTTTCCAATCATGACAAACCCCGTTTTACGCTCCAGCAATGTAACAATGCAGTGGTTGCTGCCCCGGCCGTGAACAGTGTCAATTTCCCAATGGCCCTTGTAACGCCTGCCCTCAACACTTTTAGGTCGGTCTGTGATGTGCCGTTTATCCGCAAGTCGCCCCCTGCTGTCATAGGCTTTGTAGCGCTTTCGACGCTGCTTTGAGGCTTGGCGTAAATGCGTCCATAAATTGCCGCCATTCTTCTTATTTCTCCAGATATACTGGTAGATAGTTTCGTGGCTTAACCGGCGTTCCATCAATTTATGTCTGCGTATATAACCGACTATTTGCTCTGGGCTGTACTTTTTCCGAAGTAACGCTCGCACAAGTTTAAAGTGGCGTTCAGAGTAGTGCCTATTACGACGTGATCGTCTACGTCGCCCTCGAGTACGACTGTCGGCCTTGCTCGGTCTATAACCGCCATCTGTTCGGTGGCAGCTGTTACGTTGGAACTCCCTATAGAGAGTACTCCTGTGGCGTCCAGTCAACTCGGCAATATGGCTGACGGAAAGACCTTGTGCACGATAGGCCGCAATCGTGTATCTTTCTTCTCTGGTGATCTGTTGATACTTCATTGGTGCAATTCACTTCTTGGCGGGAGTAAAATGCCCCTAGTATCGCAGATCACCTCCAGTTTTAGGTAATGTGTCGCGGTTAGTATATGAATCCGGGAGCCTTAACAATCAGCGGCAGAGCGACATCCAACACTACGCGCCTTTTATGTTACTCGCTGTCGCTCAAACATTAACACAAAACGCGCTCCGCGTTGGCTGCGCCTGCGCTGGGCGTTCAGGCTGTAGAAAAACTCTTAAAACCTAGTGGATTTTGATAAAATCTGCGGGCCCGGTTTCGAGATCCCGTCATGCCTAACTTCAAGCCCTATAATTACAGCCAGGACACAATGGTTGTAATCAATTTCGAAGATCAATTGCAGCCGAATACCTTCGAGTACACGCTGCATCACCTGATCGACAACCGTATCAATCTTTCCGCTTTCTACGACAAGTATAAGAATGAAGGTGGTGGTCGGTCTGCATATGATCCGGCTATTCTCTTGAAGATTATCCTGTTCGCTTACTCCAAAGGCATCACGTCCAGCCGGGAGATCCAATGGCAGTGTGAGCATAATATACTGTTCAAAGCTCTGTCCTGTGACAGCGTGCCGCACTTCACCAGTATTGCCAGCTTTGTGAGTAGTTATCCCGATGCCATACAGTCTGTCTTCGAGCAGGTGCTGATGGTTTGCGACCAGGAAGGTCTTTTGGGTAATGAACTCTTTGCCATTGATGGCTGCAAGATGTCGTCGAATGCCAGCAAGTCACACTCTGGAACTTTTAAAGAGCTCGAGGAAAAGCAGGCAAAGATCCGCAAGAAGATCCGTCATTGTCTATCGGAACATAAGAAGCTGGATGGAAGGAAGCCCGCCGAACGGGAGCGGAAGCAGCGTCTGGAGCAGGCGAATAAAACCTTGGAGAAGCACTTTGAAAAGATTGACAACTTCCTAAAGACGCAAGCCCCAAGGATGGGGCAGGGTAAGAAGCCGAAAGAAGTCAAAAGTAACATCACCGACAACGAGTCGGCCAAGATGACCACCAGCAAAGGTACCATCCAGGGGTACAACGGTGTCGCGGCGGTGGACAAGAAACACCAGATTATTGTCGAGGCGCAGGCCTTTGGTGAGGGGCAGGAAACCCACACATTAAAGCCAATTCTCGATGGCATTAATACGCGCTATCGGAATGCCGGCATCGCCGAGGACATTCTTGCGGAGCAGGTGATTGTCACCGCGGATACCGGGTTTTCCAGTGAGGACAATAATGCGTTGCTGAGAGGCGAAGGTATCAACGCTTACATCCCCGATAACCAGTTCCGCTCCCGCGACAAGGCGTTTGCTAAGCAAAAAGAGAAACATGGCAAGCGTCATCGAGATACCGTAAAGGGCGTTAAGCAGGTGATTCCTGCGAGCGAGTTCAAGCTTAATAAAAGAAGCAAGACCTGTATCTGCCCCGCTGGCAATGAAATGTTGCTCTATCGAGAAGAGCACGTCAGTGCAGGAAAGCGAAAGCTCTTCTTTGAAGGTCGGCTGACGGATTGTCGCCACTGCCCAATTAAACACCAGTGCATGCGTAACCCGGCTTCGGCCGATACCCGAGACGGCCACGGCCGACAGGTGTCCTTTACCTGGACCAATGGAAAAACCGCAATGGACTGGATGAAGAAGCGGATCGATAGCCTGGAAGGGAAAACGATTTACAGTCATCGCATGTCGGTGGTGGAGCCGGTCTTTGGCAATATCGGTACCAACAAGCGATTAAATCGCTTCTCGTTGCGTGGCAAACGCAAGGTGCAGGGGCAATGGCAGATGTTTTGTCTGGTGCACAACATCGAGAAGTTGATGAATTACGGCGCTATCCACTGATTAGCAGGGTTATCCACACTTGTGTCGCCGAAATATGCGAAAAATACACACAAGCGTGATTATGTTAAAGATGTGTGATTGAATTGTGATCAAGAAATGTCAATTGAAAGCAGCCAAGAGAGAGCGATTGTGAGAGTCGTTTTTCTACAGGCTCGTTAACTGCAGTTAGTCGGCATAGTGTGGATAAATAATGAAAATAAGTATTATCAAAGATCATGTTGTCGGCGGCGTATCTTACTTCGTGTTAAGTATGGCGATAGCCATGCTTTTCCTAAACACGTTAACCGCTGAAGATGAAACATTTCGCTTACTGGGTAAGAGCTTCCTCTTGGCTCTGGGGTACTATGCCGCGGTAGCAGGCCCCTTAGTCGCGTACGGCAAGGGCTGTCAAAAACAGGATGGCAAGGGTTGGCGGGCCACGTTCGCGGTGGTGTATGTAATTTACTCGCTTCTTTTCATCGGTATAGTCAGTCTGGTGGCTTACATTGCATTCAGCAGTTAACAAAGCCAGGCAAGATGCTCCGGGCCTTCGGCCCTCCGCGGGACAGCTTACCTTGTGCACCTTTTGCGCGGGTCGCTGTGCTCCCATTTTTGCGCAAAACGCGCACAAGGTAAGCTGCCCCTGCTGGCGGCGTTCAGGCTGTAGAAAAACTCGAGCCTCTCTCTAGTAGATAAATTTTTCGTGCGGAGAGTGCCCTGAAATGCTTTTCGCCATGTAAAGTAGATCCAGAATTCACGAAGAGACGCGATTTTCTGGGTGAAATATGAGCAGTAAGTAAAGGCCGGAGTTTTTCTACAGCCTCGTTATGCGTTCAGTAAATTCCACGCTCGATCTATGGAGGTGTTAAATGGAAATTAGTAATTCAGTAGTAGCATCTCAGATGCTTATCCGGCGCCCTATAGCTGAATGTTTTGAAGCATTTGTAAACCCGGAGATCACAACAAAGTTCTGGTTCACGAAAAGCAGTGGTTGTCTCGAGCTTGGCAAGAAAATACGCTGGGATTGGGAAATGTTTGGCGTTGGTGATTCTCTCACGGTCAAAGAGCTAGAAGAAAACCATCGCATATTGGTTGAGTGGGATTCAGATCCGACCACCGTTGAATGGCTCTTCGAGCCTATCGGGAATGACGCCACATTAGTCAAAATATCCAACTGGGGATTTCCAGGAAGTTGCGACAAGGTATTACCTCAAGCGATTGATGCTAAGGGTGGTTATACAATGGTTCTTGCTGGCCTGAAAGCGTGGCTCGAGCATGGTGTCGAACTTAACTTGGTTCGAGACCAATTTCCAAAGGGATGCCCAGCATGAATTATACGCATAACGAATAAGGATAGATCGCGCGCAGCCGCGATCTCATCCAGTTGTTGGACAAGCCCGGGCTTTCCGGAAAGTTCTTTATATAAGCAAATATATTTTTCTGGCGTGGTGGGTGTTTCGCACAAGCTGTGTTATTAATTTTTTGAAGGCGAGCGGGAGCCTTGGCCTTTTTCTGCAGCCAATGTGATCGACATCAGTTGCTCATAGGATGCTTTTCTCCTTGCTTATGACTTCCGGTGTTTAATACGATCCTGACGGGCTATCCGGATAGCCAGCCAGGCCTGAAGGCCTGAACAAACTGCAGTGGCGCCTTGCATATCGGGCAATGCAATACAGGCTTTTCCTTTGCCTTGAATGAGTCGATGACCACTTTCAATGTCACTTGCACGAGCTGCAGCAATCGTTTGGCATTGCCGTGCAGAAATCCGTAATCGCGTACGCGCCGAAAGCCCTTGGGGAGTACATGCTGCAGTACCACCCACAAGAAGTCGGCGCCAGGTAATGTTCGCGTTTTGGGGCTGCCGCTTTTGCTTTCGATATACCGGAAGGTTACTTCGCCGTTTCGATCACTGAGAATTTGTTTCTCGCTGATCACACCGCGATAAAGGTATTTTGATAAATACTCCAGAGCGGGTTGTCCCCTGCCGACGGATTGGCACTGAACGATCCACTTTATTGGCGTGTTGGGCACTGGCAGTCCAGCCTCTTGCAGGGCCTGGAGCATCCGTGCACGGAAGACTTTGGCAAGTGTTTGGCCGTTGAACAGGTATTTACCCTTTACCTTCTTCCACTGCCGTCTACTTCGGTTCACCGCACCGCCGGGAATCACGACATGGCAGTGCGGGTGATAATCCAGACGTCGGCTATGGCTGTGGAGTACGCTGGTCATGCCGATCTCGCCGCTGAGCTGATCGTCGTTGAGTGCGAAGGTTTTGAGAACCCCGGCGGCAGTGGTCATCAACAGGTCATAGACGGTTTTTTGATGGCGCCAGGCCAGTGTGCGAAGCTCCGCCGGGAGGGTAAAAGTCACCATGAAGTACTCCACCGGCAACAGCTTGGCCCTGCGGGCTGGACGCGCTAACGCGCGCCGCTGCTTTGGGTGTTATGAGCTTCCATGGCCTAATGGTTCGCAGTACTATTATGTAATACATGTGAATACATCGGAGGGTGTGTCATGAGCTTAACCAGTATCCGCCTCAATAATGAGGTCGAAATCCCGCTTGAAAACCTCTCAAAGAAGCTTGATAGAAGTAAAAATTACCTTATTAATCAAGCAATTAGGGAGTTTATTGCGCGCCAAGAAATGGAAGAGACTCTTTGGTCAGATACCTTGGAGGCTCTTGATTCTATCAAGTCCGGTAAGGCGGTTAGTGCCCAAGAGGTAGAATCCTGGCTGCAGAGCTGGGGCGGCCCAAATGAAAAGGCCCCACCTAAACCATGATTTTGCAGTATTCACCGGAGTCTATTGCTGATCTTACCCGCCTCAGAGAGTTTATTGCTGAGAAAAACCCAATTGCAGCGCAGCGTATAGCCGGCGAGCTTTTGGAGGGCATCAAGAAACTTGAAGACTTTCCCCAAATCGGTATTCCAGTTTCTCGTGCGCCTGACCCAGATAAAATTCGAGATCTGTACATCGGAAATTACGTGGTCCGCTATTTGGTTGCTGTAGATACCATTTACATATTGAGGCTCTGGCATACCAAGGAGGTGGGTCGTGGCTCCTCGTATCAAGTTTGAACCGCGTTAATGATGATTATCTTCCACAGTAGCTTCTGCTGGTGTTTTGTAGCTAGAACCTCTCTCTGGAACCGCTATCCTGTCGCTTGTTGATGCGGCAGTCTCTACGCTGCCACAATTCAATCAACCGCATGGCCACAGGCCCTGTATGAGAAAGCGAGGGGTAATAGAGGGAACCGTTTTCCCCCACCTGGATATTCGTACTACTGCCACATTGAATGATCTTTTGTAAGAGGAGTGTCTCTAATGGGTAAGCTCAAGTTCACGGTATTTATCATGTTGCTGGTGGCGGCGTTTGCGACCAATGCCAGTGGCTCTTTTCGGCTTCCAAATGGAAAGCTCATTCAGGAAGGAAAGAGTAAGCAAGAGGTCATTTACCTTGCCGGTGCGCCGCTTTATTCCGAGGTCGAAACGATCGCGGTGGACGAGGGAAATGGCGGCACACCAATCAAGCGGGAAATCCTCACCTATCGTCTCCCCAGCTCACTTGGGGGCATGTCTCTTGTGATTGTTACTGTCGAGAACAATACGGTGGTTGCCGTGGAGTCGAAACAAGAGAGCCGAATGTAGGCGAAGTGGCTCTGGTAGTGGGATTGCGGTAGTCAGCGCCTTGATGGAGGATTCTGCCGCCCAGTTTGCGGTCTTTCGTCAACTTTCTCCAGTTTGCTCGGATAAGGGCGTGAGTGCGCGGGTACGATTCTATACTCTGGATTCTGCCGTGGTGGCGGTACTGCCATCTTTAACACTTCGTTCGGGAGGATTCTGAAATGGAAGGTATCTTAGGGCTTATTATTCTGATTGCTGATATCTACGCGATCATCAAAATTCTGCAGAGTTCTGCCAGCGGTCTGAAAAAACTGGTGTGGGTGCTTGTTGTGGTGCTTCTGCCGGTAATCGGCTTGATCGCCTGGTTTCTTATCGGCCCCGGGGGTAAGGCAGGCTGACACCTGCCGCCCGCTCTGTACCTAGTTCATGGTTGCGGTCCCTCGGGGGCCCCGCCGAAAAGCCCCCGGGAGTGCCCCTGATTCAGGAGGTGCGTGTGGCTAATGCGCTACTGTGCTGTCCGGGGAGCGGTAATTGCGGCAGTGATGAGACGGCCTGCATCAGGCCCTGTTCGTAGAGTCTGGCGGCCTGTTCTTTTTCCCCCAGGGCAAATAACAGGCGTGCCAGTTCCGCAGAGGTGACCGGGTCTGAGCGCAGCAGCAGGCTCTTTTCAAAGTGCTGTCGCGCTTTGCCCCAGATTTCGTTGCGCAGACAGAGTCGGCCAAGGCAGGTCAAGAGGTCGGCGTTTTCTCCATACTCCTTTTGCCAGCCGTCGGCGACGGAAAGTTGCTGGCTGGCATCGGCACCGGTGAGGTGGCCGTACAGGCGCACGGTATCGGCGCGCCACTCGCGATTCAGTATCCAGCGCAGATGTTTTTCTGCTTCCACGTCGTCGCCAATCTGATGCAGCATTTCTCCATACAGGTTGCGCAGTTCAATATTGCGCTGCCAGCGTCCACTCAGGCTTTGCCAGGTCTCGCGCAGTTTTTCCTTGTCCTTGCGGTTTGCCGCTTCTCGCATCAGGTTCTGATAGACCTCGAGCTCCAGTTGTTGCAGCTGGGACTCGGGCATGGTGCCGTGCTTCTCCAGGCGTGGTAGTAGTTCGCGCAGGCCGTGCCATTCACCGATGTGGTAGTAAGCCTGGCGCAGTAACTGCAATAGCGCCGGGTGGTTGGGTTCTTCCTGCATGGCCCGCTGCAGGCTCGCGATGCACTGTTCGTAGTGCTTATCCAGCAGCTGCATGCGCGCCTGGCTGATGGCTACGGCCAGTTGGGTGTCGTCGCCGGTGGCTTCGGCTTTGGCCAGCAGTTCGTTGGCTTCGTCGCGGTAGCCGAGCTCGAAGGCGCTGCGTGCGGCGGCCAGGTAGTTGATGATGGGGGCGTCGGAGCGCGCGGCGCTTTTTAGCAGCAGACGACGGGCGCGCGCCCAGTTGCCCTCCATGTATTCCACCAGGCCGTTGGTCAGGCGCCGGCGCGCCATGCGGCTGCGGCCAAACCGGATGCGGCTGACGCTGCCGCCAATGGCGCGGGCGAGACTGCGCAGCAGCCAGATAAACAGGAACAGCGCGAGTATGGTGAGCGCCAGTCCGCCCACCGCAACCCACAGGTTCATTTCGATACGTTTGCCGGTGTCGCCGCCAACGGTTAACAGCAGGTAGCCGGGGTAGGAACGCATGGCTTCCGCCAGTAGCGCGCCGCCGAGCAGTAAGACCAGCGTGAAAAAGAGGAAGCGCTTCACCAGTTGCTACCTCCATTGTCACCGTTGCCAGGTTGTCCGGACGACACCTTGTGCATTTTGTCGATAAAGTTGCGCAGCGCACTTTGCGATGCGCTGAGGTCTGGCAGCTCGGTTTTTATGTTTTCCTGGCCGAGTGCATCCAGCTCCCGCAGGATCACCTGACGCTGCTGATTTTCCACCCCGTAATCCAACAGCAGCTGGCGGGCATGGTTGATAGCATCCTTGTAGACGGTGTCGTCTGCGCGGAGCACGGCGAGTTCCGCCTGCTCCATATTCAGCCGCAGGCTCTGGCGGAAGCGGGTTTCACTTTGCGGTGACAGCAGGATGGGGTCCACTTCACCGTCGCGGATACGTACCGAGCCTTTGATGAAATTGACAAAATTCTGCCAGCTGGAACGGAAGTGTGCTTCGCCAACCTCCCCGTTGTCGGCCTGGCTTTGTGCCACGGCAGCATCCCGCTTGGCGAGATCGAACTGTGGCTGGATATTGAGTTTTACCATCTGTTCTTCCAGCGCACGCAGGCGCAGGTAGAGGCCCTCGCGGTCTACGGTTTCCGCCAGCTTGAGGGCGGTGATGTCGCGGGCGATCTGCTGGCGTACCCCGTAGAGATCCGGCATATCCACGTTGCGAATGATTTTATCGACCTCCTGCAGCAGGCCCAGTGCGGCGCGACTGTCCTGTTCCAGCATCAGGCGCTGGTTGGCCAGGCGCAGCAGGTAATCGGCCTCGGCCAGTTGCCAGTCTTCACGGCTGGCGTTACCCAGTTGGCTCAGGCGGTTGCCCTGGGCGGTGACATTGCGTTGCAGCCCGGCGATCTGTTGCTGCAGTTGTGCGATGGTCTGGTTGAGCTGTTCCACGGTCTGGCTTTGGGTGGCCAACTGCTCTCGCAGGTGGTTGATCTGCTCCAGGTTCTGGTGCTGTGGCGGCACCGGGGAGGTGGCCGCAGGCTGGCGCGGTTGCGAGGCTTCCGGTTGGAGTCTGGGCTGCTCTGCTTGCGGGATGGGCGACCGGGAGTCGTTTGTGTTGTCGGTATCTGAGGTACCGGGGGTGGTTGCGTCAGTGGCTGCATTTTCAGAGCCGATATTGCCGCTGCTGGCGGTGTTGCCAACACTGCCGCGATCGGCCTGTGCCGGGAGCTGGCTGCCGCTGCTGTCCGTGGGTGTCGCAGGCGCGCCTCCCGCACTGCCACGGGACTGGCTCCCGAGTGCGCCGCCGGCAGAAAAATGCTGACCGATCAGCGGCAGTTCCTGCAGATGGGCATTGACCTGCGAGCGCACCGCCGGAATGAAGTACCAGGCGGCAACTGCGAGTGCGACCAGGGTGATCAGCAGCAGCCAGAACCACATCCAACCGTGTCCTTTTTTGGCGGTGCCTTTGCGGGCGGAGGTGGGCTTGGTGCCGGAGGTGCTGGTTTTACCCTTGTCGCCCGGACGACCTTGCGCGGCCTTGGCAAAGTTGCTTTTGGGTTCCGCTTTTTCGGTCACCATCGGCACATCTTTTTCATCGCTGTTTTTTTTGCCGTCTGGGTTGGCGGAAGCTGGGGCTTTTTTATCGCTCATGGGCTCGCTTGCTCAGGGTGAGTGCGTTGGGGCATGGACCACTAGCGGTAGTCAGGTCGATCGCGGGGGTGGCTACCGATAGAAAATTTGTCGCCAAATTATAGCGACTGCAGCCGCTCTTTATACGAAGTCTGGCGCGGAAATAAAATTTTTTACTGATGTAGGCGGAAATTCAGCAATCGTCGGCGGATAGTGCGTCTTGCAGTGCGGCGAGCATGGCGGTGTCCCCGGCATTGGTTGCGGCAACTGCATTGGTGAATCCGAGCGCGCGGGCGCGATCGGCCACACGCTGGCTCGGGAGGATGACCGGTTGTGTCAACAGTGCCCGGCGCTGCTCGGCGTCGAGATTGCCCAGAAGGCGGTGGAAATTCTCCAGGGTTTCGCCGCTGTGCAGGGTGGTGGCATCGGGAATGTGGCGGTACTGGCGCAACTGTTCCTGCGCCGGGGTTGGCAACAGCCGTTGATACAGTTCGCAGTAGTCGAGGCGCGCGCCGCGTTCAGTGAGGGTTTTGCCCATCAGTGGCCGCCCCCCCTGACCGCGGAAGATGATTACGCGTTCGCCTGCGGGATTCTGCAGGGTTGGCAGGGAGAGCAGGGCCTCGGAGTCCATGGTGTCGCCGGCGCAGGCTTCGGGCTCGGCGCCGCGCTGGCGTATGGCGCGGGCCGTGGCCGCCCCCACGGCGTAGTAGCGGGGGCCCAGTGGCAGTTGCGGCCAGTAGTCATCCAGCCAGTCGAAGGCCCCGTGCACTGCGTTCTGGGACACAAAGATGGCGTGGTCGAACTGGTCGAAGTCCATGATCAGGTTCTTGATCGCCTGCCTGGCTGCCGCATCCTGTACCGGCGCAATCTCCAGCAGGGGAATGCTGTCCACCAGTGCGCCTTCGGCTTCGAGCCGCTGTTGCCAGGCGGCGCTCTGGTGGGGCGGCCGGGTAATGAGGATACGCCGGCCGCGCAGTGCGGCAGTTTTTGAGTCGTGCATGGCTGAGTGGTGCATGGCAGTACCCGAATCCGAAGGTCCTTCGCTGGATCAGATTTCCGCGAGAATCCTGTCGGCGCCCGCTTGCAGGAGCTGTTCGGCCAGGGCGATCCCCATGGCCTCCGCGTCTTCGATGCCGCCGTGTATCTCGGCGCTCAGCATGGTTTCGCCATCCGGGCTTCCCACCAGTCCGCGCAGGTGCAGTTGGGTTTTCGCCGCATCGCTGAAGATGGCGTAACAGCCGATGGGCACCTGACAGCCACCATTCAGGCGTTTTACCATCGCGCGCTCGGCCACCAGACGATGGCTGGTGTCGGTGTGGTGAAGTGGGGCGAGCAGCGCTTCCAGCGCGGGATCGCGGCGGCACTCGATGCCGACTGCGCCCTGGCCCCCTGCCGGCAGCAGGACTTCGGGTTCGATAAAGTCGGCGATGCGCTCGCGCATTTCCAGGCGCAGCAGACCGGCGGCGGCGAGGATGATGGCGTCGTACTCACCGGCGTCCATTTTGGCCAGTCGGGTATTGACGTTGCCGCGCAGGAACTTCACTTGCAGGTCCGGGCGGATCGCGAGTAACTGGCACTGGCGGCGCAGGCTCGAGGTGCCCACAACCGCACCCTGTGGCAGGGCTTCGATCGAGGCGTGGTGATTACTGACGAAGGCATCCCGGGGGTCTTCCCGTTCGCAGATTACCGGCAGGTGCAGCCCTTCCGGGAATTCCATGGGGACGTCTTTCATGGAGTGCACGGCGATGTCCGCGCGCTCCTCCAGCATGGCCTTCTCCAGTTCTTTTACGAACAGGCCCTTGCCGCCGACCTTGTTCAGGGGGATATCCAGCAGCTGGTCGCCGCGACTGGTGAGCGGCAGTAGTTCTACGGTGAGGCTCGGGTGGTGCCGTTCGAGTTGCTGCTTGACGAAGTTGGCCTGCCATAGAGCGAGTGCACTCTCGCGGGTGGCGATGCGGATGGTGGAGATCGGCGCGGTGGCGCTAGTGGCAGTTTGGGACATGCGAGAATCGGGACCAGCTGGAATTTCGCGCAAGTCTACCAGTTTGCCCTGGGATTTAGCGACCGTCGCCCACGGGATCAGCCGGTATGCCTGCGCAGCCAGTCCTCGAGAAAGATACGCGCGGCGATGGAGTCCACCGGCTGGCTGGCGTAGTCGCCCCGGTGCCCGCGCTCCCGGGCTTCGTCTTTGGCGGCGCGGGTACTGAGGCGCTCGTCAGCATATGCCACCGGCAGGCCGAGACGCCCGTGCAAACGCTGGCCGAACTTGCGTGCACGGACCGCGAAATCGCTTTCGCTGCCGTCCATATTGAGCGGCAGCCCCACCACGAGCACGCCGGGTTGCCATTCACTGACAATGCGCTGGACCCGGTCCCAGTCCGGCTTGCCGTCTTTTGCCGGCAGCGGCTCCAGCTCGCGGGCGCTGCCGGTAAGGCTCTGGCCGTAGGCGAGCCCGATGGATGAGGTGCCAAAGTCGAAGGCGAGGGCGGAGATGGGCTTCATGATGGTGGCTCAGGCGTGACCGGATTGGGAGCCCATCCCGGATAAATCGATACCGTGGCGGGCAGCGGCGGACTGCCAGCGGTGTTCCCAGGGGGTGGCAAACAGGATTTCCGGTTCCGCCGGCAGGGTCAGCCACGCGTTTTCGGCAATCTCCTCCTCCAGTTGCCCCGGACCCCACCCGGCATAGCCGAGGGCCAGCAGTACGTCGTCGGGGCCGCGCCCGGCGGCGAGGGATTCGATGATGTCTTTGGAGGCGGTGAGACTGATGTGGTCAGAGACCTCGGCGGTGGAGGCGAACTGCATCCCGCGGCCGTGGAGTACGAAGCCCTGTTCCTGGGCCACAGGGCCGCCGATCAGCACCGGTTCTTCGCCGCGCAGGCTGGCGTCTTCCAGATCCAGCTGGGAAAAGACTTCCTTCCAGGTCACCTTGCTGGGGGCGTTGATCACTACCCCCATGGTGCCGTCGGCGCTGTGCTCGCAGATAAAGGTGACCGCGTGTACAAAGCGCGGGTCCTGCATGCCCGGCATGGCAATCAGCAGTTGCCCGCGCAGGCTGTTGTGAGTCAGGTCGCTATCGATTTGGGAGGGGTTGTTTGCTTGCATGGCTGTAGTTTAGGACCTGTCAGCCGCGACCGGGAGATTTACCGGCGGCGGTAGAAAACCCGGTCATTTCAAAACGCCAGGTGCGGATGATTTCCAGGCGGTCGGCCTGCTGGCGGATCTCCGCCGGGAAGGGTGCAAACGGCGCGGCGAGGCGCACAATCTGCTGGGCCGCATCGTCGAGGATGCGCTCGCCGGAGGATTCCAGAATGACCACCTCCTCCACGGCGCCGGTGGGTAGCAGGCGCACCATCATGCGCAGGTCGCCGGTAATCTGTCGCGCCAGGGCCTCCTCGGGAAAGTTGTCGTTACCGACCGCCTCCACCTTCTGGCGCCAGTCGTGCAGATAGGCGGCATCGGCAGAAGCCTTGGTGGCAACGGAGGTCAGCCGGCGCACTCGCGGGCGCTGGGCGATGGTCTGACGAATCTTGTCGAGACGCGCCTGCAGGCTGGCGATCTCTGGGTTGCTGGGTGGCAGATCGGTGGGGGCGTCGCCGCGCTTCTCTTCCGAGCGTTTGTCTTCCGCCGGTAGCTCCGGAGCCTGGGTGGGGCTGTCTCCGACAGTGGTGATCAGCTGGCGCAACTGGTCTGCCGGGCGCGCGGCCTGCTGTTGGGGCAGAGGGTTGACCTGGCGAATGCTGGTGTCGGCGATTTCCGCCTGGCGGTCGGTGGAGAGTTCTTTGGGGGTCTCCGCGGTGCCACTGGCCTGCTGGTTGTGCTGGGCCAGGTAATCCGCATCCTCCGGAGCCTCCACCGATTTGTGCTGGGCGAGGGTCACCTCAAGCGTGGGCGGCGCCTCTTTGGCTTCCGGTGCGGTGAAGGCGACGCCGAAAATGAGCAGCGCGTGCAGTGCGCAGGCCAGAAACAGGGCAAAAGTGAACCGGTCTCCCGTGGCGGGCTGGCTGCCGGGGAATGACGCGGGTGCCGGTGAAGGGCTCTGTGTTTGGCTGGCGGCTGCGTTCATTGTGCTTATTGTTGTGATACGGCTTGTTGTACTGCGGTGTCTGTCGGTCGGTTTTTGCCGGCGGGCTCCAGGCTGTCTGGAGCCACAGCAACATGTTGAGGCGTCAGTTTATCCCTTTTTTGCCAATCGGTCTGTGATCGCGTGCATCAGCAGGTCACCAATGTTGGTGCCATAGGCGGCATCGATCTCGCGCACACAGGTGGGGCTGGTGACGTTCACTTCGGTGAGGTAGTCGCCGATGACATCCAGCCCCACAAACAGCAGTCCTTTTTCTTTCAGGGTGGGGCCGACGCGGCGGGTAATCTCCAGATCCCGTGCGCTCAGGGGGCGGGCTTCGCCGCGGCCTCCCGCGGCCAGGTTGCCACGGGTTTCGCCGCCCTGGGGAATGCGTGCCAGGCAGTAGGGTACCGGCTCGCCGTCCACCATCAGGATGCGCTTGTCGCCGTCTTTGATCTCGGGAATATAGCGCTGGCCCATGATCTGACGTTTGCCGTTGTCGGTAAGGGTTTCCAGAATGGCGCCAACATTTCCGCCATCCGGTTTTACATGAAAGATCCCGGCGCCACCCATGCCATCGAGGGGCTTGAAGATGACATTCTTGTGCTCCCCGTGGAAAGCGCGCAGTTGCTGCATGTCCCGGCTGACAATCAGTGGCGGGATACAGTCGGCAAAATGGGTGGCAAAGATTTTTTCATTGCAGTCGCGCAGGGACTGGGGCTTGTTGGCCACCAGCGTGCCGGCCCGCTCCGCGGCTTCGAGGATGTAGGTGGAGTAGATGTACTCATTGTCGAAAGGGGGATCGACACGCATTAACAGCACATCGAGGTCGCCCAGGTTTACCGCTGTGCGCTCGC
Organism: Microbulbifer elongatus; assembly: GCF_021165935.1. Classification (NCBI taxonomy): domain Bacteria; kingdom Pseudomonadati; phylum Pseudomonadota; class Gammaproteobacteria; order Cellvibrionales; family Microbulbiferaceae; genus Microbulbifer; species Microbulbifer elongatus. Next base: position 533,477 of record NZ_CP088953.1, on the reverse strand, counting down.
CCATCGTGTACCAGCGTTGGGGGTCGTCGAAGACCTCCAGGGGGGCGCCGTTACCCATGGGTGTGCCGCCGTCCAGATAAAGATCGCTCTGCAAAAAGTACTGCAGCTTGAAGCCGGCGCGCTGGGCGGCCAGTAGCAGCGCCAGGGTGGTGTCTTTTTTGAAGCTGATATTGGCGATGGGGTCCATGACCACGCCGAGAGTCTGGCTCATAGGAATTCCGTAAATCTGAACGTTGATCGGGTCGCTGCCGGGTGGGGACGCGGATCCGTGGATCTGCGCAAAGTGGGTAAGGTAAGAGGGTGGGACCGGGTTCGCAAGGTGCCGATTGAAAACACCTGTCCAATAAAGTGCGGCATCGCTCACAAAATGATCGTTGGATGCGGCGCAGCCTGTGCGTCGCTAGATTCACTCTGGTATCTGTGATACAAGTTTGCATCTGATCTGCGCCCGCCGGTCACCGGGTTTGTGAGATGGCTCTAAACCCGCCCCAGGTGGCTATCCGCAGCGACGATCGGACCCCGTAAAGAGGTTGCACAGACAGGCTCGGCGCATTTTGCCGGTAGGCCTGAAAATAAGTAAAAGGGGATTTGGGAACACACACTATGGAGCTCAACTGGGAAAGTCTCACCGTAATGGTGATTGACGACAGTAAAACCATTCGTCGCACCGCAGAAACGCTGTTGCAGAAGGCGGGTTGCGCGGTGGTGACTGCCACCGATGGATTCGACGCCCTGGCAAAAATTGCCGATTCGCGTCCGGATATCATTTTTGTGGACATCATGATGCCGCGTCTCGACGGCTATCAGACCTGTGCACTGATCAAGAACAACAGCGAGTTCCGCAGCACGCCTGTGGTCATGCTGTCCAGTAAAGACGGTCTGTTCGACAAGGCCAAGGGGCGCGTGGTTGGCTGCGATCAGTACCTGACCAAGCCATTCAGCAAGAGTGAGTTGCTGGGGGCTATTTCCGCTCACGCCAAGCCGCATCACGCCGCCTGAGAAGAAGTTCTCAATCCGGGCGTGAAACCCGTGGCAGAAATGGCGTAGACTATGGCGTCCTGCGTAGCTGACGGTGTGCACCGGTCATTTTCCCGGTGGCGCGCAAGTCGTCGCCAGACATCGACAGCTACAGCAACTTAATAACAAAGCGTAAGGTCGCGCTTCCCAGTGAGGGGCGATCGGTGCCGAAAACATTCACCCGGCAACACTGCGATGGCCGGAGTGGACAACACTATCTCGGGGGACAAGATGGCCAGAGTGCTAATCGTCGATGATTCACCAACCGAAACCCATAAGCTGACCACCATTCTGGAGAAGAATGGTCACGCCGTGATTACTGCCACCAATGGCGAGAACGGCGTCGATGTGGCGCGCGAGCAGCGCCCGGATGTCATTCTGATGGACATTGTGATGCCGGGGCTGAATGGCTTCCAGGCAACGCGTCAGCTGAGCAAGGGTGACCAGACCGCGGGCATTCCCATTGTAATCGTCACCACCAAGGATCAGGATACTGACCGGGTGTGGGGCATGCGCCAGGGCGCGCGGGCCTATCTGACCAAGCCGGTCGATGAAGGCAAGCTGCTGGGTACCATCGAGGAGGTGTTGGCCTGAGGCCGACGTTGAGTCTCTGTGCAACCGACACTTACCCCTTATCTCGCTCTCGTCGATATAGCCAGGCGCGCCAAAGCGCAGGCTCAGGGGCTGCCTGCCCGTCAGGAAGTCAAACCTTACTGGACGGGCATCGGATTCTCTCTGCTGGGACACCGCTTTGTGGCCGCCATGGAAGACGTGGTGGAATTGCTGGAGGTGCCTCAGTACACCTTTGTTCCCGGCTGTCAGCCCTGGGTACGTGGCGTGGCCAACGTGCGTGGACGCCTGCTGCCGCTGTTTGATCTGGCGGCGTTTTTTGGCGGGCACCTGGTCAGCCCGCGCCAGCGCCGCCGGGTGCTGGTGCTGGAACACGAAAAAATCTATGCCGGCCTGATCGTCGATGAGCTGCACGGGATGCAGCACTTGGCGCTGGAGTATGGCCAGATGCCGCCGACGGATTTGTCGGAGCCCTTCGCGCCGATGGTTGGAGGGCAGTTTGTACTGCAGAAAGATCGCTGGCTGGTGTTTGATCTGCAGGCATTGATGCACGATTTTCAATTTGCGGATGCCGCGGCTCACTGAGTTGCGGCATTCTGCGTTCAGGTGCGGGCTCCTCAGCCCGCGCCGGCCCGCTCCGGTGGGCCAATGAGGTGCGGCGCGTTTTGTGCGTCAAACCTAAGTCCGGTAATACGTCTGCCCCTGGGGTCTGCGCGGATACCGGGCGCAACCGTAGTCGGCAGTTGCCGGTTTGGGGGTGCCCACCCAGTGGGCAGACGGGGATCTGAGGCCGCAGGGCCTCAACAAGTGGTGATAACAAGAATTGGCCTGAGGGACAGGTCCGCCAGGAGTAAATTATGAAAACAGGCTCCCAGAGTTCATTTTCCGCGTTGCGCAGTAACCCTGCCGCGCTGTTTATGGGTTTCTTGGTACTCGCCACACTGGCGGGGCTGATTGTCAGCATCTATTTGGTGCAGAGCCATGCTGACCGGGATCAGCAGTACCTGGAAGATGTCGCGGAACTGCGCGCACTGTCCTATCAGGTGGTGTCTTACGCACCGGCGGCCACCGCCGGTGACGAGCAGGCGTTCGCCGATCTGGAACAGGTTGTGAACCAGATGGCCGCTACCTGGAACGAACTGCAGGGCATGGACCCGGGCAGTAAGAAAGCGCTGGAGCAGGAGCTGGCGGCTTACGGCCAGATCTGGCGCCAGATGCGCGAGCAGGCGGACACCATTCTCGGCAACAAAGATTCCATTATCTTCCTGAACGACGTGGCGAGTACCCTGAATGACTCGCTGCCGGAACTGCAGGCAGAGCACAACAACATCGTGGAAATCCTGCTCTCCAATAACGCCCCGGCGAACCAGGTGGAGCAGGCCCAGCTGCAGGTGTGGCGCGCGGAGCGGATCGGCCGGAACATCGATAAGATGCTGCAGGGCGGGGAAGACGCGGAAGCCGCAGCGGACCAGTTCAACACCGATGCCAGCCTGTTCGGTAAGGTGGTTGAAGGTATGAAAGGCGGTGACGTGGTGATGGGGATTTCCCGCGTAACCGATACCGAGGCCCGCGAGTCATTGGAAGAGATTACCGAGCTGTTCGAGTTCGTAAGCTCCTCGGTCCGCGAGATCTTCGAAGCGACACCGGCACTGTTTGCTACCCGTCAGGCGGCAGACGGCATCTCCGCTTCCTCTCCGCAGCTGCTGGAAGCCCTGTCGACCCTGAACGATCGCATCAGCGGCTTGTCCAGTGAGCGCCAGCCGAACAACCAGACCATCGCCATTGTGGCCGGTATCTTCGTGCTGCTGATCTTCGGCATGATGGTCACCGCCTTCTCCGGTACCCGCCGTAACCTGCGGGAAGAGACCGAAACCAACGAGCGCAACCAGCAGGCGATTATGCAGCTGCTGGACGAACTGGCCGACCTCGCAGACGGTGACTTGACCACCTCCGCAACAGTAACCGAGGCGTTTACCGGTGCGATTGCGGACTCCATCAACTACACCATTGACCAGCTGCGGGTGCTGGTATCCCGAATCAACGGCGCGGCACAGGAAGTATCCTCCCTGTCTCAGGAAACCCAGCAGACCGCCCTGCACTTGGCTGAGGCCTCCGAGCACCAGGCCCAGGAAATTGCCGGGGCATCTGCTGCGGTGAACGAAATGGCCGTGACCATTGACCAGGTATCTGCGAACGCCGCCGAATCGGCGCAGGTAGCAGAACGCTCGGTACAGATCGCGAGTAACGGTGCCAAGGTGGTACAGAACACCATCAAGGGCATGGACACCATCCGCGAGCAGATTCAGGACACCTCCAAGCGAATCAAACGACTGGGTGAGTCTTCCCAGGAAATTGGTGACATCGTAAGCCTGATTAACGACATTGCCGACCAGACCAACATTCTGGCACTTAACGCGGCGATTCAGGCCTCTATGGCCGGTGACGCGGGTCGGGGCTTCGCGGTGGTTGCGGACGAGGTACAGCGCCTCGCAGAACGTTCCGCAGCGGCAACCAAGCAGATTGAAGGCCTGGTAAAAGCGATTCAGTCGGACACCAACGAAGCGGTTGTCTCGATGGAATCCACCACCACCGAGGTGGTGCGCGGTGCCCGCCTGGCCCAGGACGCGGGTGTTGCCCTGGAGGAGATCGAAACGGTATCCACCAACCTGGCATCCTTGATTCAGAACATCTCCAACGCGGCGCGTCAGCAGGCGTCGTCCGCGGGTCACATCTCCAACACGATGAACGTGATTCAGGAAATTACCTCGCAGACTTCCGCCGGTACCCAGGCTACCGCTCAGTCCATTGGTAACCTGGCACAGACCGCTTCCGCTCTGCGCGATTCCGTTGCCGGCTTCAAGCTGCCGCAGGAAGACGATGTGGAAGCGGAAAGCGAACTGTACGATGGTGATCTGGCAGACCTGTCGGAAGAGTTCCCGATGCTGGAAGACGAAACCGCGGAAGGTGTGGCGGCTGAAGAAGACAGCCTGGCCGCACTGTCCGGAGAAGAGCGCGAAGAGCGGGCAATGGCCTGATTTACCGCAGATATTCATAACGACAAATAGCGGGCATTCCCAACGCCTGCCGGTGAGTGGTTTACCGGTGGGTGCGTGGTGGGGATGAAAAGCAGCCCACCGGCGGCGGTCAGCGCGGTCGCGGCTCGTGGGCCGGCAAACTGAATTACTGAGGACTTGGCGTGCGTCACGACAATCCCAGCTTTGTGGCCCTGGACTGGCTGATTGGTGAAATCAACGAAACGTTGGCCCAGGCGCGCCAGCAGTTGGAAACTTTTGCCTCGGATTCGTCCTCGTCGGATGCCGCAGGTAATGATGCGGACAACCTGCTGAAGAACTGTCTCAACCTGATTCACCAGGTGCACGGCAGTCTGCATATGGCAGAGTTGACCGGTGCGGCCATGCTCGCTGAAGAGATGGAGCAGCTGGTGCACGCCCTCGCCAGTGGCGAAGTGGAAAACAGCGATGAAACGCGTGAGTTTCTCATGCGCGCCTTGCTCGAGCTCCCTCTCTATCTCGAAAAGATCGCCTTCCAGCGCCGCGACAACGCGGTGCTGTTACTCCCCCTGTTGAACGACCTGCGCGCGGTGCGCCGCGAGCGACTCATTACAGAGGGCGCCCTGTTTGCGCCGGACCTGTCTGCGCTGGAGCACGCCACCGGCAATCGCCAGCCGCTGCTTGCTAACAGTGCCAAGTTGCAGGAGCTGGTTGCGAAGCTGCGCAAGATGTATCACGTGGCCGCGGCCTCGTTGATTCGCGACGTGAACAGTGGCGAAAGCCTCGCCTACCTGAACAAGGTCAGCGAAAAAATGGCGCTGCTGTACAGCGGCAGTCAGCGTCAGCATCTGTGGGAGATCCTGCAGGGACTGCTTGAAGGTATCGCCGATCATCGCGTAAACGTACTGCCGGCACTGCGCCAGTTGCTGCGTCGCATTGATGTGGAATTCCGCCTGCTCGCCGGGCAGGGTGCGCGGGTTCTGGATGCGCGTCCGGACCGCGACCTGGTCCGCAATCTGCTGTTCTATGTCTACCTGTGCGGCCCCAATGGACCGCGCACCACCGCGCTGTACCAGAAATATGCCCTGGATCAGGCGGTACCGGGTACGCCGCGTCCCGATACCGAAGACGCCCTGGCCATGGGGCCGGAGGCCATGGGTACCGCCGTCACCGCACTGCGGGAAGAGCTCGCCAGTGTGCGTGAGGCGCTTGATCCGAGCATCAGCACCAATGAGCGGGCACCCCTGTCTGACACGGCTGTGGTGGCCAAGCGTATCGCTGACACCCTGGGCGTACTGGGTCTGGAAAACCAGCGCACCCGTGCGCGCAGTATTTACGAATATCTCCGTGATGCCTCCCGCAGTGAGGCCCCCGACGACCTGCTGATGCAGGCCGCGGCCGAGCTGGTACAGCTGGATTCCGGACTTGCTGCCGCCGCCGAACGCGACCGCAAGGTGGACAGCGAATCGCCACTGATGGGCGAGGCCACCGAGCAGGTCCTGCGTGAAGCGCGCATCGGGCTCGAAACCGTAAAAGAAGCGGTCGTCGAATATATCGCCAGCCATTGGGACGCAGGTCATCTGGCACAGGTGCCCAAGCGTTTGCAGGAAGTCTGTGGCGGCCTGGATATGGTGGGCTACCAGCGCGCCGGTGAGATTGTCGGCGCCTGCCGCAACTATATTGAAGAGCGCCTGATCAACGCCGGCGATCAGCCGGACTGGAAACTGCTGGACACGCTCGCTGATGCAGTCACCAGTGTTGAATACTACCTGGAGCGCCGCGCCGACGGTATTGAAGATGCCGATATGCTGCTCGCTCTGGCGGAAGAAAGTGTCGCCACGCTGGGCTATGCGGTAGCCAACGGCCAGGGTGCGCTGGAGACGCCGGTACCGGAGGGTGAAGCCTCCGATGCCAGCGAATTTGATACCACTGGCGCCATCGACGGCATTGAACTGTTCGAGCAAAGCGAGCCCGCCGAAGCCGAAGAGACCAGTGAAGCCGGTGAGGTCAGTGAAGAACAGCGCGCGCTGGACAGTTTTGAATTTACCCTGGATCTCGAGGAAGAGAACGCAGGCCCCGCGCCCGTGGCGGCGTCCGATGCGCTGACCGACGATGCTCAACCCACTGTCGATGATTCCGTGGATCTGGCACCGGCGGTCTCCGATGCGGATCTCGTCGATCAGCCCTCGGCAGAAGCACCGGCGGAAGAGACGACCCTTATCGAAGAAAGCTGGTTCGCCGAAGAGGCAGCCGGTGCAACGGACAGCGTAACTGAAGCGGCGCCGAAAGACGTCGCGCCTGTGGCCGAAGAGGTGCCCGCCACCGCGCCGGTCACCCCGGCTGTGCTGGAAGAGGACGACGATACCAGCATCATCGACGACGAAATCGTAGAGATTTTCCTCGAAGAAGCCGGTGAGGTTCTGGAAACCATTCATCACTACTTCCCGCAGTGGGCTTCCAACTTTGCCGACCGCGATGCCCTGGTGGAATTCCGCCGCGGTTTCCACACCCTGAAGGGCTCTGGCCGTATGGTCGAAGCACTGGAGGTTGGAGAGCTCGCCTGGGCGGTGGAAAACATGCTCAACCGGGTACTGGACGAAACCGTTTCCCCGGTGCGCGCCCATGTACTGCTGATTGAACAGGTACTCGCCAAGCTGCCATCCATGATCGAGGGTTTCCGCACCCGTACCGGCGACCCGGATCCCGCGCGCACAGCGGAGCTGGAAGGCTGGGCCAAACAGCTTTCTCAGGGTGAGGTGCCAGACGCGCTGGCGCAGACTGCGCCTGCAGAGACAGTGGCCGCGACCGACAATACCAGCGAAGACAGCCTGGCAGACGCGGACGATAACGCACAGCGGTGGGAAATTTTCGCGCAGGAAGCGGAAACCCACCTCGCCACTGTGGCCGAATTTCTCCAGGAGATGGACCGGTTAGCCCCCCTGTACGGTGTGCCCTCCGATCCCCTGCACCGCGCCCTGCATACCCTGAAGGGCTCCGCGCATATGGCGGAAGTCACCCAGGTCGCCGAGCTGATGGCGCCGCTGGAGCGTTTCGCCAAAGAGCTGCGCACCTACCAGGTCGCCATCGACAGTGATATTTACGACCTGATTGCCGATGGCGCCAGTTATGTACACGGCGTGCTGCAACAGATTTATCGCAATGAGCCTCTGAGTGTTGAGCGCAGTGATCAGTTCCTGGCACGGGTTGCCGAACTGCAGGAGCGCGCCGTCGGCCATCTGATTCGCGAACGAGAGGCCAATGAGCCAAAAGCGGTCGATCCGCAGCTGCTGGCAGTGATCATGGCCGACGGCATGAAGGTGCTGTTGGACGCGGATGAAATGCTCAATCAGTGGCGCGCGCACCCTGGGGACAAAACGATTTTGCAGCCGGTTGCGGAAGAGCTGGATGTGCTGCAGCAGGCCGCAGGTCAGGCCCAGTTACCGACACTGCAGGAGCTGTCGCAGCTGTTGCTGGCGGTCTATCGCCAGGTGATCGAAGGCCATCTGGAAGAAGAGCCCGCATTGTGGGCAGCGCTGGAACAGGGCCACAATGAGCTGCTGGATCTGGTGGACGCGGTGGCCGCATCCACCGACCTGCCTCAGGTCAGTGACGCTGTGGGCGAGGCACTGCGTACCCTGGCTCAGGGCGATGACAGCGTCGATGAAGAAGATATCGATCTGTCGGAATACGGTATCGACAGCAGTGAATTCAGTTTTGCCGATGTAGAAACCGTCTCCGCGGAACCGGTTGCCGATACGCCAGATGCCGCCGCGGAAGACAGCGTATTGGCGGATCTTGGTTTCGACGATCTGGTCGCCGAGGAAACCGCGGCAGATGAACGTGCGCCGGAAGCGGATATCCCTGTGGGTGCTGCGGAAGGCCGTGCCCCTGCGACCGACGCGGACGACACCGCGCTGACCGGGTCTGTCGCTGAAGCCGGCGATGTCGAGCAAGAGCCAGAGCTGACTGTCGAGTGGCTGGAGGCCGAGCTGTCCGCCGCTACCTCAGTCACTGAGCCCGCGGCGCTTTCCACGGATCAGCCGATCAGCGAGCCGGAGCCCGAAGCCGCCGCCGTTACGCCACCGCTTGAAGCGCCCACGCTCGATCCCGCTGTGCCGGATGCCACTGAAGTTGCCGCTGCCCCGTCAGCGCCGTCCGGCGATGGGATCACTGAAGCACAACGTGCGCTGCTTGCGGATATCGACCCGGATGTGGTCGAGGTGTTCCTCGAAGAAGCCGTGGACCTGATCGATGAGCTGGAAGAACTGATCCAGAACTGGGAGCAGGCGCCAGACGATCGCGCTATGCCAGAGGCACTGAAACGTGTACTGCACACCTTCAAGGGTGGTGCGCGAATGGCCGCATTGATGGGGTTGGGTGAAGTGGCGCACCGCTTCGAAACCGACATCGAAAACATGCAGAGCGGAAGTTCGCCGTCATCGTCCTTCTTTGCCGATGCCCACGGGATTTACGACCATCTGGCGGCAGGTGTGGAAACTGTGCGTGCCTGGATGGGTGGCGATGAACTGCCGGCCTTCTGTGCGCTGCTGGAGACACAGTGGGCCGATGCACAGAGTGCAACAGGCGCGCAGGTCGAGCCAGCGCCAGCGACAGAAGAGGCGGTGGTCGACACACCGGTGGTCGAGGAAGTCGCGCAGGCGAGCCTCGAAGACCAGCTGCCGGTACCGAGCGAACCGGAGCCGAAGACGCCCGCAGAAGTCATTCCCGCGGCCGACAACAGCAATGTCCTGCCTTTTGTGCGCAAGTCGAAAGATGTCGGCGAGCGCGACGGTGGTCAGCCTCGCAACCAGCCTCAGGAAATGGTGCGGGTCGCGTCGGAGCTGCTGGAAGAGCTGGTAAACCTGGCCGGTGAGACGTCCATTTCCCGCGGTCGACTGGAAGAGCAGGTCAGCGAATTTGGCCTGGCGCTGGACGAGATGGACTCGACGCTGTCACGCCTCAATGAGCAGTTGCGCCGCCTCGACAAAGAAACCGAAGCCCAGATTCAATTCCGTCAGGAACAGCTGGCAGAGCAGGACGTGGACTTTGACCCGCTGGAAATGGACCGCTACTCGTCCTTCCAGCAATTGTCGCGTTCTCTGCTGGAGTCCACGTCGGACCTGTTGGAACTGCGTCAGACGCTGGGGAACAAAGCCCGGGATACCGAAACGCTGTTGCTGCAACAGTCTCGGGTAAACACGGAACTGCAGGAAGGCCTGATGCGTTCGCGCATGGTCCCCTTCTCACGGCTGGTGCCGCGGCTTCGCCGCATCGTGCGTCAGGTCAGTGCCGAACTGGGCAAGCAGGTGGATCTGGTGTTCTCCAACGTGGAGGGCGAACTGGACCGCTCGATGCTGGAACGGATGGTGGCGCCGCTAGAGCATATGCTGCGCAACGCGGTGGACCACGGTATTGAATCCCCGCAGGAGCGTCTCGATGCCGGCAAGCCCGAGCGCGGCCGTATTGCCGTGGCCGTGGCGCGGGAAGGTAGTGAGGTGGTGCTCACCATCAGTGATGATGGTGCGGGTATCAACCTGATGCGGGTGCGGGAAAAGGCCATTGAAAGTGGCCTGATGCGCCCGGATGCAGAGCTGTCCAACAGCGAGATCATGCAGTTTATTCTGCAGGCCGGTTTCAGTACCGCCGATCAGGTCACCCAGATTTCCGGCCGTGGTGTAGGGATGGACGTGGTCTCTGCCGAAATCAAGCAGATCGGTGGCTCCGTGACCATCGACTCCCAGGCTGGCGCGGGTACCGAGTTTGTGGTGCGCCTGCCATTTACCGTATCGGTAAACCGCGCTCTGATGGTACGAGTGGGGGACGACCTGTTCGCCCTGCCGTTGAATACCATCGAGGGTATTGTGCGTCTCAGCCCGTTTGAGCTGGAGCACTATTACCGATCTCCGGACGCGCGCTTTGAGTACGCCGGCGAACCCTACCAGGTGAACTATTTCGGCAGCCTGCTGCAGTCTTCGGCCAAGCCGCGACTGGCGGTGGAAGATATGCAGATGCCGGTACTGCTGGTACGGTCTGACAATACCGCCATGGCGCTGCAGGTGGATGCCATCTTGGGTAGCCGCGAAATCGTCGTGAAGAGTCTCGGGCCGCAGTTTGCCACCGTACAGGGGGTATCCGGGGCGACCGTAACCGGTGATGGTACCGTGGTCGTGATCCTCGATGCGCACGCACTGCTGCGCAAACACTCCGCACTGCTGGCACGCCCGGAAACGCCGATGCTGGAGGAAATCCCCGAAGTCAGCGCTCGCGAAGAGCCCGAAACCCAGAAGCTGGTCATGGTGGTGGACGACTCGGTAACGGTGCGCAAGGTAACCACACGCTTCCTGGAGCGGGAGGGTTTCCGCGTGATCACCGCCAAAGATGGCCAGGACGCGATTATCCAGCTGCAGGATGTGATTCCCGATGTGATGTTGCTGGATATCGAAATGCCGCGTATGGACGGTTTCGAGGTGGCGCGCAACATTCGCTCCAGTAGCCGCCTGCGGGATATTCCGATCATCATGATCACCTCCCGTACCGGTAAAAAGCACCGCGATCACGCGCTGTCGCTCGGGGTGAACCACTACCTCGGCAAGCCCTACCAGGAAGAAGTGCTGCTGGAGGCCATTCACGACTTTACCCTCGCAGAGACGGATGCGTGATGGCTATGGGTAACAGAAAAATTGGCACGCCAGCGGGCGGCGGAGAGCAAACAGCATGAGCGGAAATGGCATAGAAGCCCTGCCTACCACTGAAATGCCCCAGGAGGTCAGCAGCCTGCTGCTGCCACTGGCCGATGGCCAGATGCTGGTGCCGGTGGATACATTGTCGGAAATCATCGCACTGCAGAGCCCGGTTTCGGCCTTCGACGCGCCGGACTGGTATATGGGTGAGCTGCACTGGCGCGAGCTGCGCCTGCCACTGGTTTCATTTGAGGTGATGCGTGGTAATGCCATGCCTACCCTGCGCAGTAACTGCCGGATTGCGGTGCTGAGCAGTGGTAGCCCGGACGGCGACCTGCCCTTTTTTGCCGTGGTACTACAAGGAACGCCGAGACTGGTGCGTGTGACTCCGGAGGAGCTCGCCGGGCGTGAAGGAGAGTGCGCCATGGGAGAGCTGATGCACGTAGCCCTGTCCGGGGAAGCGGCGGTTATCCCGGATCTGGGAACTATCGAAGAGGCCTGTCTGGCGTACCGCAGCGCGCGCTGAGGTCTGTTGCCGCCACGGGGCAAACCTGCCCGGGAAAATAAAAAGGCCGCCCCCAAGGGCGGCCTTTTTGTTGGATGTTCCGTGCGGGAGGGGTTTCAGAACAGCTCTTCCGGCAGGGATTCCTTCGCCTGCTCGTTGCTGGTATCCGGTGTATCCGGGCCATCGGAATAGATCGAAGGGTAGTTGCTGTAGGTCTCCCGGCCGGGTACCCGGTCGGCGCGGAAAATTTCGAAGATACCGCCCCGGGAGGTGCGCAGTCCGGTACGCGGGTTGATCCGCATGGTGACGATGCCGTCCGGTTGCGGCAGATGGCGCTCCGGCAGGCCGTCCAGGGCGACGGTCATAAAATCGATCCAGATCGGCAACGCGGCGGTACCGCCGTACTCGTTGCGGCCGAGGGGGGTGTTGGCGTCAAAGCCCACCCAGGCGCTGGTGGCCAGGTGGGGGCTGTAGCCGGAGAACCAGGAGTCCCGAGGGCCATTGGTGGTACCGGTTTTACCGGCAATATCCCCGCGGCCCATGGCCAGCGCCTTGCGCCCGGTACCGCGCTTGACCACGTCTTTCAGCATGGAGTCCATGATAAACGCGGTTTCTGCGGACATGGCGCGGGGTGCCCGCGGACGGGCCTGTTCGTCGGCGCTGAGGGGAGCTACCGGCAGAGTGCGCAGCTCCAGGGGTTCCTCCTCGTGGGCATTGGCGACGGCTTCGTGCTGTACCGACTGCAGGTCGATGGGCTCCGGCTCGGGGCCGCGGTCTTCGCCCACTGCCGGACAGTCCCGGCATACGGTGAGGGGCAGTGCCTGATAGACGGTATCGCCGTGCACGTCCAGCACCTGATCCAGCAGATACGGCTCCACCCGGAATCCGCCATTGGCGAAGGCGGCGTATCCGCGCACCATCTCCAGCGGGGTCAGGGCGGAGCTGCCGAGGGCGATGGACAGGTTGCGGGCCAGTTTTGCGCGCTCGAAACCAAAGCCTTCGGCGAAGGTCAGTGCGCGATCCAGGCCCAAAGATTGCAACAGGCGGATAGAGACCATATTGCGGGACATATACAGCGCCTTGCGCAGGCGTGTCGGGCCGAGGAAGGTGCCGCCGTCGTTCTCCGGGCGCCACACGTCTTCCAGATTGGTCTGCTCAAATATGATCGGTGCGTCGTTGATGATACTGGCGGCGGTATAGCCATTCTCCAGTGCTGCGGAGTAGATAAACGGTTTAAAGCTGGAGCCCGGCTGTCGCGCGGCCTGGGTAACCCGATTGAAATGGCTCTGGCGGAAATCGTAGCCGCCGACCAGCGCGCGAATGGCGCCGTCTTCTGGCTCCAGGGACACCAGTGCGCCCTGGGCTTCCGGCACCTGGGCGAGATGCCACTCTTCCCGCGCCTGAGGCTGTTCCAGGGCTTCTTCTTCGTCGAGGCCCTCGGGAGTCGAGAAGGGGTCCTCGGTGACTTCGGTGTTGGCCAGTTGCTCGGCCGCGGATGCCAGCTCGGCTTCACGGGCCGCTTTTTGCTCTTCCGCCACTTCTTCGGCGCTGATCAGAACCCGACGCAGGCGCACCACGTCGCCGGGGGCGAACATTTCGTCGGCGGATTTCAGGCGCGCGCCGCGGGCGTTTTCAGAGATATAGGGGCGAATACTGCTGAGCCCGTTCTCCCAGGGGATCTCAACGACCCGGCGGTCGCGCAGCTGTACTCTGAGGCTCTGGGGGTTTACGGCAGTGACCACCGCGGGTTGCAGCCCGCCCAGTACCGGGATCTCCTGCAGCAGATCTACCAGCTGATCGTTGTCGGCCAGCAGTTCGATATCCAGGCGCTGTTCCGGCCCGCGGTAGCCGTGGCGGCCGTCATAGGTTTCCAGTCCGTGTTGCAGGGCCTTGCGCGCGGCGTCCTGCAGCTTGCTGTCCACGGTGGTGATGACCTGGTAACCATCGGTGTAAGCCGCATCGCCAAACAGGTCGACCGCCTCCTTACGTGCCATTTCGGCCACGTAGGGGGCACTCAGGTCGAGGTCCCGGCCGTGGTAGCGAGCGGTGACCGGTGCGGTGATGGAGTTCTTGTACTCGTCCTGGCTGATGTGACCCAGGTCCAGCATGCGTTTCAGAATCCAGTTGCGACGCACCAGGGCGCGGGACGGGTTGGCAATGGGGTTGTAGGTGGAGGGTGCTTTGGGCAGACCCGCCATCATCGCCCACTGTGCCAGGTTCAGTTCGTTGATGTCCTTCCCGTAGTAGACGTGGGCCGCGGCCTGGAATCCGTAAGCGCGGTTGCCGAGGAAGATTTTGTTGATGTACAGGGCGAGAATTTCGTCTTTGCTGAGTTCCTGCTCAATCTGCAGGGACAGCAGAATTTCGTTGAATTTGCGGATAAAGCGCTGTTCGCGGCTCAAAAAGAAGTTTCGCGCCACCTGCATGGTCAGGGTACTGCCGCCGGACTGGATGGAACCACTGGCCACCAGCTGGCGCGCGGCGCGCATCAGGCCCTTGATGGAAACCCCGCTGTGGGAGTAGAAGCCATCGTCCTCGGCGGCCAGAATGGCCTTGATGAACATATCCGGGGTCTGTTCGATGGTGATGGGGCTGCGGCGCTTCTCGCCGAATTCGCCGATCAGTTTCATGTCCCGGGAGTAGATGCGCAGAGGGGTCTGCAGGCGGATATCGCGCAGACTCTCGACCGAGGGCAGGCCCGGCTTCAGGTACAGGTAGATGCTGGAAAACGCCATGGCACCGGCGGCGGCGCCGGCCAGAGCCAGCCACAGCAGGGACAGCAGGCGGTTGCGGGCTTTTTCGGTCATTGAGTTGCTTCTGTATACGTTTTGATCAAATTTATCGGCACTGTTCGACAATTATACGAATAATGTGCACTGATACCTATGCAAAAGGCGGTTGCGACGGTAATTTAAAGTGCTATACCATCAATCTTCCATAACCCACGGAAAAGATAAGAAAAATGGGGATGCTCCCTTTTCTCAACAAGGGCCCGAAAGCCATGCTTGGGCTCGATATTAGCTCCACCTCGGTCAAGTTGCTCGAACTGAGTCGCAGTGGCGACAAATACCGGGTGGAAAGCTATGCAACCGAGCCTCTGCCACCCAATGCGGTGGTGGATAAAAATATCAATGATGTGGGGGCGATTGCCGAAGCCATCCGCAAGGTGGTGCGCCGGTCCAAGACCCGTCTGCGCCAGGCTGCGGTGGCGGTGTCCGGTTCTGCGGTCATCACCAAGACCCTGGATATGCCGGCGGACTTGAACGACGACGCGCTGGAGGCTCAGATCGCGCTGGAGGCGGATCAATATATCCCCTACCCACTGGACGAGGTGAACCTGGACTTTGAAGTACAGGGGCCGTCCGAGAAGGGTGAGGGGCAGGTTGAAGTGTTGTTGGCAGCCTGCCGCAGTGAGAACGTGGAGCAGCGTATTTCGGCGCTGACCGAGGCGGATCTGCAGCCCGGTGTGGTGGATGTCGAAGCCTACGCCATTGAGCGCGCCTACACCCTGCTGGATAACCAGTTCCCTGCGCAGGAGCAGCTGGTGGTGGCGGTGATCGATATCGGCGCCACCATGAGTGCGCTTTCCGTGATGGTGGACGGGCGCACCGTGTATACCCGCGAACAGCTGTTTGGTGGCCGCCAGCTTACCGACGAGATTCAGCGTCGCTACGGCCTGTCCGCCGAAGAGGCCACCCTGGCCAAACGTCAGGGCGGCAGTGGCCTGCCGGACGATTACTATCCGGAAGTGCTCGAGCCGTTCCGCGACGCAGTGGTTCAGCAGGTGACCCGCTCACTGCAATTCTTCTATTCCTCAACCTCATACAGCGATGTGGACTACATCCTGTTGGGCGGCGGTGTCGCCGCAATGGAGGGGCTCGCCGAGCTGGTAGGTGAAAAGCTCAACAAACCCACACTGGTGGCCAATCCCTTCCGGGGTATGAGTGTCGCCTCGCGGGTGAATCGCCAGGCCCTGGCGAGCGAGGCGCCGTCCCTGATGATTGCCGCCGGCCTCGCCATGCGCGAAAGAGAGTTCTGATTCCATGGCAAAAATTAACCTACTCCCCTGGCGCCAGGAATTCCGCGCGCAGAAACAGAAAGAGTTCCAGCAGGTCGCGGTACTGGTGGTGATTGCGGCCGGCTTCTCCGTGTTTATGTGGATGAAGACGGTGGACGCCCAGATTGCCAATCAGAATGAGCGCAATCAGCTGCTGAATACCGAGATCACTGCGCTGAACAAGCAGGTGCGTGAGATCAAGGATCTCAAGAAGCGCCGGCAGGAACTGATTGACCGCATGCGCGTGATTCAGGAGCTGCAGGGCAACCGTCCGCTGGCGGTGCGCTACTTCGATGAGATGGTGCGTGCGGCACCGGAAGGTCTGTGGTTGACCAGCCTCAAGCGCTCCGGTCGGACCCTCCAGATTTCCGGTGTTGCGGAATCCAATAACCGGGTTTCCTCGTTTATGCGCAGTCTGGACCAGTCCGAGTGGTTCCAGTCGCCGAATCTAACCGGTGTGACGGCCAAGCCGGAGTTCGGTGAGCAGGCCAGTGCGTTTGAAATGACGGTCAGTGTCAGCGGCCGCAAAAAAGAAGAGGGCGCTGATGGCGCCAATAGTGGAGCGTAATCGTGGCGCTTGAAGATACCCTCAAACAGCTCAATGAGCTGGATATCAACGATATCGACTTCTCCCGTGTCGGTGTCTGGCCCCTTGCTGGCCGGATCGCACTGTTGGTTGTTATTGCCGCGGCGCTCATTGGCGGTGGCTACTTCTTCATGATCAAGGATCGCTACGGCCAGCTGGATTTCGCCGCCAACAAGGAGCGTGAGCTGTTTACCCAGTTCGAGCGCAAATCCTTTGAAGCGGCCAACCTCGAAGCCTATCGCGAGCAGCTGGCGGAAATGGAAGAGACCTTTGGCGCGCTGTTAAAGCAGTTGCCTAAAGACACCGAGGTGCCGGGCCTGCTGGAAGACATCGATGAATTTGGCCGCGGCAGTGGTCTGACGATTCAGAAGGTCGCGCTGGAAGGGGAGCAGGTTGGCGAGTTCTACGTTGAACTGCCGATCCGCATCGAAGTGCAGGGGGGCTACCACGAATTTGGTGCGTTTATCTCCGGTATCGCCGGCATGCCGCGTATTGTGACGCTGCACGACTTCGATATCAAAACCAGCAAAGATGGCGCCGCACTGTTGAATATGGTGGTAAACGCCAAGACCTATCGCTACAAGGATCAGGGAGAGGAAGGATGAAAAAATACTTCGCTCTGACCGCCGCAATGCTGGCCCTTGCAGGCTGTAGTCTGGATGGGAATCACAGTGATCTGCGCCAGAAGATGGCGGCGGTGAAACACAAGCCCAAGGGACAGATTGAACCGATCCCAACATTTACCCCATACAGTCCCTATGTCTACAGCGCTGCGGCCATGCGCAGCCCGTTTATTCGCCCGGTACTGGAAGCGGATCAGCGCCTGGTAGGGCGCAAACTGGATGTGGCGCCGGACACGAACCGGCAGAAAGAACTGTTGGAACGCTTCCCGTTTGATGCACTGTCAATGGTTGGCACACTGTCGCGGGGCGGGCAGTTATGGGCGCTGGTAAATGATGGCGAGGGGGGGATCCATCGCATCACTATCGGCAATTACATGGGTAAAAACCACGGGCGTGTGGTCAACGCCTCATCGTCACAACTCGATGTATTGGAAATTGTGCCGGACGGCACCGGCGGCTGGATTGAACGGCCGCGGGCTCTGACTTTGGAAGACAAGGACAACTAAAAATGATCACCAAGCAACTCGCCAGTGTATTGGCATGGGGAGCCAATAGGCTGCCGCGCGCGAAAGCGTTGCTGCTGGGCCTGATGATTCTGCCGCTGGCGGCGCCGTCTATGGCCAGCCAGCTGAATGACATCCAGTTCTCCGAGCTGCCGGGAAGCCGCCTGCAGCTGCGCCTCACCTTCAGTGATGTGCCGCCGGAGCCCACCGGTTACACCATCGAGCAGCCCGCGCGTATCGTGATGGACTTCGCCGGGGTGGAGAGCGTACTGCCACAGAAAAAGTACAGCATGGATATCGGAGCCGCGCGCAGCGCGGTAATTGTGTCCGGTGAGGACCGTACCCGCCTGATTCTGAATCTGGATGAGCTGCCGGTGTATACCAGCGAGCGCGTTGGCAATCAGGTGGTACTGGAAGTGGGCGCTGATGCTGCCACTACCGCTGCGGTAACCACGGCGCCGGTGCACAGCAGCACCAATATCGGTGGCAACGCCCAGTTCAAGCCTGCGGGCAATGTAGGTATCGACAATGTGGATTTTCGTCGCGGTGAAGGCGGTGAGGGCAAGGTCATTGTCAGCCTGAGCGATCCGGCGGTGAATATCGACGTGGAGCGCACCCGTGGCAAAATCGTACTGACTTTCCTCGGTGCCGAGCTGCCGCCGTCGCTACGTCAGCGTCTCGACGTTACCGATTTCGCCACTCCGGTAAACGCCATCAGTGTGGACTACGACGGCCGCAATACGGTGATCACCGTCGACCCCCATGATGGCGAATACGACTACCTGGCCTACCAGGCGGACACCGAGTACGTGCTGAGCGTAAAACCGCTGACCGTGGCTCAGGTTCGTGAGAAGGAAAAAGAATTCCAGTTCACTGGCGAAAAACTGTCGCTGAACTTCCAGGACATCGAAGTGCGCTCGGTGCTGCAGCTGATCGCGGACTTTACCGACCTCAATCTGGTGGCCAGTGATACCGTTCAGGGCCGCATTACCCTGCGCCTGGACGGTGTGCCCTGGGATCAGGCGCTGGAGCTGATTCTGAAGGCCAAAGGTCTCGACAAACGTCAGGAAGGCAATGTGATCATGGTGGCACCGGCAGCGGAAATTGCCGAGCGCGAGCGCCGTGAGCTGGAAACCCGTAAACAGCTGGAGGAGCTGGCGCCGCTGCGTACCGAGTATATCCAGATCCGTTATGCCGATGCCCGGGAGCTGTTTACCCTGTTTGCCGGTAACCAGGGTGGCCAGGGTGGCGGTTTTGGGCAGGGTAGCTTTGCTGGCGGCCAGGAGCAGCAGGACGGCCGCAGCATTCTGTCCTCCCGCGGTAGCGCCATTGTCGATGAGCGCACCAACACCATTATCCTGACCGATACCGAAGAGAAGATCGCCCAGTTCCGCGACCTGATCGGTGCGATCGATATTCCGATTCGCCAGGTAATGATCGAAGCGCGTATCGTGACCGCGAATACCGACTTCGAAAAGAGCCTGGGGGTACGCTGGAGCTATCTGGAAGATCACAATATCAGTGATGATTCGATCGGTATCGGCTCCGGCTCACAGCTGCCAGGAATTTCTGACGGTGACGGCAATGGCCCGGACCTGTCTGCACCGCAAACTCTGCACGATCCTATGCTGGTGGATCTTGGGGTCAGCAACCCCGCCGGCAGTGTGGCCTATGCCATCCTGAAGGAAGATTTCCTGTTGGGTCTGGAGCTGTCTGCCCTGGAGGACGTGGGTAAGGCGGAGATCGTCTCCCAGCCCAAGGTGGTGACCGGTGACAAGCAGGAAGCGAGCATTCGCTCCGGTGTGGAAATCCCCTATCTGGAAGCGACGTCTTCTGGTGCGGCATCCGTGACCTTCAAAGAGGCGGTGCTCCTGCTGAACGTCACGCCGCAGATCACCCCGGATGACAACATCATCATGAACCTGAACATCGACCAGAATAGTGTCGGTGAGCTGTTTACCAACGTGATCACCGGGGCACAGATTCCGGCCATCAATGTGAACTCTCTGCAGACCAAAGTACTGGTGGCCAATGGTGAGACCATTGTGCTGGGTGGTATCTTCGAGGCAACGGCGATCGAGGGTGAGGTGAAGGTGCCGGTTCTGGGAGATATTCCCTTCCTGGGTCACCTGTTCAAAACCACCACCAAACAGGAAGACAAGCGCGAACTGCTGATCTTTATCACCCCGCGGATCATGCAGGACGAGTTCCTCTCCTTCAGCAAGTGATTACCCAGCCCATCTTTCTTGTCGGTCCCATGGGGGCCGGCAAGTCCACCATCGGCAAATTACTGGCAGCCCAGCTCGGGCTGCCTTTTGCCGATTCGGATAAAGTGCTTGAAGACCGCACCGGCGCCGATATTCCCTGGATCTTTGATGTGGAAGGGGAGGCGGGCTTCCGCCGTCGCGAAAGTGAGGTGCTGGCGGAACTGTGCAATGGGGAGACCCAGGTGGTGGCCACGGGTGGCGGTATCGTTCTGATGCCGGAAGACCGCACCTTGCTGAAAGGACAGGGCTTTGTGGTCTATTTGCGGGCCAGCCTCGACCAATTGGTAGAGCGCACTTCCAAAAACAGCAACCGGCCGCTATTGCAGGTGGAAGATCCGCGGGCAAAACTGGCGGAAATTCTCCAGCAGCGCGAGGCGTTTTACGCGGAAGTAGCGGATCTGGTATGTGATACCGACCACTGTACCCCCAAGCAGGCGGCACAGATGGTGGCGGACCGGTTGCAAGGGGAAGACGTCGGCTGACGCTGGTCCCCGGTTCCAATCACCTTTATTACCCTTGCTTCGATTTTCCCCTCACTTTTATTCCGTGCACGTTAGGGAGTAACCATGCACCGTCTGAACGTTGACCTGGGCGAGCGCAGTTATCCGATTCTGATCGGTTCCGCGCTGTTAAATGATCCATCCCACTTTGAACAGGCCATTCGCGGCAACCAGGTACTGGTCGTCACCAATGAAACCATTGCACCGCTGTATCTGGAAAAGGTGCTCGCGAGCCTGCGGGGCTTCGCCAAAGTGGATTCCATTCAGTTGCCGGACGGTGAAGCCTTCAAAACACTGGATACTCTGAACCGGGTATTCGACACCCTGCTGGAAAAGCGCCACGACCGCTCCACTACTATTGTCGCGCTGGGCGGCGGTGTTATTGGTGATATGAGTGGTTTCGCTGCCGCCTGCTATCAGCGGGGGGTGGATTTTGTGCAAGTGCCGACCACGTTGCTGTCCCAGGTGGATTCATCGGTGGGCGGCAAAACCGGTGTGAATCACCCACTGGGGAAAAACATGATCGGTGCCTTCTACCAGCCGCAATTGGTACTGATCGATATTGATACCTTGCGTACCCTGCCGGATCGCGAATTGTCAGCGGGTATTGCCGAAGTCATCAAGTACGGCATGATCTGCGACCAGCCATTTTTTGAGTGGCTGGAACAGAATATGCACAAACTATTGGCGCGGGATCCTCAGGCGCTGGCGTACGCGGTGAAGCGCAGCTGTGAAGACAAGGCGGCGGTGGTCGCCGACGACGAACGGGAGTCGGGCCGTCGCGCCATTCTCAATTTCGGTCATACCTTTGGCCACGCTATCGAAGCGGTACAGGGTTACGGTAAATGGCTGCATGGAGAGGCAGTGGCGGCGGGTATGGCGATGGCGGCCGAGCTGTCGCGTCTACGCGGGTGGGTTGGCGAAAACGAAGTCCAGCGCTTACGCACCCTGCTAAGTCAGGCGAATTTGCCGCAACAATCCCCCGAAGATATGACCGTCGACGATTACCTGAGCGCGATGTCTGTGGATAAAAAGGTGCAGGATGGCAAATTGCGTCTGGTATTGCTCGGGGCGTTGGGGGATGCACAAATTATCGACGATACGCCCAGGGAGCAGCTGATAGAGGCCCTGCGCGCCTGCGGTGCTCGATGACAGTTTTGTAGTTTTACTACCAAAGTGAGGATTCTTTGACGGCAGTGGGTGTCAAAAGAAGATAAATCGGTTAAACCTGCCGCCAACAGCGGAAAAAACTGGCGAATCTTGCAATTGCAGGGGGGCACGAGTAATATTGCGCGCCCCCTCGGTGAAAGCCGGGGATATGAGCCGATAACAACAAGCGCAGGCTCGCATAAAGCGAGTAACCCCAAGCCCCTCACGCGGGCTTTTTTTGTCATTGGGGTACAGAAAATTTAGTGACATCTGCGGCACTTTTGGCTTGAGAGTAGATAAATATACCCCCTGGGATAGCCGTCCGGCTGTGAACTGATTGTCAATGCGCGCAAGCGGGCGGTCAGGGCGTACGGGGGAGCGATAACACTTTGAGGAATTCTATGGGTAGCGGTCTGTATCGATTGGATGAGTTCAAAGATAACTGTGGCTTTGGACTGATCGCCCACCTGAAGGGGCAAACCAGCCACAAGTTACTGCAGACAGCGATTGAGTCGCTGACCTGCATGACTCACCGCGGCGGTATTGCCGCCGATGGTAAAACCGGTGACGGCTGTGGTCTGCTGTTGCAGAAGCCAGACGGTTTTCTGCGCACCGTGGCCAAGGAACAGTTTGGCCAGGGTCTGACCGACCTGTACGCGGTCGGCTCTATCATGCTGCCACTGGACGAAAGCGAAGCCGCCAGCGCCCGCGCGATTCTGGAAGCGGCGGTGCACGAGCAGGGCCTGCGTGTGGCTGGCTGGCGCGTGGTGCCCACCAACGAAGATTGCCTGGGGCCCATTGCCAAGGAGAGCCTGCCGCGCTTCGAGCATCTGCTGATTAACAATGCTGATGCCCCACTGGAGCAGCAACAGTTCAATGCGCGTCTTTTTGTCGCGCGGCGCAAGGCCGAGCAGCAACTGACAGAGGCCACCTATATTGGCAGTCTGTCCACATCGGTGCTGTCCTATAAAGGCCTGATGATGCCTGCAGACCTGCCGGCTTTCTTCCCGGATCTGGCAGACCCGCGTCTGGAAACCGCCATCTGCGTGTTCCACCAGCGCTTCTCCACCAACACCATGCCGCGCTGGCCGCTGGCACAGCCGTTCCGCATGCTCGCCCACAACGGTGAAATCAACACCATTACCGGCAACCGCAACTGGTCTGTGGCGCGTACCAACAAGTTCATTACCGATCTGCTGCCGGAGCTGTCCGAGCTGAAGCCGCTGGTGAACCGCGTCGGTTCCGACTCCTCCAGCCTGGACAATATGCTGGAGCTGCTCACCGTTGGCGGTATCGATATGCATCGCGCCATTCGCATGCTGGTACCACCGGCGTGGCAGAACGTGGATACCATGGACTCGGACCTGCGCGCCTTTTACGAATACAATTCCATGCATATGGAACCCTGGGACGGCCCCGCCGGTCTGGTATTGACCGATGGCCGTCACGCGGTATGTACCCTCGACCGCAACGGCCTGCGCCCGTCCCGCTGGGTGATCACCAAGGACGACTTCATTACCGTGGCGTCGGAAGTGGGCACTTACCAGTACGACCCCGCGGATGTCGTGGCCAAGGGGCGTCTGGGGCCGGGTCAGATCCTGTCCGTGGATACCCTAAAGGGCGAGCTGCGCCATACGGAAGATGTGGACGGTGAGCTGAAAAAAGCCCAGCCCTACAAAAAGTGGATGAAGGAAAAGGCGCGGCGCATCCGTTCCACCCTGGTCACGGCGCCGGTGGATAACAACTTCTCCATCGACCAGTTCAAGGTTTACCAGAAGCTGTTCAGCTCCTCCCTGGAAGAGCGTGACCAGGTCATCCGCCCGCTGGCGGAAGCCGGTCAGGAAGCGGTGGGCTCCATGGGCGACGATACGCCCATGGCGGTATTGTCCGAGGGCAACCGCTGTCTGTACGACTATTTCCGTCAGCAGTTTGCGCAGGTGACCAACCCGCCCATCGACCCGCTGCGGGAAACCATCGTCATGTCCCTGGAGACCTGCCTGGGCCGTGAAAAATCCGTATTCGAGGAAACCGTCGAACACGCCGACCGCGTGATCCTGTCTTCCCCGGTACTTTCGCACATGAAATACACCGCGCTGCTGGATCTGGGGCGCGAAGAGTTCACCGCGAAAGTCTTCGATCTGAATTACGACCCAGCACAGCTGGATCTGAAAAGCGCCATCGAGAAACTGTGCAGTGATGTCGCGGAATCCGTGCGTGAGGACGGTACCGTGATCGTGGTGCTGTCGGATCGCGACATCGAAGAGGGCAAGCTGCCCATCGACGCGCTGATGGCCACCGGTGCAGTGCACCACCACCTGGTGCACAACGGTCTGCGCTGCGACTCCAATATCGTGGTGGATACCGCCACCGCGCGCGACTCTCACCAGCTGGCCTGTCTGATTGGCGTGGGCGCCACCGCGGTGCACCCGTATTTCTCCTACAGCATCATCAATCACCTGATCGAAACCGGTGAGCTGCTGCTGGACGCCGCCACCGCGCAGAAAAATTACCGCAACGGCATCATCAAGGGCCTGCTGAAGATCCTGTCGAAGATGGGTATCTCCACGATCGCTTCCTACCGCGGCGCGCTGCTGTATGAGCTGGTGGGCCTGTCTCAGGACGTGATCGATCTGTGCTTCCCGGAAGCCCCCGCCCGTGTACTGGGCGCCGGCTTTAAAGAGCTGGAAGACGATATGCGCGCGCGCGCGCAACTGGCATGGAAACCGCGCAAGAAAGTCTCGCCTGGCGGCCTGCACAAATTCGTTTACGGCGAGGAGTACCACGCGTTCAACCCGGATGTGGTGAAGGCGTTGCAGGAAGCGGTACGCACCGGTGACTACGGCGCCTGGCGCGATTACGCCACCCTGATCAACCAGCGTCCGGTCGCCACCCTGCGCGACCTGCTGGGCCTGAAAAAAGACGTGCAGCCCATTCCCCTGGATGAAGTGGAGCCCGCGGAAAATATCCTGCGCCGCTTCGACTCCGCCGCCATGTCCCTCGGCGCCCTGTCGCCGGAGGCCCACGAGGCGCTGGCCCAGGCCATGAACCGTCTGGGTGGCCGCTCCAACAGCGGTGAGGGCGGTGAAGACCCGGTGCGTTTCGGCACCGACAAGGTCTCCAAGATCAAACAGATCGCCTCCGGCCGTTTCGGGGTGACCCCGCACTATCTGGTTAACGCCGAGGTGCTGCAGATCAAGGTTGCCCAGGGTGCCAAGCCCGGTGAGGGCGGACAGCTGCCCGGCGGCAAAGTGAACGAGTTAATCGCACGCCTGCGCTATTCCGTGCCCGGTGTGACCCTGATCTCGCCGCCGCCGCACCACGATATCTATTCCATCGAGGATCTGGCGCAGCTTATTTACGACCTGAAACAGGTCAACCCGGATGCGCTGGTCTCGGTGAAGCTGGTATCCCGCCCCGGTGTCGGCACCATTGCCGCGGGTGTGGCCAAGGCCTACGCGGACCTGATCACCATCTCCGGTTACGACGGCGGTACCGCGGCGAGCCCGATTACCTCCATCCGCTACGCCGGTTCCCCCTGGGAGCTCGGCCTGGCGGAAACCCATCAGACCCTGCGCGCAAACGACCTGCGCGGCAATGTGCGGGTACAGACCGACGGCGGTCTGAAGTCCGGTCTGGATGTGGTCAAGGCGGCCATGCTGGGTGCCGAGAGTTTCGGCTTCGGCACCGCGCCCATGGTGGCGCTGGGCTGTAAATACCTGCGTATCTGTCATCTGAACAACTGCGCCACCGGTGTTGCCACCCAGAACAAGGATCTGCGAGACGAGCACTACATCGGCACCGTGGAAATGGCGATGAACTTCTTCAGGTTTGTAGCCGAAGAAACCCGCGAGTGGATGGCGAGCCTGGGTGTGCGCACCATGGATGAACTGGTGGGCCGCGTGGATCTGCTGGAGACGCTCGAAGGCCGCACCGCCAAGCAGAAGACGCTGGATCTGTCACCGCTGCTGCACACCGATCCGCTGCTCGACAGCAAGCCGCAAACCTGTCAGCTGGCCAAGAACGAGCCCTGGGACAAAGGTCTGCTGGCGGAGCGCATGGTGAAAGAAACCCTGCCCGCGATCGAAAACCTGGCCGGTGGCGAGTTCAGCTTCAAGCTGACCAATTGCGACCGCTCCATCGGTGCGCGCCTGTCCGGCGAGATCGCCAAGCGCCACGGCAATCAGGGCATGGTGGACGCGCCGATCAAACTGCGTCTCTCCGGTGTTGCCGGTCAGTCCTTCGGCGTGTGGAACGCCGGCGGTCTGGAGATGTACCTGGAAGGCGATGCCAACGATTACGTGGGCAAGGGCATGGCCGGCGGCAAGCTGGTGATCCGTCCACCCAAGGGCAGCGAATTCGCCTCTCAGGAAACCAGCATTGTCGGTAACACCTGTCTCTATGGTGCCACCGGCGGCAAGCTATTCGCTTCCGGCTGCGCCGGTGAGCGCTTCGGTGTGCGCAACTCCGGTGCCTTCGCAGTCGTGGAAGGCGCGGGTGATCACTGCTGTGAGTACATGACCGGCGGTATGGTCGCGGTGCTGGGCAAGACCGGGGTCAACTTCGGTGCCGGTATGACCGGTGGCTTTGCCTATGTGCTGGATATGGATCGCGACTTCTTCGACAAGTGCAACCACGAGCTGATCGAGCTGCGTCGCATCAGCAGCGAGGCCCTGGAGGAATACCAGAGTCACCTGCGCGAAGTGATCGAAGAGTTCGTTGCCGAAACCGGCAGCGCCTGGGGTGCGGAGTTGCTGGACAACTTCGACGACTACCTCAACAAATTCTGGTTGGTGAAGCCGAAGGCTGCCAGCCTCGCCGGACTGCTGTCCGATGTACGCAAGCGCGGCGAATAAGGGGGATATTTACTTATGTCACAGCGTCTGAACAACGATTTTCAGTTTATCGACGTGGGCCGAGTGGACCCCGCCAAGAAAGACATCATCACGCGCACCAACCAGTTCGTGGAGATCTACCAGCCGTACACCGAGAAGCAAGTGGCCAGCCAG
The DNA here is from genome assembly GCF_021165935.1 of Microbulbifer elongatus. Lineage (NCBI taxonomy): Bacteria > Pseudomonadati > Pseudomonadota > Gammaproteobacteria > Cellvibrionales > Microbulbiferaceae > Microbulbifer > Microbulbifer elongatus. The sequence continues at coordinate 507,003 of NZ_CP088953.1, read as the reverse complement.
GCCCACCGTTGTCTGGACTGCGGTAACCCCTACTGCGAGTGGAAGTGCCCGGTACACAACTACATTCCGAACTGGCTGCGCCTGATCAGCGAGGGCAACATCATGGAAGCAGCGGAGCTGAGTCACCAGACCAACTCCCTGCCGGAAGTGTGTGGCCGCGTGTGCCCGCAGGATCGCCTGTGTGAAGGGGCCTGTACCCTGAACGACGGCTTCGGTGCGGTGACCATCGGCAACGCCGAGAAATACATCACCGATACCGCCTTCGCCCTGGGTTGGCGCCCGGATCTGAGCGCGGTGAAGAAGACCGACAAGCGCGTCGCCGTGGTCGGTGCTGGGCCCGCGGGCCTCGCCTGTGCGGACGTGCTGGTGCGCAATGGCGTACAGCCTGTGGTATTCGACAAGTACCCGGAAATCGGCGGCCTGCTGACCTTCGGTATCCCGGAGTTCAAACTGGAAAAATCCGTGATGCAGCAGCGTCGCGCGATCTTTACCGAGATGGGCGTGGAGTTCTGCCTGGAAACCGAGATCGGCAAGGACATCACCTTCGACCAGTTGATGGCCGACTACGATGCGGTATTCCTGGCGATGGGCACCTACAACTACATGAAAGGCGGCTTCCCCGGTGAAGACCTGCCGGGTGTGTACGATGCGTTGCCGTTCCTGGTGGCCAATGTGAATCGCAATCTGGGCTTTGAGAAGAGCCCGGAAGATTTCATTTCGGTGGAAGACAAGCGCGTTGTGGTTCTGGGTGGTGGTGATACCGCGATGGACTGTAACCGTACTTCCATCCGTCAGGGTGCCAAGCGCGTGACCTGTGCTTACCGTCGTGACGAGGAGAACATGCCAGGTTCCCGCCGCGAGGTGGCGAATGCGAAGGAAGAGGGCGTTCGCTTCCTGTTCAACCGCCAACCGGTAGAAATTGTCGGTGACGGTAAGGTGGAAGGCGTTAAGGTGGTAACCACCAAGCTCGGCGAGCCCGATGAAAACGGCCGTCGTCGTCCGGAAGTGGTGCCCGGCTCCGAAGAGATCATCCCTGCAGATATCGTACTGGTAGCCTTCGGCTTCCGCCCGAGCCCTGCTGAGTGGTTCGGTGACCACAATATCGAAGTGGCCGACTGGGGTGGCGTTGTTGCGCCTGAGAAGCAGGAATACAAATTCCAGACTTCCAACGAAAAAGTCTTTGCCGGTGGCGATATGGTTCGCGGTTCTGACCTCGTTGTTACTGCTATCTGGGAAGGGCGTCAGGCTGCCGAGGGAATCCTCGATTTCCTCGAGGTTTAATACTGGATTTGTGGTCCCGATAGTTGGGTTTTGTGGCGGTGCTGCTACCGAGAAAGGTTTGCCAGACACGCCGTGAACCCATCCATGGGGGCTCTTCCGCGAGGTCCCTCTCGCGGAAGGTCTGGCAAACCTTTCTCGGTATCAGCACCTTCGATTCTGGCTGCAGTGTTTAACCCGAGCCACGGACGGGTTTCTCCGTGGCTCCAAACGTCTCAATAGTCTGATGCGAAGGTTTTGATACCGGGTGCACCTACGCGGGACCGTCTGCGGCCAGGACGGCCGCAGCCGAGCCCCCAGGGATGGGTTTACGGCGTGTCCCGCGTAGGTGCACCCGGTAGCAAAGCCGCCACTGGGCCACCCGAATAGGAACCACCAAGCTCTAATAGGGCAGCCCAATCACCCACATAAATCTGGAGTCAGGCGAGTCTCTGTCCTAAAAGTGACCTCGAGAGTACAATGGCCGGCCATTTACCCAGCCGTTGTGATCATGTCCGATACCCAGTTCGCTCCCCTCCAAAACGACCGTTTCCTCCGCGCCCTGCTGCGCCAGCCCGTCGATCGCACACCCATGTGGATGATGCGCCAGGCCGGCCGTTATCTGCCCGAATACCGTGCCACCCGCGCCAAGGCCGGCAGCTTTATGGATCTGTGTCGCAACACCGAACTGGCCTGCGAAGTGACCCTGCAGCCGCTGCGGCGCTATCCCTTGGATGCCGCCATCCTCTTCTCCGACATCCTTACCATCCCCGACGCCATGGGTCTCGGGCTGTATTTTGAGGAAGGTGAAGGCCCCAAATTCAAAAAGCCCGTGCGTACCAGTGCCGATATCGCCGCTCTGGAAGTGGTAAATACCGCGAAAGACCTCAGCTACGTCACCGATGCGGTCACCACCATCCGCCGTGAACTGAACGGCCGGGTGCCACTGATCGGTTTTTCCGGCAGTCCCTGGACTCTGGCCACTTACATGATCGAGGGGGGCTCCAGCCGGGATTTTGCCCGCGCCAAGGAGATGCTCTACAACCGCCCGCAGGATATGCACCAGCTGCTCACCGTACTGGCGGACTCCGTGATCGACTACTTGAACGCCCAGATCCGTGCCGGTGCCCAGGCGGTACAGATTTTTGATACCTGGGGCGGGGCGCTGAGCCACAGTGCTTACAAGGAGTTCTCCCTGGATTATATGGCTCGCATCGTGCACGGGTTGATCAAGGAGCAGGATGGCCGCCAGGTGCCGGTTATCCTGTTTACCAAAGGCGGTGGGCAGTGGCTGGAGGCGATGGCGGATACCGGCGCTACTGCGCTCGGTCTGGACTGGACCACGGATATCAGCAAGGCCCGTGCCCGGGTCGGTGACAAGGTGGCGCTGCAGGGCAATATGGATCCGTCCATCCTGCTGGCGAGCCCCGAGCGGATTCGCGAAGAAGTAAAAACCATTCTCGCGGCTTACGGTAAGGGCAGCGGACATATCTTCAATCTCGGCCACGGGGTTACCCCGAAGGTCGACCCCGCCCACGCCGGTGCCATGTTTGATGCCGTGGTCGAGTTGTCCGGGCAGTATCACGGCGGGTGAGCGGCCACCGGCGGAGTCAGCGCAGACAACCTGTTTCGTTGATTTTGGTGTCACCCGGGTTACTTTTGCGCAGCTGGCCCCCAGTTGGTGGGTAATTTCGCGGCCCTGCGTGATGTGCATCACAATTAAAGTGTCTACTGGGAGGTAGACTTGTGTGACAATTCAACTGGCCTCGGCTTTGGTCGGGCGGGCTGCCCGTGTGCGCGGAAAATTCAGCCTGTCCTGCCTGTTCGTTGCGCAGGCCTGGTTGTGAAGAATATTTAAAAACAAGATCCCTACGGTTAACACGGCACTTATCGAGTGGCAATCCAACAGACGAAGGTATTCGTTGAAGACCTGCAGCGAGGCATGTTTGTGTCTCGCCTGGATCGCCCGTGGACGCGCACCCCGTTTGCATTGCAGGGTTTCTATATCCGCGACCTGGAGGAAATCCGCCAGCTGCAGAAGTTCTGCCGCTATGTGTACGTGGATGTGGTGAAAACTGTCGGTGATGTGGGGGTAAAACTGCGCAGAATTACCCGCGCTGCTGAGTCTGCGGCAAAGGATGCCCCCACCCAAACCACGCCCCGCCGTATTCCCGTCGCCATCCCCTGCAAACCGGTGCAGGTCCGCCACAACAGTTATGCACCCCCTGAACCGGTGCGGAAGGAGGCCTCCAAGGCGCGCCAGCTGCACGAGCATATTGTCCTGGGTATGCACCAGGTCATGGTGCAGTTGCAGGCAAACCAGCCACTCCCCACCGCGCAGGTCAACCATACCGTGTCGCAGATGGTGGACAGTGTGCTGCGCAGTCCGGATGCCTTCTCCTGGCTGGCCCGGGTGCGGGAAAAAGACGAGCAAACCTACAGTCATTCCGTGCGCGCCAGTGTGTGGGCGGTGGTGTTTGGCCGGCATATCGGCCTGCGCCGGCAGGAACTGGTGCAGCTTGGCGTTGCCACACTGCTGAAAGATGTGGGTAAGCTCTACCTGCCCGAGACGGTTCTGAAGGCGGAAAAGCGCGATCCGCGTGCGGAGCTGGAATATCGCAAATTTGTGGATTACAGCGTAAAGCTGCTGTCTTCCGATCCGAATATCGACCGCCATGTACTGACCATCGTGCAGTGCCACAAAGAGCAGTACGATGGCAGTGGCTACCCGAAAGGTTTGCGCGGTGGCCAGATCCCGGTGTTGGCGCGCATGTGTGGCATCGTGACCTTTTACGATGAAGCCACCAACCCGCGCGGTGCCGAATTCCCCGTTCCGCCTTCCAGAGCAGTGGCACAGCTTTACGAGCTCCGCGATTCCGCATTCCAGGAGCAGCTGGTGGTGGAATTTATCCAGTCCATCGGCCTTTATCCCACCGGCACTCAGGTGGAGCTTTCCACCGGTGAGATTGCGGTAGTGGTGGAGCAGAGCCATCAGCGCCGCCTGAAGCCGAAGGTAATGCTGGTTACCGATGCACAGAAAAAGCTGCTGGCGAAACCGCGCCTGTTCGATATGGCCGCGGATGATGACCGCAAGCTGGCGCTGGTGAAAAAGGGCAAGAAATCCCTCGCCGAGGTGGGGCTGATCACCATCACGCAGGATATGGACCCCAGCCGCTACCCGGCCATTGATGTGGCCAGGGTCCGGGACCAGTATCTGTACGAGCAGCGTCTGCCGGCATTTGTTGCTCGCTTCCTGCCGCCACGTCTCTCCAGCTGATTAGGTTATTGTTGTTTTGCCGTCAGTGGCGCCATGAGCGTTAACAGGCTTGCAGCGACCACGATGGCCGCAAGCAGCAGCGCAACCCCCATCACATTGATTCCCTTATCCAGTAGAAGCCCGATCAGCAGCGGTGATGCCGCGGTTGAAAACACCATGCTGGCCTGTGAAACCGCCCGAATCGCACCCAAGTGCGTGCTGCCATAGCGCTCCGGCCACAGCGCGCTGCCCGCCGTCCCGGTGCCGGCCTGGGCGATGCCAATGAGCGCGAGGTAAACGTAGGGCACCCAGGGAGCACTGCTGAAGGCGAGCAGTACCAGTGCGCCAACCATCGGCAGCAGCGCGAGTGGCAGGCTGCGCTGCGCGCCGAAGCGATCCACGAGACCGCCGGCGAAGAAGAGTGCGAGCAAATGTCCCGCCGCATAGCCCCCGAAAGCGCCCGCCAGTACCGACAGCGACCAGCCCCGTTCATCGGCAATGGCACCCTGGTGAAACAGCACGGCAGTGACCACAAACGGTGTCATCAGCGCGGCGGGCAGCAGACACCAGAACCCGCGATCGCGGAGTACCTGTGCGCGGGTGTAGTCGCCGGCGTCCAGGGAAGTTTCCTGTGCTTCCTGCGGACTTTCCTTTCCTGCATCACCCGCGAGCCACAGTAGTGTGGGCAATACCGCAAGCAGCAATAGGCCCGCGGCAAGCAACCAGACGCTGCGCCAGCCACTGTGTTCGATAATCAAGGAGCCACTGGTGGGCAGTAGTGCCTCGGCTATGGGAAACCCCAGCGCGGCCAGTGCAATCACCTTGCCGCGATTGGCGGTGAAGTAACGCCCCGCGGTCGTCATCCCCATATGGGTCATAAATCCCTGACCGGCGAAGCGCAGCAGAAAAAATCCCGGCAGTAGCATCCAGGCGGATTGTGCGAAGGCCAGTACCAGACATCCCCCGCACAACAGTAAAACACCGAGCGCGGCCACGCGCTTCAGTGGCCAGCGATCCACCAGGGTGCCTGCGCCTAACAGAACGAATGCCGATAACAGTGTGGCGCCGCTGTAACTTGCACCGTACCAGCTGTTGCTCAGGTTAAATTCTTCCCTCAGTGCACCGCCAAAAATCGCGATAAAAAATGTCTGCCCGAAGCCGGATGCGGCGACGGCGAGCAATGCGAAAAAAGCGAGCTTTGGGTTGCTGCGGATAAAGGCGGGAATTGGAGGCATGGGTACTTGCGAATGTGTTGGTGGTACGCGTGATCGACGTTACGTGGCGGTGCCGCTACCGGGTAGGTGTTTGCGAGACACGCCGTGAACCCATCCATGGGGGCTCTTCTAAAACGTCCCTGTTTTAGAAGGTCTCGCAAACACCTACCCGGTATCGACACCTTAGCGTTGACTTGTGTCCTTCGCGTCGGGGGTTGGGGAAGCGAATGCTTAAGTAAGGTCCCCAAAATGCTCGCCCATTTTCACCGGGGTTTCCGCAGCGAGGCTTTCGAGCCAATTTACCTTGTCGGCACCAAATAGCAGCACCACGGTTGAGCCAAGTTTGAAGCGACCCATTTCCTCGCCTTTTTTCAGCGCAATGGGTTTCTGTTCGTCGTAGCGGGTGGTGCGGATCTCGCGTTTGATCGGCGCAACCTGTCCCGCCCAGACGGTTTCGATGGCGGCGACGATCATGGCGCCGACGAGGACCATGGCCATGGGGCCGGCGGCGGTGTCGAAGATACATACGAGGCGTTCGTTGCGGGCAAACAGGCGCGGTACGTTTGCTGCGGTAGTGGTGTTGACCGAAAACAGTTCGCCGGGGACGTAGATCATGCGTTGCAGTACGCCGTCGATGGGCATATGTACGCGGTGGTAGTCTTTTGGCGAGAGGTAAACGGTCGCGAATTTACCACCGGTAAACGGCGCCGCGACTTCGGGGTCGCCGCCTACCAGCTCGAGCAGACTGTAGTCCTGGCCTTTGGCCTGGAATATGCGGCCGTTGTGGATTTCACCCAGTTGGCTGATGGCGCCGTCGGCGCAGCCGGCGATAGTGTTTTCACCTTCGACGATGGGGCGGGCGCCGTCTTTTAGCGCGCGGGTGAAGAAGTCGTTGAAGCAGGTGTAGGCGGTGTAGTCTTCCTCGAGTGCTTCACTCATGTCGACTTTGTATTTTTCCACGAACCATTTGGTGAATGGATTTTTGATACCGCCGATGCGGGTTTCCGCGAGCCATCCAGCTGCGCGCGAGAGCAGGTGCTGGGGAGTGATGTATTGCAGGAAGATAAACAGTTTCGGGTGCATTTAAGTTACGGGGTCCCGTTAGTTGTAGTTCTGTGGCGGCCAGGCACCGGGTATTCGTTTTCGAAACCGCTGTGAACCCATCCCTGGGCGCTGCGTCGCAAACATCCTGTTTGCGACGCTTTCGAAAACGAATCCCCGCCACCTGACCTGCGATTTAAATTCTTGTACTTCGTTAGCGAGATAGAGGGTTCAAACCATCTGGCATCGTCATTCCCGCGAAGGCGGGAATCCAGTGAACGATGGCGCTAACCTTAATTTTCCACCGGCGTATCCGGTAGGTTGCCCCACTCACTCCAGGAGCCGGGATAAGCCACAATCGGAAACCCAAGAGATTTCCCCACCAACCAGGTAAACGCCGATCGATGATGGCTCTGGCAGTGGGTCGCAATTTCTTTTTCCCCATCAATCCCCAGTGCAGCGAGAAATTCTTTCGCATCGGTGCGAATACGCAAATCCCGCTGCGGATCCATCAATTGCGTCCATTCACAATTAATCGCGCCGGGAATGTGCCCCGCGCGCATGGCGACAATGCGTTCGCCAGTATATTCGGCGGGGGAGCGGGCGTCCCAGATCTGCAGGTCGTTTTGCTCCAGGCGCTGCTGGATTTGTTGCGCGTCGATCATCGGCGCGTCGTTGGCGATTTCCACGGTGATATCGCTCGGGGTGACGGTGGCTTCTTCGGCTGAAAGGGGCAGGCCGGCGTTTTTCCAGGCGACCATGCCGCCGTTCAGGTAACTGTATTTTTTGTGGCCGATGACGTCCAGGGTCCACAGCAGTCGTCCGGCCCAGCCGCCGCCTTCGTCGTCGCAGGCGACAATGTGGGTTTCCGGGGTTAGGCCGATGGCGCGCATGACTTCGGTGAGGCGCTCTACCGAGGGCAGTTTACCCGGGGCAGGTGGGGTGCCGGCCATAAGGGCCTGGAACGGGAGGCCGAGGGCGCCGGGGATGTGGCCGGCGTGATAGTTGGCTGGGGCGCTGAGGTCGATTACGCGGATTTCCTCGTGCTCGAGGAGTGGGGCCAGTTGCTCCGGTTCCAGGATCAGGGGGATTTGGCTCACTGGGGGTTCCTAATGTTCTGTGGCGGTTGCTTATTCACTTTCCAGGCTGTTGCGCAGGTGCAGGAAGCTGTCCATACGCCGCTGGCTGATGTCGCCGCGCTCCAGAGCTTCCTGGATGGCGCAGCCGGGTTCGCCCTGATGACGGCAGTCACGAAAGCGGCAGTAGCCGATAAACGGGCGAAACTCCACGTAGCCTTCCAGCAGTTCCTGTTCGCTCATGTGCCAGATGCCGAACTCGCGGATGCCGGGGGAGTCTATCAGATCACCGCCACTGGGCAGATGAAACAGTTCCGCGGCGGTGGTGGTGTGGGTGCCTTTGCCGGTGGCCTCCGACAGTGCGCCGGTGCGGGCGTCGGTGCCTGGGAGCAGTCCGTTGATCAGGGAGGATTTGCCGACACCGGACTGGCCGACGAAGACGCTGGTGCCCTGGGCGAGGGTGTCCAGCAGCCCGTCGAGGCCTTCGCCGCTCTTTGTGGATAACCGGAGTACCGGGTAGCCAAGATCGGGGTAGGGCGCGAGCAGTTCTTCGAGGCTTGCGCGATTGCTGTCGTCGATCAGGTCGATCTTGTTTAGCAGCAGCAGCGGCTGGATGCCGGTGGTTTCCGCGGCCACCAGGTAGCGGTCGATGGCGTTGGCGAAGGGTTCGGGATAGGGCGCGATGACGATCAGGATACGATCGATATTGGCGGCGACGGTCTTCATGTCGCCGTAGCGGTCCGGGCGTTGCAGCTCGGAATGGCGCGGCAGGCGCGCGCCGACAACACCGAGGCCACCGGTGGATTCGCCGGTGGCGGGGTTCCACGCGACCTTGTCGCCGGTGACCAGGGTTTCGATATTGGCGCGTATATGGCAGCGCTGTCGCAGCTCGCTGTCGACATCGCTCTCTACCAGCACCTGGCTGCCGTAGTTGGCAATGACCAGCCCGGTCTGCTCCGGCCCCAGGTCGCCTTCTTCCGCGGCCTGGTCGAGGTTTTCCTCCCGCTTGCGCGCGCGGGCTTCCCGCTCCTGCTGGATTTTGGCGATACGCCACTGCTGGCGGCGGTTGAGTTTGCGCTTGCTCATGAGGATTCGGGTTGTGGAAAGCGGCGGATTATAACTTGCATCGGTGGATGGTTGCGGTAACTTGCCCGCTATCCTCATGTTAACCAGTGGGTCACTGCCGTCTGCGGCTGTTAAGGAGACTATTGTGGATCAGAATAATCTGATCTGGATCGATCTGGAAATGACCGGCCTCGATCCCGAGAAGGAGCGCATCATCGAGATTGCAACGGTGGTGACGGATTCCCGCCTGAATGTGCTGGCGGAGGGGCCGGTGATGGCGATCCACCAGTCTGATGCTTTGCTGGATGCGATGGACGACTGGAATACGGAGCAGCACGGTGGTTCTGGTCTGGTGACCCGGGTGAAGGAGTCCCGGATCAGTGAACACGAGGCGGAGCGGGAGACGATCGAGTTTCTTGGCCAGTGGGTACCTGAGGGCGCCTCGCCCATGTGTGGCAACTCCATCGGTCAGGACCGCCGTTTTCTGGTGAAGTATATGCCGCTGTTGGAGCGCTATTTTCACTACCGCAATCTGGATGTCAGCTCGGTCAAGGAGCTGGCTCGTCGCTGGCGTCCCGATGTTCTGGAGGGCGTTAAGAAAACGTCATCCCATCTGGCGCTGGATGATATTCACGATTCGATCAACGAGCTTAAGCACTATCGTGAGCACTTTTTCCGTATGAGTTGAGCCGCAGTGGTATTAGTGGCTTGGAAGCAGGTTCAGTGGCGGCGGAGCGCCGGGTATCTGTTTTCAAAATCGCTGTGAATACATCCCTGTACGCTGCGTCGGCGACGTCCCTGTCGCCGACGCTTTTGAAAACAGATCCCCGCCACTCCACCTTCGATTTGAGCCTCAGTACTTCGTAAGCTTATGGTTTTCGGGGGGCGGCTGTATTGCCCGCTTACGAAGGAGAAATGTTTGATGCTAAGGCTGGGTGCCTGGTGCGGGTTTTCAGGAGCGTCGCAAACAGGATGTTTGCGCCGCAGCTCCCAGGGATGGGTTCACAGGGGGGCGCCTAGCTCGGTCCTGAAAACCCGCACCAGGTGCCCAGTCGCCACCCAGGCACAGGCAGAGCACCGGATACCACTGAGTCAGGTGGTTGTTATTAGATAGAAGTTCTACGAGTCCCGTTTGATCTTCCGCTTCCGTCGTCGCCCACTGCGCAGCCGCTCCAAAGCCCATTCAATATGCTCGGCAATCAACGGTGTTGCAGAATCCAGAGCCCCCTCTAAAACGTCAAAAATTTCCGGTGCAGGATCGGCATTGCCAAGGGCAACAGCCAGGTTCCGCTGCCACCGCTCAAACCCAATCCGGCGAATTGCCGAACCCTCGGTTTTCTTCAGAAATTGTTCTTCCGACCAACGGAACAGATCCACCAGCGCACCACTGTCCAGCCCATGGCGCGGATGGAAGTCTTTTTCACTGGAGGGGGTGGCGAACTTGTTCCAGGGGCAGATGATCTGGCAGTCGTCGCAGCCGAATACCCGGTTACCCATGGCCTCGCGGAATTCTTCCGGGATCGGGCCCTTGTTCTCGATGGTCAGGTAAGAAATACAACGGCGCGCATCCAGGGTGTAGGCATCGACAAAGGCATCGGTGGGGCAGACTTTCAGGCAGGCGGTACACTCGCCACATTGATTGGGCTGCTCGCTCACCTCCACCGGCAGTGGCAGGTTGGTGAAGATTTCACCGAGGAAAAACCAGCTGCCCGCCTGGCTGTTGATCACCATACAGTTCTTGCCAATCCAGCCAAGCCCCGCCTTTTCCGCCAATGCCCGCTCCATCACCGGCGCGCTGTCGGTAAACGCGCGGCCACCGCTGGCGATGTCGTGCGCCTCGCAATAGCGATCAATCTGCTGGGCCAATTGCGCCAGGCGCTTGCGGATCAGCTTGTGGTAATCGCGGCCGTTGGCGTAGCGGGAAACATAGGCCTTGCTGGCGTCTTTCAATACCTGCACCGGCTGGGTGTCCGGGGGCAGGTAATCCAACCGTGCGCTGATCACCCGGATAGTGCCCTCTTCCAGCAGCTCCGGTCGCCAGCGTTTCTCACCATGGGCACCCATCCATGCCATATCTCCCTGATAGCCCGCGTCCAGCCATGCCTGCAGGCGCTCGCCATGCTGCTGCAGATTGCAGTCGGTAATGCCCACCTGCTGAAACCCCAGCTCCCGCCCCCACACGTGAATCTGTGCGGCCAGGTCGGCCATGAGGTCGGCGGAGGGCTGGGACTGGACGGGTTCGGTCATGCTGGGGTCATTGTGCCGGAGTGATCGTGAAATTGACGCTGGCCGCGTGCGGCGGTTGCCGGGTTGAGGCGGTATAATTTGCCGGTATTTTGCCACAGTTTAAAAATTGACCACAGTCGGAAGCAGTACAGATTTTATGGATAGCCAATACTCAATGACCCCGGACGGCACCCTCGCGCAGAAACCCTCGCAGAAGTTAGCGCAGAAGCTATACAGCGCCGAGGCCGTGCGCCAGCTGGATCAACTGGTCATCCGCCAGCAGCAGATCCCCGACATCGCCCTGATGAAGCGGGCTGGCCGCGCGGCTTTTGACTGCCTGCGCCACCGCTGGCCAGAGGTGAGTGGCATCCAGGTATTCTGTGGTGGTGGCAACAATGGCGGCGACGGCTATGTGATTGCCGGGCTCGCCGCCCAGCGCCAGATTCCGGTGAGCGTCTTTGTCGGTATACCCAAAGACCGGCTCAAGGGTGAAGCGCTGGAGGCCTACGGCTTTGCCGAGCGCGAGGGCGCCACACTGGTGACCCGTCTCGACGACATGCCCCCGGTGGATAAAAACACCGTGCTGGTAGATGCCCTGCTGGGTACCGGCTTTAGCGGGGCCCTGCGCGCGCCCATGGATAGCGCCATCGCCCATATCAACGGCGCCGGCGCCCCGGTGCTGTCGGTGGACCTGCCCTCCGGGCTCAGTGCGGACAGCGGCTTTGTGCAGACCGCGGACGGCGTGGTCCGCGCGGATGCCACCGTGACTTTTATCGGCCGCAAGGCGGGCCTGTTTCTGGGGCGCGGTCCCGCGGTGACCGGCGAGGTGGTATTCGAGGATCTGGGCGCGGCCGCGGATATTTATCCACAGGTGCCGGCGCTGCTGACCCGTCACACCGGCGCGAGCCTGCAGCGGTTGCCCGCGCGTGCCGCGGATAGCTACAAGAACCAGTTTGGCCATGTGATGATCGTCGGTGGTGACCACGGCTTTGGGGGCGCGGCGATGATGGCGGCGGAGGCTGCGGCGCGCAGTGGCAGCGGCCTGATCTCCCTGGCCACGCGCCCTGAACACGTGATGGCATCGCTTACTCGCCGCCCGGAAGTGATGGCGCATCCGGTGGTGTCTGGTCAGGAGCTGGAGCCGCTGCTGGAAACCCCGGACGTGATTGCGGTGGGCCCGGGGCTTGGCCAGTCTCCCTGGAGCGAGCAACTGCTGGCCCGCGCCGGTCGCGCCAGGGCAGCACTGGTGGTGGATGCGGATGCGCTGAATATTCTCGCCGGTGGCCGCGTGCTCGCCGGGTTCAAGCGCGATGATTGGGTGCTGACCCCGCACATCGGCGAGGCCGCGCGCTTGCTAGGTATTGCCAATGCTGACGTGAGCGCAGACCCGGTCGCGGCGGCGCGCAGAATTCAGGAAAAATTCAGCGGCGTGGTGATATTAAAAGGGGCAGGCACGGTGATCGCCCACGCCGACGGCGTCGAGGTGATCAACACCGGCAACCCGGGTATGGCGTCCGGCGGTATGGGCGACCTGCTGACCGGGGTGATCGCCTCGCTGATTGGTCAGGGCATGGAACTGCCGGCAGCGGCCCGTCTGGGTGTCTGGCTACATGGGGAAGCGGGCAACCGCGCGGCGGCCGATGGTCAGCGCGGTCTGTTGGCCACCGATCTGCTGCCGCATATTCGCGGTCTTGTGGACTGAAGCGGGTAAACTGAGGTGCAACAGTGAGCGAGCAGCCTGTGGAAAAAACGCTGTACCTGGCCGACGAGGCGGCCACCGTCGCCGCCGGCGAGGCCCTGGGGCAGGCGTGCCTGAAGACGGGGTTGGCCGAGGGGCTGGTATTTTTTCTCGGCGGCCAGCTGGGCGCGGGCAAAACCACGTTCAGCCGCGGCGTGTTACGCGCATTTGGCCATCGCGGTGCGGTAAAAAGTCCGACGTACACTCTGGTGGAGCCCTACGAGTTTTCCACAGAGCGGGTCTACCACTTCGACCTGTATCGACTGGGTGATGCGGAAGAGCTGGAATATATGGGGGTGCGGGATTATTTTGGCCCCGGCAGCCTGAGCCTGGTGGAGTGGTCGGAGCGCGGTGCCGGGGTCTTGCCGCCGCCGGATCTGCACATCGAGATTCAGCTGCAGGACACCGGGCGCGCGCTAAAATTGAGTGCGGTGAGCGACTCGGGAGCCACGCTGCTGAACGGCATCGAGTTTACCGAGGACTGACAGGGCGAGCGCTTTACAGATCAGAACCTTAGGCGCGCAAACGATGGACAGGGCAATAATAATGATCGGAGCAGGGTTGCCGGTGGGACACAAGCCGTATTTTATTTTCCTCGCGCTGCTGGCGATGCTGCTGGCACTGCCGGTCTCCAGCGCGGAAGTGGAGGGCGTGCGCCTGTGGCGCGCCCCGGACCACACCCGCCTGGTGTTTGACCTGGATGGCCCCGCAGAGCACAAGCTGTTCACACTGAAGAACCCGGATCGGGTGGTGATCGACGTGAGCGGTGCCAGCCTTTCCTCCGCTGTGGATAACCTGCCTCTGGCGGACACGCCCATCGCCGGCGTGCGCCACGCCACCAAAAACAAGCGCGACCTGCGCGTGGTGCTGGACCTGAAGCAGCCGGTCAATCCCCGCAGCTTCGCCCTGCGCCGCCACGAAGCCCTGCCGGACCGTCTGGTGATCGACCTGCACGACCGCGACAAGGTGGAAGAAAAAACCATTGAGCAGGTACAGGTCAGCGGCAAAAAAGACATCGTAATCGCCATTGACGCCGGCCACGGCGGTGAAGACCCCGGTGCACTGGGCCCTGGTGGGCTGCGGGAGAAAGATGTGGTGCTGGCGATCTCCAAATACCTGCAGAAATCCATCGACAGCAAGCCGGGCTTTTCCGCCAAGCTGGTGCGCACCGGCGACTACTACATTCCTCTGCGCGAACGGGTGAAGAAAGGACGCCAGATGCGCGCCGATCTGTTTGTGTCCATTCACGCGGATGCCTTCACCCGTAAAGATGCCCGCGGTGCGGGTGTGTATGCGGTTTCCTCCCGCGGCGCCACCAGTGAAACCGCACGTTTTCTCGCTCAGCGGGAGAACGAGTCGGATCTGATTGGTGGTGCGGGGGATCTGAGCCTGAGTGATAAGGACGATACCCTGGCGGGGGTGCTGCTGGATCTGGCGATGACGGCGACCATGAATGCGAGCCTGGATATCGGCACCAGTGTGTTGAGCTCCCTGGGCAGTTTTACCCATCTGCACAAGAAAAAGGTGGAGCAGGCGAACTTCTCGGTGCTGCGCAATCCGGATGTGCCGTCGATTCTGGTGGAGACCGGTTTTATCACCAACCCTCAGGAGGCTCGCCGTTTGCGCGACCCGATGTTCCAGCGGCGCATGGCGGAAAAGCTCAGCGAGGGCATCGTGGCCCATTTCACTTCCCGCCCTCCGGCGGGCAGCTGGCTGGCGGCCAATGCTGACCGCATAGACCGCAAGCATACGATTTCCCGAGGTGATACCCTGTCGGGCATTGCCGCTCGCTACAACATTTCTGTTGCGGACCTGAAAAAGGCCAACGGGATGCGGACTTCCATGATTCGGGTGGGGCAGACACTGACTATTCCTCCGGGTTGACCTCCGTGGCCCCCTGCTGCAGCTCCGCGGGGTTGGAATCTGACTGCGGTGGCGTCAGGCTGCCGGGTATGGGTTTTCAAAACCGAGCTAGGCGCCCCCCTGTGAATCCATCCCTGGGCGCTGCGGCGCAAACATCCTGTTTGCGACGCTTTTGAAAACCCATCCCCGGCATCCTGCCTTCGCATTGGAGGTTGGTGGTAAGACAGCGTCATAGCTCCTGACGTAGCTTCGTAGTCAGAAGTTAAGCCGGAGTGCCGGGTACTAGTTTTTGGAAGCGTCGGCGACAGGACGTCGCCGCCGCAGCGCCCATGGATGGGTTCACAGCGGTTCCAAAAACTAGTACCCGGTGCTCTGGCGCCACCGCTATTTAAAGAACCCCGCGAGGGCGGCACACAGTAAATTCAAAGCCCAGTTCCAGATCCAATGCCAGAAAATATCCAATTACTCTCCCCTCGACTTGCCAACCAGATCGCCGCCGGTGAGGTGGTGGAGCGCCCCGCGTCGGTGATTAAAGAGTTGCTGGAAAACAGCCTCGACGCCGGTGCCACCCGCCTGGAAGTAGATCTGGATGCGGGCGGCACCAAGCGCATCATGGTGCGGGACAACGGCAAGGGGATTGAGAAAGAGGACCTGCATCTGGCCCTGGCCCGCCACGCGACCTCCAAAATCCACGCACTGGAAGACCTCGAAGCCGTCGCCACACTGGGGTTCCGTGGCGAAGCGCTCGCCAGTATCTCCTCCGTCGCCCGGCTCACCATGACCAGCAGCCGCGACGAAACCGGCAAAGGCTGGGTAGTGTCCGCAGAGGGGCGCGAGATGGAAACCCAGCTGGCGCCAGCGGCCCATCCCCGCGGCACCACCGTGGAAGTACGGGATCTGTTTTTTAACACCCCCGCACGCCGCAAATTTTTGCGCACCGAAAAAACCGAATTCAATCGCGTCGACGAGACCATCAAACGCCTTGCGCTTTCCCGCTTCGACGTCTCCATCAGTTTGCGCCACAACGGCAAGGGCGTGCACAACCTGCGCGGCGGTACCAGCCGTGCGGAAATGGAGCGGCGGGTTGCGCAGTTGTGTGGTCCGGCGTTTATGCAGAATGCGCTGCACATCGAAATGGAGCGCAGTGGCCTGCGCCTGTGGGGGTGGGTGGCGGAGCCCGCGTTTTCGCGTTCCCAGGCGGACCTGCAGTTTTTCTATGTCAACGGCCGCGCAATCCGCGACCGGGTAGTGAGCCACGCGGTGCGCCGGGCGTTTGCCGATGTGCTGTACCACGGGCGCCATCCGGCGTTTGTGCTGTACCTGGAGCTGGACCCCGCCTCGGTGGATGTGAACGTGCACCCCACCAAACACGAAGTGCGCTTCCGCGACAGCCGTCTGGTACACGATTTCCTGTTCGGCTCCCTGCACCGGGCGCTGGCGGATGTGCGCCCGGGCGCGCGGGAAGAGGGAGAGGCGCCGGTGGCTGCGCCGCAGGTAACTGGCGTGGCCGCGGGAGTGTTTTCCGGGCAGGAGCGGATGCCATTATCCTCGGCGCCATCCCAGCCTGCTCCGCAAGCGGGCGGGTTTGCCGGGCAAAACCATGGCCAGCAATACGGCCAGCAAACGTCGCCGCAGCGTATTCAGCAACAGATGCAGGGTTACGGTGAGCTGCACAAGCCGTTCGAAGGCGGTGTGCAGGAAGCGCCGGTAACGGCCCCAGCCGCAGGTGCCTGGTCGCAACAGTTGCCTGCAGAGTCTGATAGTGAAACACCGCCACTCGGTTTCGCCATCGCCCAGCTCCATGGCATCTATATTCTGTCCCAGAATGAACACGGCATGGTGGTGGTGGATATGCACGCGGCCCACGAGCGCATTGTCTACGAGCAGATGAAAACCGCCCACGCCGCCGGTGGTATTCAGGCGCAGCCACTGCTGGTGCCGGTGGGTCTGGCGGTAAGCGAGCGCGAGGCGGACTGCTTTGAAGAACGTGAGGAAGTGTTCACTGCGCTGGGTTTTGTGCTGCAGCGCGCGGGCCCGGAAACCCTGATGGTGCGCCAGGTGCCCACCATGCTGCACGGTGCACCGGTGGAACAGCTGGTGCGGGATGTGCTCAGCGATCTGCTGGCGGAAGGCAGCAGCGACCGCATCGGCAACCAGATCAACGAGATTCTCTCTACCATGGCCTGTCACGGTTCCGTGCGCGCCAATCGTAAACTCACCATTCCGGAAATGAACGGCCTGTTGCGGGATATGGAACGCACCGAGCGCAGCGGCCAATGCAATCACGGCCGTCCGACCTGGACCCAAATCAAGTTGGGAGATATGGACAAGTGGTTTTTGCGAGGTCAGTAAGTTGAATCCTTCGGCTGAAGGCCGCCCCCGCGCCATATTTCTGATGGGGCCTACCGCCTCCGGCAAGACCGATCTGGCCATGGCGATCAGTGATCAGTTGCCGGTGGAGCTGATCAGTGTGGACTCCGCGCTGGTGTACCGGGGGCTGGATATCGGCTCCGCCAAGCCCACGCCGGAAGAATTGGCCCGTTACCCTCACCGGCTGATCGATATCTGCGATCCCGCCGAGCGCTATTCTGCCGGTCGCTTTCGCAGCGATGCGCTGGCGGCGATGGAGGAAATCAGCGGGCGCGGAAAGATTCCGCTGCTGGTGGGCGGAACCATGCTCTATTTCAAGGCTCTATTGCAGGGCATGGCAGAGATGCCGGAGGCGGACCCGGCGTTTCGCGCGGAGATTGAAGCGCGCGCCGCCCGTGAGGGCTGGCCCGCACTGCACGCGGAATTGCAGCAGGTGGATCCGGAGCTGGCCGCCGAGTTGCACCCGAATCACTCGGTGCGCATCGAGCGCGCCCTTGAGGTGTATCACCTCAGCGGCAAGACCATGACCCAGCTGCGTGCGGAACAGGAGGACACCTCGCCGGTGGCGCACTTTGATGTGCAGCAGCTGGCCATAGTGCCGGAGGATCGCAGTATCCTGCACCGGCGCATCGCCGAGCGCTTCGGACGCATGCTGGAAAACGGCTTTATCGACGAGGTGAAAGCACTGCGCGCCCGCGGCGATCTGCACAAAGACCTGCCGGCGATTCGCGCGGTGGGTTACCGCCAGGTATGGGAGTACCTGGACGGCGACACAGAGTACGATGAAATGGTGGCGGCGGGAGTGGCCGCTACCCGTCAGTTGGCCAAGCGCCAGCTGACCTGGCTGCGGCGCTGGCCCGACTTGAATCGGATCGGTGCACAGGAGCCTGGCGGTAAAGTCCGCAAAATCGATGAAATGTTGCCAGAGGCCTTGAAATTTCTCGGTTGAGCAGCCATAACGTGAGTGGGCCGGTGTATCCGTCCCATTTCAGTCAGTTATTCACAGAGCCTCGTTAATTTTTGGCTCTTTTTTATACGCCTCATTACCATGGCCGTTTCTTCAGTCCGCGGGATTCGCGGGCGCGATCGTGCGTCATCTGGCGATTTATCTTTTGGCAAGGAGAACAAAGATGTCAAAAGGGCACAGCTTACAAGACCCTTACCTGAACGTTTTGCGTAAAGAGCGTATCCCGGTTTCTATCTATCTGGTGAACGGCATCAAGCTGCAGGGCCAGATCGAATCTTTCGACCAGTTTGTCGTACTGTTGAAAAATACCGTAAGCCAGATGGTTTACAAACATGCAATTTCCACCGTTGTTCCCTCCCGCGCCGTGCGTGTGCCGCTGATGAACCCGGCCGGCCAGGGCGGTGAAGGTGGTGCCCCTGAGGGCGGTGAGCGCGACAGCTTCGGCGGCTAAATCGTCGTCTGCTGTGATGCAATGTTCTGCAGAGCGCCGCTGTCCGCGGCGTCGGCTACAGTGCCTGTCATCCCGCAAAATTGCGTAACGTTGTATTCAGCGCCCCGGCTCGCCCGGGGCGTCTGTTGTTCGGCGCCGGTGCATTCATCAGTTTGTGCGGGCCCAACTATTGATCCCAAGAGAATAATCCTTGTTTTTTGATCGCCCGGAATCCGGAGAGCTGGCTGTGCTGGTACATCTGGAGCTTTCTGCCATCGACAGTCCCGACGACCCTCGGGAGTTTGAAGAGCTGGCATTATCTGCCGGTGCCGACCCGGTGGCGTTTATTTTTGGCCAGCGCGCCACTCCTGATCCCAAAACCTTTGTCGGTCGCGGCAAGCTGGAAGAAATCCGTGAGACGGTCACCAAGCACGATGCCGCGCTGGTAATTTTCGATCACACTCTGTCGCCCAGTCAGGAGCGCAATATCGAGCGCGAGCTCAAATGTCGGGTGCTCGACCGCACCGGCCTGATTCTGGATATCTTCGCCCAGCGCGCGCGTACCCACGAAGGTAAGCTGCAGGTGGAACTGGCGCAGTTGCGTCATATGTCCACTCGCCTGGTGCGCGGCTGGACCCACCTCGAACGCCAGAAAGGCGGTATCGGTCTGCGCGGCCCCGGTGAAACCCAGCTGGAAACCGACCGCCGATTGCTGCGCGCACGTATCGACTCCATCGAAAAGCGCCTGGACAAGGTGCGCCGCCAGCGCGACCAGGGCCGTCGCGCGCGCTCCCGGGCAGAAGTCGCTACCGTCTCCCTGGTGGGTTACACCAACGCCGGTAAGTCGACCCTGTTTAACCGCATCACAGATGCGGAGGTCTACGTGCAGGATCAGCTGTTTGCGACCCTGGACCCGACCATGCGCCGGGTGGAGCTGCCGAATGTCGGCGCGATGATTCTCGCCGACACCGTGGGGTTCGTATCTCACCTGCCGCACCGCCTGGTGGAAGCCTTCCGCGCCACCCTGGAAGAAGCGGCCAATGCCACCCT
Organism: Microbulbifer elongatus; assembly: GCF_021165935.1. Lineage (NCBI taxonomy): Bacteria > Pseudomonadati > Pseudomonadota > Gammaproteobacteria > Cellvibrionales > Microbulbiferaceae > Microbulbifer > Microbulbifer elongatus. The sequence continues at coordinate 487,450 of NZ_CP088953.1, read as the reverse complement.
GTTGTTACACGTGGTGGACGCTGCCGCTGAAAATCGGTTGCATCTGATCGAAGAGGTTCAGACAGTACTCGAGGAAATTGGCGCGGCGGATTTGCCCCATTTGCTGGTGTACAACAAACTGGACTTACTGGCGGACGCCGAACCGCGCATTGATCGCGATGATCAGGGGGTGCCGCGGGCCGTGTGGCTATCCGCCGCCACGGGTGCCGGTTGTGACCTGCTGGTAGAAGCCATCGCCGAGCGCATTGGCGAGCAGATGGTCAGTGGTGCCATTGTCATCCCGCCGCAACATGCGCGCCTGCGTGCACAGCTGTTTGAAGGGAACGCGGTGCAGGAGGAAAGCTACCGCGACAATGGCGACTTAGAGTTAAAGGTGCTGCTGCCCCGTGCGGAATTGCAGCGCCTGATGGCACCGTTCCGCGAGGTGTCGAACCCACCCCAGTGGCTGCCGGAGAAGCCGGAAGATGAGCCCAAGCCAGAAGACTGGGAAGTGGACTGAATGAAATCCGCTGCTTGGCGCGGCCTTGCTATTCAATGCTAGGTCTTCGGCAATCAATGCTAGAATTTGCGTCAGCTAATGATTAATAAATTGCAGAGTTGGAGTTGATCAATGGCCTGGAACGAACCGGGTGGTAATAACAAAGACCCATGGGGCGGCGGCAATCGCAACAACGATGGCCCGCCGGATCTGGATGAAGTGCTGCGTAAGATGCAGCAGAAGCTGAACGGCCTGTTCGGCGGCAAACCTTCCGGGGACGACGGTCGTCCCGGTGGCAGTGCCAGCTTCCCCTGGTCACTGGTACTGATCGTACTCGCTGTGGTGTACGGCCTGTGGGGTTTCTATCAGGTGGATGCAAACGAATCTGCGGTGGTACTGCGCCTGGGTAAATACCACGGCACCGAAACCGCCGGTCTGCACTGGAACCCGCCGTTGATCGACCACGTCACCAAGGTGAATATGACCGAGGTGCGTACCGAGCGCACCAACGGCCAGATGCTCACCGAGGACGCCAGTATTGTCGACGTGGTATTGCAGGTGCAGTGGCATATCGACGACGCCGAGTCCTTTGTACTGCGGGTGGCGGACCCGCTGAAAAGTCTGCAGGAGGCCACGGACAGCGCCCTGCGCCACGTGGTGGGCTCGCAGACTCTGAACGGGGTGATTTCCCAGAATCGTACTCAGGTGGCCGCTGATACGCAGGCGCGCCTGCAGGACTACCTCGACCTGTACAAAACCGGTATCCGCGTCGACGTGGTCAACCTCACCGATGCCAAGGCACCGCGGGAAGTGCAGGACGCGTTTGATGATGTGGTGCGTGCGCGCGAAGATGAGGTGCGTCTGCAGAACGAAGCCCAGGCCTACGCCAACCAGGTGATTCCGGTGGCTCGCGGTCAGGCTCAGCGCATGATCGAGGAAGCCGAAGCCTATAAGTCCCGTGTGGTGGAAAGCGCCCGCGGTGAAGCGGCGCGCTTTACCGCGCTGCTGACCGAGTTTGAGCGTGCGCCGGCAGTGACGCGGGAACGTATGTATCTGGACGCTGTACAGGAGGTGATGCAAAACACCTCCAAGGTAATGGTGGATGTCGAGGGGGGTAACAACATGATGTACCTGCCTCTGGATAAGCTGACTGAAGGCAGTGCCACCAATGCCGGTCAACGTCCGCAAATCTCTCCCCAGGTGATCGACGAGATCTCCCAGCGGGTGATCAACCAGTTGCGCGCCGAAGTGGCCAATAGCCGCCGCAGCCGCGAAGTGCGATAAGGAGAGAAACCATGAATAGCAACAAATCTCTTTTTGTTATCGCCCTCGTGCTGCTGGCCGTGCTCGCGGTTTCCAGTAGTGCGTTTGTGGTAAAAGAAACCGAGAAGGCCGTATTACTGCGCTTCGGTGAAGTGGTGCGCACGGACTATAAGCCGGGTCTGTATTTCAAGATTCCACTGGTGAACGAGCTGCGCAAGTTCGATGCCCGTATCCAGACCGTGGATTCGCAACCGGTGCGGATGCTGAACAGCGAAAACAAGTTCATGATGGTGGACTCCTACGCGAAGTTCCGCATCTTCGACGTGGGCCGCTTCTACGTCGCTACCCGCGGGGACGAGCGCAATGCGGTACGCCTGCTGGCGGAACAGATCAACAACCGCCTGCGTAACCAGTTCGGTGTGCGTGATCTGCACGAGGTGGTCAGTGGCGAGCGCGATGAGCTGATGGGCGATATCACGCGAAATCTGAACCAGACCGCGCAGAAAGATCTGGGGGTAGAGATCGTGGACGTGCGTGTAAAACGCATCGACCTGCCGCCGGAAGTGTCCGAGTCGGTGTTCCAGCGTATGCGGGCCGGCCGGGAACTGGAAGCCCGGGACCACCGTGCGAAAGGTCAGGAAGCCAGTGAGCGCATCCGCGCCAATGCGGATCGCCAGAAGGTGGTGATCGAGTCGGAAGCCTATCGCAAGGCGGAGGAGCTGCGTGGTGCTGGTGACGCGGAAGCGGCCAAGATCTACGCGGAAGCCTACAGCAAGAATCCGGAGTTCTACCGCTTCTCCCGCAGCCTGACTGCCTACAAGGAGTCCTTCAAGGACAAGAGCGACATGCTGCTGGTGGAGCCGGACAGCGAGTTCTTCCGTTATCTGAAGGATCCATCTGGCAAGTAGTGGACTTTGTTGTGACCACAGTGGCGGTGCCGCTGACGGGTACAAGCTTGCGAAACACGCCGTGAACCCATCCCTGGGGGCTCTGCACCGCCATCCATGGCGGTGAAGGTTTCGCAAGCTTGTCCCCGTCATCGACACCTTCGCTTCGGCCGAAGTAGTCCGATCAGCCAGTTCTAGTGGCCACACCTTGCCAAAATAGTGGTAAAATCCTCGAAACCGGGCCGGCGCCCGGTTTTTTTGTGCCGGCCGGTTTATTGGAACGCTGCTGGAGCCGTTACCGTGTGGGACGAGCTGATCCGGGCCATTGGCCTGGTACTGATCATCGAAGGCATATTGCCTTTTCTCTACCCCAAGCGCTGGCGCGCACTGGTGCAGCAGCTGGCATCTGTGGATAATCGCAGCCTGCGCACGGCGGGGCTGGTCTCCATGCTCGCCGGTACAGCCCTGCTGATGCTCTTTGGCTGATTTCCAGGACTGAGAATTCTTCCGGCCTACAAGGCCGCACCGTTAACTGTCGAACGCCCACATCATGACCCAAGCCGAACGCTGGATGCTACCGGATGGCATCGCCGAGATTTTGCCCGCGGACGCCAAGCGGGTGGAAACACTGCGCAGAGATCTGCTGGACCTGTACCACCGCTGGGGTTACGAGATGATCATTCCGCCCATGGTGGAATTCACCGACTCCCTGCTGATCGGCATGGGCCGCGATGTGGACCTGAGTACCTTCCGGGTGACCGACCAGTTGTCCGGGCGCAGTCTCGGCATTCGCGCGGATATTACCCCCCAGGCTGCGCGTATCGACTCCCATAGTTTTCCCAGAAGCGGTGCCAACCGCCTGTGTTATGCCGGCCAGGTGCTTTACACCCGCCCGCGAGCGCCCATGGGCCCGCGCGCGCCCATCCAGATCGGTGCCGAGCTCTACGGTGTGGAGAGTCTGCAGGGGGATATCGAAGTCATCAGCCTGATGGTGGAGACACTGCGCACCGCGGGTATTCGGGAGATTCACCTGGATCTTGGCCATGTGGCCATTTTCCGCAGCCTCGCCCAAGCCGCGCAGCTCGACTCCGACCAGCAGAGTGCATTGACGGCGCTGCTGCAGAGCAAGGCGGTCGCGGATATCGAGCGCTGGGTGGAGGCGAATATTGAAGACCCGCAGGCGGCCAAGTGGCTGCGCAGCCTGCCGCGTCTCGCCGGGGGCAGCGAATGCCTGACTCGCGCCAGTGAACTGTTTGCCGAGGGCCCCAACGCACTGGTCAATGCGCTGGAAGAATTGCAGCAGGTGGCGGATGCCATCGCGCGCCGCTACCCGCAGGTAGAACTGTTTTTTGACCTCGGTGAAATGCGCGGTTACGACTACGAAACCGGGCTGGTATTTGCCGCCTATTCACCGGGCCACGGCCAGGCGTTGGCCAACGGTGGTCGATACAACGGTATTGGCGCCGTATTCGGTCGCGACCGTGCAGCCACCGGTTTCAGTACCGACCTGGTGGCCATCAACACCCTGGGCCAGAACGACAGTGGCGAAGCCGGTGCGATTCTGGCCCCCGCCAGCGACTGTGAGCAGTTGTGGCAGCGGATTGGCAGTCTGCGTGCCGAGGGCGAGATCGTGATCAGCGCCATGCCCGGTGAGGGCAGCGCTGATACCGAGACCCTGGCACGTTGCGATCGCGAACTGGTGCGCGAAGGCGACCAGTGGGTGGTGAAAGCGCGGGGCTGAACCCTAAGCTATCCGATTGAGCCGGATTTTGTACGGCAGTAACTAGATTGCACGGTTGGCCGCTGGACGGGCGCGGCCAACAATTTCCTTCCGCCCGTCTAACGTTGAACTGACGACACGAGATTTACACACATGGGCAAGAACGTAGTGGTGCTGGGCACCCAGTGGGGCGACGAAGGCAAAGGCAAGATTGTCGATCTGCTGACCGAGAAAGTCGCACTGGTCGTCCGCTTTCAGGGCGGTCACAACGCCGGCCACACCCTGGTGATCAATGGTGAAAAGACCGTACTGCACCTGATCCCCTCCGGCGTTCTGCGCCCGGACGTAACCTGCCTGATCGGCAACGGTGTGGTGCTGTCTCCGGAAGCCCTGGAAAAAGAGATGGGCGAACTGGAGGCCGCCGGCGTCCCTGTGCGCAAGCGCCTGCGTCTGTCTCCGGCGTGCCCGCTGATCCTGCCGGTGCACGTGGCTCTGGACCAGGCCCGTGAAAAGGCCCGTGGTAAAAATGCCATCGGCACCACCGGCCGCGGTATCGGCCCCGCCTACGAAGACAAGGTGGCCCGTCGCGGCCTGCGCCTCGGCGACCTGTGTAACTGGGACAACTTCTGTGCCCAGTTGAAAGAACTGCTCGAGTACCACAACTTCGCCCTGACCCAGTACTACAAGGCGGATCCGGTGAGCTATGAGGAGACCCTCAAGCTGGCGGAAACCTGGCGCAAGGATCTGGTGCCGATGATTGCGGATGTGGCAGATATCCTGCACAACGCTCGCGAAAACGGCGAGCACATCCTGTTCGAGGGTGCCCAGGGCTCCCTACTGGATATCGACCACGGTACCTATCCGTTTGTGACGTCCTCCAACACCACCGCCGGCGGCACCGCCACCGGTTCCGGTTTTGGCCCCCTGTACCTCGACTACGTACTGGGTATCACCAAGGCCTACACCACCCGCGTGGGCGGCGGTCCTTTCCCCACCGAGCTGGGCTGCGAAGTGGGCCGTCACCTGGGTGAGAAGGGCCACGAGTTCGGCGCCACCACCGGTCGTCAGCGCCGCACCGGCTGGTTCGATGCCGTGGCGGTGCGCCACGCCATCCGTATCAACAGCATCTCCGGCCTGTGTCTGACCAAGCTGGACGTGCTGGATGGCCTGGACGAAGTGAAGATCTGCGTGGGCTACCGCAACAGTGCCGGTGAAGATGTGCCGGTGCCCTTCGATGCCGCAGGCTGGGAAGGTGTGGAGCCGGTGTACGAATCCATGCCCGGATGGAGCGAGACCACCTTCGGCGTGGCCCGCGAAGCCGAGCTGCCCCAGGCGGCGCGTAACTATATTGCCCGCATCGAAGAGCTGGTTGGTGCGCCCATCGATATCATCTCCACCGGTCCGGACCGCGTGCAGACCATCGTGCGCGAATCTTCCGCCCTGTGTGAAATGGGGATTCACAACGCCAGCGTGTAATCCGCCGCTGCCGATACCCTGCCGAGACCGGCGGTACCCGCCGGTCTCAAACAGCGCTTGCCTCCCGGCGCACATTTCCTGATCATGAGACTGTATTTCAATTTGCAGTCACAATTTTCTGCCATACTGGCAGGCAAACCTGATCCACGGAAACTGCACCACGGGTAAGCGCCATGTCCAACAGCCTGACCGCAAAGGTCGCCACTCGCTACAGCTTTGCCGAAGAGATCGCCAACAGCATTACCCATGGGGTGGGTGCCATTCTGGCCATTGCCGGCCTGGGAGTATTGTGCGCCTTTGCTGCGTTGCGCGGCGACGCCTGGCATATCGTCAGCAGCAGCATCTATGCCGCTACGCTGATTCTGTGTTTCTCCGCCTCCACCCTGTATCACAGTGTCACCCATCCCACCGCCAAGCAGGTGCTGCGCACCGTAGACCACTCGGCGATCTTTCTGTTGATCGCGGGCACCTACACGCCATTTACCCTGGTCACCCTGCGCGGGCCCTGGGGATGGTCTCTGTTTGGTGTGATCTGGGGGCTGGCGCTACTGGGACTGATTATTCAGTTCACTCCGCTGAAAAAAATCCGCGCCCTGTCGATTACTCTGAGCGCCCTGATGGGCTGGGTGGTGATCGCGGCGATCAAACCGCTGATGGATAATCTGGCCCCGGGCGGTCTGTTACTGCTGGTGCTCGGTGGTCTTTGCTATACCGGTGGCATCGCGTTCTATCTGTGGCGCAGTCTGCGTTTCCACCATGCCATCTGGCACCTGTTTGTGCTGGCGGGCGGTGTGCTGCATTTCTTTGCGGTGCTGTTTTACGTAATTCCTCCGGCGCGCTAGCCGTTTCCTTTGGTTGATTGGAGCCTTCAGCGTATCGCGCTGAGCTCTCAGCGCGTGGAATATAGTGTCGGGCCAGTCACAGCCTGAGTGACTGGCGTCAATCCTCCCTTTCCGTTGCCTGCCTTCCGTTCTACCCTTGTGCGAGCTGTTATTTGCCAAGGAGCTGTTATGGGCCAGGTTGCCTTTTCCCCGGTGCGTCGTACCGGTTTCGTTTCCATGCTGTTTGTACTTCTCTGCGCGCTACCTCTGTTGGCGGGCGCCGCGGCTGATCCGGGTTTTGAGCAGTGGAAGAAAGAGTTCCGCGCGAAGGCCATGAGAGAGGGCATCACCGCGGAAACCTTTGATCGCGCCTTCAAGGGTATCGATTCCCCGGACCAGTGGGTGCTGGACAAGGCGAGCTTCCAGCCGGAATTCAAAGCGCCGGCGTGGCAATATTTCGACAATCGCATCACCAAGTACGCAGTGCAGCGCGGTAAGGCGAAAAAGAAGGAGCTGAAGCCGTGGCTGGACAAAATTGAGAAGCAGTCTGGGGTAAACCCGAATATTCTGCTGGCGATCTGGTCTATGGAATCGAGCTTTGGCGCGATACTGGACAACAAGAAGGTGATGCGCAGTGTGGTTCGGTCGCTGGCCACACTGGCCTATGCGGATCCGAAGCGCAAAAAGTTCGGTACCAGTCAGCTGCTGGCGGCGCTGAAGATTCTGCAAAGTGGTGATATCGATGAGAGTCATCTGACCGGTTCCTGGGCGGGTGCCATGGGGCACACGCAGTTTATTCCCACCAGCTACCAGGCCTATGCGGTGGATATGGATGGCGACGGTAAGCGCGATATCTGGAATTCGGTGCCGGATGCGCTGGCGACGGCGGCCAATCTGCTGAAGAAGAATGGCTGGGTGAGCGGGCAGACCTGGGGTTATGAGGTGACGATTCCGGAGCGCAAGTTGCCTGGAGGTAAGTTGAAGATTTCGGAGTGGGAGAAGCTGGGTGTGAAGCGGGTGCGTGGACAGTCGTTTCCGCGTCCGGATGATGTGGCGGAGCTGAAGGTGCCGGCGGGGCGCAAGGGGCCGGCGTTTCTGATGCTGAAGAATTTCTTTGTCATCAAACGCTATAACAATTCGGATCGTTATGCGGCGGCGGTGGGTATTCTGGCGGACCAGATTGGCGGTGCTGAGCCGCTGACCAAAGACTGGAAACGTCCGTTTACGAAACTGGAAGCCGACGAGGTAATGGAGCTGCAGACCAAGCTGAAAGAGAAGGGTTTCTACGACGGTGAGATCGACGGCAAGGCCGGCAGTGGTACTCGCAAGGCGATTTTAAAGTTTGAGGAAGAGGCCGGGGTTGAGTTACAGGGCTTTCCGAGCAAAGAGGTTTTGGAGCTTCTGCGTAAGCAATAAGTATTTTGCTTCGTAGCCTTTGGTGCTCTGTTCGACCTTTTGTGGCGGGCAGGCACCGGGTGCAGGTTTTCAGGACCGCTGTGAACCCATCCCTGGGCGCTGCGGCGCAAACATCCTGTTTGCGACGCTCCTGAAAACCTGCACCCGGCACCCGCCCTTCGATTTTTGCAGTGTTACTTCGTTAGATAAGATTTTCAGAAGTTTTCTTCTGGCAGCAAGCTGTCCTGCAACAACTCCAGATTCTCCAGCACCTCATTCGGCTCCTGAAAATATGCCACGTGGTACATCGCCTCACCTTCCTGCACCAGCGGAATATTCTGCTTTCCAATAATGATGCCGTCGGCGTCTGCCAAAACCTGGTCCAGCTCGTTGCCATACAGGTCGGCAATGGTAGCGAGGAGTTCGCCTTTTTCTACATGGTCCCCCAGCTGTTTTTTGTGGTTGACGATGCCGCTGTCGCCGGCACGCAGCCAGCCGCTGCGGCGGGCGATAAAGGGTTCAATACCGCGGCGGCCTTTTTTGACCGGGATCATTTCCAGTTTGCGCATGACGTTGAGTACGCCGCGCACGCCGGCGCGGATGCAGAGTTCGTCGAAGCGCAGGGCTTCGCCGGCTTCGTATAAAAGTATGCGTACACCGAGATCGGCGGCGGCCTGGCGGAGAGAGCCGTCGCGCAGGGTGGCATTGAGCAGTACGGGGACGCCGAAGGCGGCGGCCATTTCGCGGGTTTTGGGGTCGTCGAGGTTGGCGCGGATCTGGGGGAGGTTGCTGCGGTGGATGGCGCCGGTATGCAGGTCGATGCCGTACTCACATTTGGCGACGATTTCTTCGAGGAAGATATGCGCCATCCGGGCGGCGAGGGAGCCGCGGGCGGAACCGGGGAAGGAACGGTTGAGGTCGCGGCGGTCGGGCAGGTAGCGGGACTGGTGGAGGACGCCGTAGACATTGACCACAGGTACGGCGATCAGAGTGCCGCGCAGCGACTTGAGTGCTTTGCTGTTGATGAGGCGGCTGATGATTTCGATGCCGTTCAGTTCGTCCCCGTGGATAGCGGCGCTGACAAACATGGTGGGGCCGGGCTTTTTGCCGCGGTGTACGTAGACCGGAATGGCCATTTCGGTGTCGGTGTAGAGTCGCACGATGGGGAGCTCAATTTTTTTTGTTTCACCGCGGGCGATAGTGACGCCGGCAATGGTGAATGGCTCTTGGGCTGATTGGGACATAGAGTCTGGTTTCATGTAATTGTGACTTGCGGTTATTGTAGTTGTGACTTTGTGAACAGTGGAAGTCAGTGACTATTTGGGCTTGGACTGCCTCTGAGGACTGTTAGAATCAGCCTGGGATCGGGCGAGCGGTAGTCCGGCAAATATTCCGGATATCGATATTTATGAAACCTGATTTTTTGAAGATGGCGCTCATCCTGGGCCTGCTCAGTTGTGTGGGGCCTTTTGCCATCGATATGTATCTGCCAGCGATGCCGGCGATGGCGGAAGATTTCGGTGTGCCGGCGGCTATGTCCCAGTACACGCTGATTTCTTTTTTTATTGCGTTTGGCGTCTGCCAGCTGTTTTATGGTCCCGCCGCGGATATGTTCGGGCGCAAACGACCGCTGTATTTCGGGTTGGTGCTGTTTCTGTTTGCCTCCATTGGCTGCGCGCTGGCGCCTACCATCGAGTGGCTGATCGGTATGCGTTTTGTGCAGGGGGTTGGCGCGGCGTCGGTAATGTCGATTCCGCGGGCGATCATCCGCGATCGCTACACCGGAACCGAGGCGACGCGCCTGATGACCACGGTAATGCTGGTGATTTCCATCTCTCCCATGCTGGCGCCGCTCGCAGGTAGTCTGTTGATGGCACCCTTCGGCTGGCCCTCGGTATTTTACGCGGTGGCCGCGGCGACGGTGGTGAGCCTGTTGCTGATCCGTTTTGCCCTGCCGGAAACACTGCCCGCCGTGAATCGGGTGCCACTCAAACTCCGCGCCATGTTCGATGCGTTCAAAGTGCTATTCCGCGATTCCACCTTTATGGGGATGACCCTGATTGGTGGTATGGGCATGGCGAGCTTTTTCTCCTTCCTGTCGATTGCCGCGTTTTTATATACGGATTACTACGGACTGACACCGACGCAATTCAGTCTGGCCTTTGCACTGAATGCCCTGGGATTTTTTGTGGCCAGCCAGTTTGCCGCGAATCTGTGTGAGCGTTTTGGTGGTGTGGCGGTGGTGAAATGGGCGGTGACCGGTTTTTCCCTGGCGGCTGCCCTGAACCTGATGCTGAATCTTGCGGGAATCGATGATTTTGTTGTGCTGGTGGTGCTGCTGTTGATTGCCAATGCCTTTCTCGGACTGGTAGTGCCCACCACCATGGTGCTGTCGCTGGATGATCACGGCCCCATTGCGGGCACTGCAGCGGCCCTTGGCGGCACCATGCAGATGATGCTGGGCGCAGTGGCAATCGGCATTGTCAGTGCGGTGTTTGACGGAAGCCCCCTAACCCTGGTCGCCGCCATTGCCACCTGTGGTGGTATTGCGGCGCTATTGTTTATGTTCACCTTGCGCCAGTCGCCTCACTCGATGGCGACCTGAAGTAGAAAGCAAAACGCCCGGCACTGCCGTAATGCTGTTCACTTAAGCGGAGCAGCACGACGATTCACCGGATAGCGGGTTTTGCTGATCTTTACCGTCCTCGGCCTAGAAGGCCGAGGACGGTCCTCTAAAAACAGGTTCCCAATCCCCGCCCTAAGCTCCGATAAGCGCGCTCCAGTCCTTGATAATGGCTGAGCCGCGGCCATGACAATCAGCTGCGCAGCAATATACTGGCATGCGAACTTAAAGCGTATCCTGGCTGGGTTTCCCCCGTGAGCGACCGCTGCCTGGCTTGCCTCTCGACGTATCACGTTGTACGCCAACAGTAGCCCCCACACTTCCTGATAAACCAGTTCCACGGTCTTGCTACGTAGGGTGACGGCGTTGTGCTGCATGGAACTTTTGATGTCACGGAAGCCGATTTCGATTTCCCAGCGCTCTTGGTAGAGCTTCGCAACGGCTTTAGTGCCATAAGTATCTGCCGGTAGCGAGGTAAATACCGTTTTGTTTTTGCCATTATGCTTGTAGCTCACTGCTCGAACTTCCCAGTACTCGGGAAGGGCCGGATTGCGCTTCCGAGCCTGGGGGAGACCTTCATTCGCAGTAGTCGATCATTTTTGTTGTAGACCTCCACTGTCTCACTGACCAGGCCTTTGCGCTCGGGGATCAGCCAGTGGCGTTGCGTGTTCTGATCCGCCCACCGCAGCAAAAGGTCTGCACTCCAAAAACCCTTATCAAACAGGGTTACGGAGGCTTCCGGCACCTGATTCATAAACTCATCGGCCAGGCGTATTTCGCTGCGTCGGTAAGGGCTTAGCTCTGCATTCAGAAGTACATGTGAACGTACGTTCATTAGAGCAACCAGGCGCATAAGAGGGTACGGAGTTTGCCGGTTTGTGCTCGTGTTACCGGAGCCAAAATGATCTCGCAGCTCAGGAGTATCTTGAGTGCGCAACAGCGCGCCATCGACAGCGAGAACTTGCAATCCTCGCCATTCATCTTCGGGGTAACGCTCATGTCCCCAGTGCACCCCGGTACGTTGAAATAGCCACTGAACGGGGTTAGCACCAAGACGCTGTCGCGCCTTTGATACCCCGCTTGGCGCCAACAGGCTATCGTTCGCGAGCCCCTGAGCACAGATATTGAGCCTGCGGGCAACTTCTGAGACCGGTTCATTCCTGAACAGGGCCATGCCCAGCACGAGCCAGAGTACCTGATCGGCGGGAAGTCGACGGCGGCGAATAGTGGCTTGCGAGGATAACTGCAGAGCGGAATCCACCCATTCAACGGGAATGTTCTGGGTGAAGGTACTCAGGTCACAGAAGGACTGGAGGGCATCAATATCGAAGAGAGACTGCTGAAGAGACACAAAAAAATCCGGTTTCCTGATCTGGAAACCGGCTTTTCCGGGGCCCCACCTTAGGCTGCAATGCTTAAGTGAACAGCATTACGGCACTGCCGGGCGTTTTGCTTTCAGGCGTAGCGCCTGCTTTATAAGCTCTCATTCAGAGCTTGATCCAGGCACCCTCCCAGTTGGTACCCGTGCCCGGTGCGTAGTGATAAGCACTGTTGATATTGCACCACTGCCCCTGGGGGAAAGGGCGGCAGTGATAGCGGTTGTTGTCACTGCCGAGCACCACGGTTTCACCGGGAACATAATTACCAATCCCATCGGGGTAGGTGTAGTCGTAACCGTCTCCGCCTGTATCACCGCCGCCATCTCCATTGCCTGGATCGCCGCCATTATCTGCAGGCTGAATATCCACCTCGTGGCTCAGGTTGAGATCCGCCTGGGTATAAACCCGGTTTTCTGAGGCGCTGGCAATCGGGCTGACGGTGTCATTCACCGGATCGAGCACGCCGATGCGGGCATACTGGGACTGGCTGTTGATCGCGTTGGCGAATGCCAAGGCCCAGTCTGCGGCAGACGCGTCCTGTTCCAGGGTGTAGCCGATGGTTTCCAGATCATTGCCATTGGCATTGAACAGTCGCAGGGTAACCACACTGCCGGCAGCGAGATCGGAATAGGCCTGTAGTGCGCCCTCATCCGCCCACTGACTGGGCGTACCGCCATCGCCAAGAATGACGTCGGTGCAGGTATAGAAGGCTTCCGGGCTGTCGGAGCGCTGCCAGGTGGTGTAGATCACGTGTTTACCGGTGAGCTGGGGCAGGGGGCAGTTGAGGGTGTAGCGTTTGTCCGCACCTACGGGCACGTTGCCCAGGCGGCAGAACTCGAACAGGTCATCCCACTTTAGGGGCTCGTTGCCGGTATAGCCGTTGCGGGTGATGTAGAAGACCCACGCATCGGTGGCGTGGGGTGCGGTGCCCCAGAAAACAAAATCAAAAGTCCCGTCCGCCTTGGGGGTAATCGGTGTTGCCTGCCAGTCGCTGCGGGCCAGGTTCATACCCGCGTATTTGTCGCGCCCACCGGCGCAGAGCTCGCCGTCTGGTACCAGGGCCCGGTGGTTGCCGGCGGCATTGGCCTGGTTGATTTCATTCCAATCGTAAAATGGCTGAGTGCCGCCCACGGCTTTGGCGGCGGCGCAGGCGGGGTCGGAAGGGCTCTCGGGGTTATTGAGAAAACAGTTGTAGATACGACTTTCCGGCACCTCCATGGTGCCGTGGCTGTGGGCGTCGATCGCGGGCAGAGCGCCCAGGGCCAGTGCCAGTGGTGCAAGGCCCTTACGGGTGGTGTGATTCATTGCCAGTTCCTGAAATTATTGTTGGTTGTATGAATGGCAAGCGCGCTGTGGCCCTTGTTACTATTAAGTTTCGCGGGAATGACAGCGCTGTCTCGCTGGGTCAATACTAAAGGAACTCAGATGCCGGCAAAGGGAATTGGGTGTCAATTGTTGAATAACGCCGACGCCGTCACTTCGGTTGGGGAGCTTGCCCCGCTGTTGTCGGGGGCGAGCTGTTCGGTACCCGCCTCGCTCTCACCGCGGCCCGCGTCCGGTGGCTGCTGATAGCCCACATCCAGTGGGCGGGATAATGGATCGCCATGGCTGGCCATGGTATCGCCATGAAAATAATGGCCGTTGCGGTAGAGCAGGCGGGTTTCTACATCGAGAATCCCACGGTTGCCCTGATAACTGCCCGGGCACCATCCCGGAGAGGATTTATCGAAAGTCCACAGTACGGGGTGGTCGGTCGATTCTGTATCCTCTTCACCGAGCAGCGCGATCAGGTGGCCGCGCTGGTCGCTGATAAAAAACTCCCGCTGAGCCAGAGGGATGCTGTCACTCTGAGGCGAAGCCGAGGCTTCCGCATCCAGCGACAGCCGGGCCACTGCAATACCGTCGCCGGGATGATGCAGATAGTGTGTGGACCGTACCCGGTCACCCAGCTGGTGACTTTCGTTCCAGAGACCGGTGGTGCACCAGTGACTGGCGACACGCCGCTGCCGCCGTGAACGGCGATGTGTGCTGGACTTGCTCAGGCGGCGACCAAACGGGTCGTAGCGCAGCCATGTCTTGAAGTCGCCGCACTCCACGCAGTGGAGCAGTCCCCAGCCATCGTATTGATAGTGGTAGTGGGCTGAACCCTGGTCCGCACCGCGGCTCTCGGATATCAGGTTGCCGCGGGCATCCCAGTGACCATTTGCCACGGCAAGATACTGTGGCCCTGGTATCGTGGACGGACACTCTGCGCCGTCAATTTCCCAGAGTACCGCCTTGTCTTTGCCGATGCTTGCCAGCACACCATCTCGATAGCGGTACTGTATCTGATGGTTGCCCAGGGACAGTGTTCTTCCGTTTACCGCGCCGTCCTGCTGCTGGGTATCAATGCGTAGCACCATGGCGCCGTTGGCATCGATACCATACAGGTCGCCGGCGGCGGAAAATGTGTAGGCGATATTCAGCTGGTCGGATCCGGAGCGTTTCAGCCATCCGCGCTTGTCGTAACTGTGGTTGATGCTCAGGCTTTGCCGGCCAGCGGCGTTGCTGTCGCCAGTGTCACTGCTAAGGTCCTGGTGTTCCGCAATCAAACGGCCGCGCAGGTCGTAGTGGTAGCGCAGGTTGCAATGCTCATTGGCTGCCTGCACCAGTCGACCATGGGCATCGAAGTGGAAGCTGCACAGCTGTCCGCTGTTGTTGCGAATCTGTGCCAGCTCGCCTGCATCGTTGTAATGAAAGTACCAATGGCTGTCACTGTCATGAAATTCCGCAAGGCGCCCGCAGGGGGCGTACAGCCATTCGCGCCGCAAGGTCTCGCCACCGCCGAAAACCGACGGTTGCCCGAAATCGTTGTAGCGCCAGTAGTAGTGGTTGTGTACCGATGAGTGGGTCTTCACCTGCAGAGCCGACAGTTGTCCCCGCGGGGTGTAGTCCAGGCGCTGTTGATAGCCGGCGTGATCCTGCAGCACCCGCACCCGGCTATAGCCATCGTATTGCCATTGCAGGGCGGGTTCGCCGTCGATCTTTATTGCACAGACACGATGGTACTCATCGCGATTGAGTACAAAAGACTGAGAGCCGATGGACACTTCTGTAAGAGTGCCGTCCTGCCGGTATTGCCACTGTCTGGGTGCGAGTCCCGTGCCAGTACGGGCAGTGACCCGGCCTGCCGCGTCGTACTCCCAGCGATAAACCGCGTCGCCATGGCTCAGCCGCACAAGCTGACAGTGGGCGTCCCAATCCAGGGATAGGCCTCCGCCCTCGGGGTCGATTAGCCGACGAAGCTGACCGTGCTCATCGTGCTCGCATTGCCAGCAGTGCCCGGCCTGGTCGATGATTTCTGCGGGGTAGGGGGTATCTTCCCGATAGCGGTAGTGCCAGCGCTGCACGTCGCTGCGACTTTGCTCTGAGTCCGCCGGCGATGGGGTTGACCCGGTTAAAACCGCACCGGCAGCAACAAGTCGGCCGTTTTCGTCATAGAGATAGCGGTGGTGTGTTGCGCCGCAGGTGCGGCGTAGCAGGCGACCGAAGCGATCGTGTCGAAACAGGGTGTCGCCTCCCTGATGGTCGACCTGGCGGCACAGATTGCGATAATGATCATAGCGCCGGCTCGACAGGCGTGCGCCCTGGCGAATTTCTATCAGATCACCGCGGCCATCGAAACACCAGTGCAGGTCCTGTTGATCCGGTGTAGTTAAGGTGCAGCGTAACCTGCCATTGTGCTTGCCGGTTTTCCAGCGCAGTCGGTAATACATCGCGGAAGCCGTTGGCTGGGGTTGCGACTCGGGTTTCGGCGCCGCGCCCGGTTGCGGGTCTTCGAGCACGTGAATCGTATCGACGCGCTGCAGCCGATCGTAGTGCAAAACAAGATGGCCGAGGGTCAGGCTGGTAATGCTGGCGAGGACGCCTTCGTTGACGGCATAACTTTCCTGCTGACCGGAACTGTGGCTTTCCCGCAGAGTGCCCGCATCGTCAAACTGGTAATCACACAGAGCCGTACCGCTATCTTGCGTGTTGACTATGCGCAGTAACCGGTCGTGCTGGTATTCAAACTCCAGTGTGCGCCCCCAGGACGTCACGATTTTTACCGGCTTGCCATTGCGATAGTCCACGCTCAGGGTGTTGCCACTCGCATCGCGCATTTCGCTAAGCGGCACCACGGAGCCAGTGCCATCCGCACGAAATACTTTGTCGGGTGTGTCAAAAGTGGACAGGCGAAAACTGTGCAGGCTCTGGCGCAGCAGGAAAAGGCGTTCACTCCGATTGAAACAACCGTGGCCGATAGCGGGAAGGTCAAACGCAATCACCCGACCCTCTGCGGTGTGTAGCAGAACTTTTTGCTCCGAGCCGCCCTGAGGGTCTGGAAGCTGCAGGCATTCACTCAGGCTGTGGCGCCAACCAGGACCGAGGCCGCACTCGCTGTGTTCGTCCTCATCCCTGAGCAGCGACTGCCGATAAAAACGTTGCCATTGAAAAGAAAAGGGGCCGCAGAGTACGAAGTCCGTTCGGACAAAAGCCAGCTCGCCGTTACTGGCGATCACATGATCCGCCACCCGCTGGCATTGGGAGAGTGCTGGTAAAAAATCGCCGGCGCGATTATGGCCCGGGTAGTTGCAGAAGCGCACCGGCACCGAAGTCGGAATAATGAGCTGTGCGGTGCGCCTCGCGTTCACGATATTGTAACGGTTGACATTGATCGAGGGTGGCGCGGGCCAGAAATCCTCCGGGAATCGAGCGCTTTGTTGGCCCAGCCGTGGCGAGAGCGCGATATCGTCGTCTGCGCGCACCCAGGACTCATACCACTTGCAGATGGCGATCGCATCTGATGAAGTCGGTGGCATGGTGTGCGGCTGCAAGCGCGCGAGAACAGAGGGAACAAATTCGACCAGACGATCCGGTGTCATGTCGCTTACTCGGAATAGGTTTGCCAGGAAATAATTACAGCGGGTACCTGCACCGCGCTAACGCTGTGCCTTGCGCACGGTGATATCGTCTTCCGCTTTGGGCTGCAGGGTGATCGGGTCACCCGAGAATTCCACGACCGCATCGGTGCGATGGCAGAACTCGATGATTCCGGCGCTGATATTATCGCGACCGCCGCACTGATTCGCATCTTCGATAAAATGGTACACACTTTCCAGTGCCGGTCGATAAGTGGCAAGAACCCGCTCGATGGTATGGTCGTCAAGGTATTCTGTCAGTCCATCACTGCACAGCAGGAGCAATGCACTTTCTTTCAGTGTCCAGCTGTTAACGGTCGCTTCCACCGGTTCTGAAATACCCAGCGCCCGGGTGATATGGTTTCTTACTTGGGACGATTGTGCCTGTTCGGGGGTTAGTTGACCGGCATCAATCATTTCCTGAACCACGCTGTGATCTTTGGTCAATCGTTGCAGGCCGTAGTTGTTCCAGAGGTAGGCGCGAGAGTCGCCGATATGCGCAACGATCAAAAAATCCTGCCAGATGGCGGCGGCCACCAACGTGGTACCCATTTGTGAAAATTGCGGGCGGCTCTGCTTGGTCTGCAGAATTTCCCGATTTGCCATGCCGATACCTTCCACCAGCGCAGCACGTAACATCAATTGCTGTTGTGCCGGAGAACAGGCGAGATATGTGGAGCTCAGCAGGGCGTCAAACTGCTTCTCCAGGGTGTCAGCGGCGATGCGACTTGCCGTAGCTCCACCGCTGTAGCCGCCCATACCATCGGCGACCACCACGTAGGCGAAGGGGTGGTCCGGGTTGCTGTGACAGCGGATGCTGTCTTCATTTTCTTCCCGCACCTGTCCGATATCGGTGCGTCCGTTGACTGCCAGCCTGATGGGCTCCATGTCAGTCGCAGCTCCATGACAAATTCCTGAAAGTAGCGGAACTGAAACCCATGCAGCGGTTTCCTCTCCATGACTTTCCTCCGTTTTAGCGGGGCAATGTTAACGTGCTTGTGCATCAGGTTTGAATTTTTTTTCAATCATTTGCCATAATGCCAACCCCTTCCGCTTAGTGGGTGCGCAGTTGGTACGGCTGTGCAAATTAAAAAGGATTTTTTGGCACGATGCCCCGTCTTCCGAGACTTAATCTGATCGACATTCCGCAGCATATTGTGCAGGTAGGGCACAATAACCTGCCGTGCTTTTTTGATGAGGAAGACTACCAGTTTTATCTGGACAGCCTGCGCAATGCGGCGGATCAGTATCGGGTGGATGTGCACGCGTATGTGTTACTGCCCAATATGATTCAGATCATTGCGACGCCAAAAGTGCCGGATGGCATTCCATCGATGATGCAGTCCCTGGGGCGTCGCTACGTTCAGTTCGTCAATCACCGGTACCGTCGCTCCGGCACCTTGTGGGCCGGCCGCTACAAGTCCAGCCTAATCGATTCGGATGCATATCTGCTGACCTGCTATCGCTATGTCGAGTCGCGACCGATCTACCTCGGGTTGGCAGACTCCATGAGTGACTACGCCTGGTCCAGTTTCCGCCATCACGCAAATCTCGAGGCCAGCACGGTGATCAAGGATCATCGTCTGTATATGGCGTTGGGTGATAGTGCTGCGGCTCGCGCGGATGCCTATCGAGAGCTCTTCCGCTATCGCTTTGACCGGCGTCTGCTTGAATATATCGCCGAAACCATCAAGCTCGGACAGATTCTGGGCGGGGATGTGTTTAAGGACAAAATCGAACAGATTTCCAATCAGCGAGTGCGGCCGTTAAAACGTGGACGTCCACGTAAATCCGCGACCAAAAAAACTGCGACCAAAGCCTCGACCAGTAAAGAGGACAAGTTGCCCGCCGGTCATCAAGCGGTCAAAACCCTCTGTGATGCTTCCGAGGAGCGCGCACCGGATAACAATACCACCACCCTGGAGACGGGATTATGAGTCGAGCGAGCATGCAGACTGGCGCTGCCATATTTTCTGCCGGGGAAGAATCCGGAGGGAGCGACACTCGGTACCATGGTGCCAATTTCCGGGTGGCAATTGTCGGTGATTTCAGTGGCCGAGCCAGTCGCGCATTGTGTGAACCAGAGACTCTGGCACAGCGGCAGGCTTATCGTCTGGGTAAGGACAACTTTGAGCAACTGTTTGAGCGGCTTCAGATTCGGCTGAATATCCCGGGAATGGATGAACCGTTGCAGCTGCTGGAGTTTGATGACCTTCATCCGGATTACCTCTATCAACGGGTACCCCTGTTCAAGAAATTTATTGAGCTGGAGAAGCAGCTGTTGAGTAGCAATGGTTTCGCCGACGCAGCGGAGGAAATTCGTCAATGGCGACCCGAGTTATTACCTTCTGATATCACTGCGCCCACAGCGCCCCGAATGGATGGTGCCGATGGTGCGCAATCCATGCTCGACCGGATACTTTCCGGAGAGCACTACCAGTCCCTGTATCAGGAGCATACGCGCAGCTCGGCGACAGGGCAGATCGACCTGTTGATCAAAGATATTGTAGCGCCCTACCTGCAGAAAAAGCCCGATGCCAATCAGGCGGCGTACCTGGATGCGGTGACAGAGGCCGCCTCGGAGGCCATGCGCAAAATCATGCATCACAGTGATTTTCGCCAACTGGAAGCCAGCTGGCGCAGCCTGCATATGTTGCTGCGGCGGTTGGAGGATCATCCGGGGCTGGAAATTCACCTGCTCGATATCAGCAAGGAAGAAGTGCTCGCGGACTTTGCCCAAGCCGAGGACGATCTCGAGTGCTCAGGCCTGTTCAAGTGTCTCGTCGAGCGCTACACCACCGCCGGAAGCAAGCCCTACGACCTGATTCTGGGGGATTATTTCGTTTCTGACGAAGAGCGCGATCTGCACATGCTGATCGACCTGGCAACCATTGCCGAGGCCGCGGGAAGTACGCTGATACTCGGCGGAGATTGCCGGCTGGCAGGCTGCCCGAGTATGGCCGGATCCATGGATCCCGATGACTGGTGTTACCCTCTGTCGGAAGCATTTTCCGAGGGTTGGCGGGCACTGCGGGCCTATCCTGCCTGTGAGCATGTGGCGCTGGCCGCACCGCGCTTTTTGCTACGTATGCCGTTTGGTGCCGACGCTTCCCGTACGGAGACCTTTGCATTCGAAGAGCTGAGTCCAGAGCTTGGTCACCGGTATTACCTGTGGGGTAACAGTGCCTACTTGCTGGCGCTATCGATCTGTTCTGCATTTTCGGCGCAGGGCGTACCCACCGTAGTGCCCGCTGACCAGTACACGGGATTACCGGTGCATCTGCGCAAGTTACCGCACGGTGAATGGCTCACTCCCTGTGCTGAAGCCTGGATGACCGACAGAGCCGCCGCGCGTTTCAATGCGGCCGGGTTGAGCGCCCTGCGCTCCGTACAGGGGCGTGACGAGATCGTTTTACCGCGACTGCAGTCACTGGCGGGTACCACTCTGCGAGGCGCCTGGCAATGATGCTGCGTCCGTCCGGTGCCAATTTTGCCGCGCACCTTTCCGCCGGTATTCCCCACCCTCATGTACCGCGGCATTGCCAACAGCCGTGGTCAACCAACGTGCGAGCCTGAACGTCATGGATCTTTTGCTTTCTGTTGTCGCCGACCCCGAAGGGGCCAACATGCTCAAGCACACCAAATTGTTCACCCGGGAGGGGGGAAGTTTCGGCCGTGCGGACAGCAATGATTGGGTACTGCCCGATCCGCAGCGTGTTGTTTCCTCCCGGCACGGTGAGATTCAGTTTGCAGACAACCGCTATTTCCTGGTGGATCAGAGCACCAATGGCACCTACCACAATCAATCTGCGGATCCGCTTGGCAAGGGAAAGCGTATTCCACTGGCGGACGGCGATGTGATCAGTCTGGGTGATTACCAGCTTAAAGTGTCGGTACGGCAACCCAAGGCAGACAGCAATCTGCCCAAAGGACTGGGTGATGCGGATTTCCTCGATAACGCGGATCGCACCACGTTCAGTCCCGCGGCTGCGGCAAAAATGCAAAGTAACAAGGAAGCCGAGGAGCTGGATAGCTGGCTGGAGCCCGGCACCAGCGCGCAGAATAATCAGAGCGGTGAATGGGGGTACCTGGCAGGCGGTGGCACCGATGCACCGGCCAGCGGGCTTGCTGGAGATGGGTTTGATAGCCTTCTCGGGCAGAGTACACCGACCGATCCGCTGCAAGTGCTGAACCGCAGCAATAGCGGCGCTCCGGATGGGTTGGTGAGCGGTATCAGCAACAGTGGGTTTGACCCGTTGAGTGACTTTGCGGCTGCGCCGAGTCCGGCGCCAGCCAGTCAGTGGGGCGACGACGACGCCTGGTGGAAAGACGGCAGCGAACAGGACCATGCCCCTGCACACAATCATGCCATGCAGTTCCGCGCACAGCAGCAGCCCGTGGAAGCCCCTCAGCCACCGCCTTCACAGGAGCGGCAGCCCCCGCAGCCGGTGCCACAGCCGGTGTCAGAAAGCGCGCCGCAGGCCCCCATGCCGCCGGCTCAGCCCCCTGTGGACAACCCCTTTGCCGAATCCTTCTCGGAAGTAGCCGGAGATCAGGTAAGCGGCGCTCCTGGTTTCGGTGGTCTGGACGCCGCCCCGGTACCTGATGCGCCGGCCGAACCGCAGCATGCACCGCCCACTTTCCCGGGGTTGGAGGTGGCTGGCGCTACGCCAGTGCCGCCGACCCACGGATTCGCCCAGGCCTCTCAGCAATTCAGTCAGCCGGCGGTCGCTCCCGCCACCCCCCCGGCTGGTGAGACTCTCGCTCCGCCTGCGCCGCAGGTTCAGTCGACACCATCGACGACGGCCTCATCCATGGCCCAGCAACTGGGGCTTCAGTTACAGGGGGAGCAGCTGGCGCAACTGGATACGCAGGCGGCGGCGATTGTCGAGGAGTCCGTGGCGCGGCTTATCGATCTGCTACGTGCCCGCACCAGTATCAAGAATGAACTGCGCGTACAGCGCACCATGATTCAGACCGAAGCCAATAATCCACTCAAATTCAGTGCCACCGCAAAAGACGCGCTGGGAGCCATGTTCGCAGGCACCGGTGCCTTTATGACCCCGGTAGAGGCCGTGCGCGATAGTTTTGACGACCTGTCCGATCATCAGGTGGCGGTTCTGTCGGGAATGCGCGCAGGTTATGAGGCCATGTTGAAATACTTCAGCCCGGAAAATATCGAGCGCCGGGGTGGCAAACAGAGTGGGGTTTTTTCCAGTAAAAGCGCCCGTAATTGGGAAAATTATGTCGACGCATATCGTCAGCTGGTCGGTGACCCGGAGAACTGTTACCGACGTTTGTTCGGCGAGGAATTCGCGACGACTTATGAGAGCCAGCTCTCCGAGCTGAAGAATGCGCGCAATCTCAATAAATAACCGTGTTTCAACTGAGGTATCTCTAGTCGATATAGGCCGGGAAGCCAGTGCTCCCGGGAAATGTTCGCAAAAAATAACGGAGTAAGCCGTGAAAGCCCAGAAAATCGTACATTTTTTGCTGGTGGTTCTGCTTGCAATAGCAGTGTCCGCCTGTCAAACCACTCGCCGTACCCTGAACTTCGATACCAGCGTCGCGTTGAATCTGGATGTGCAGTCGGACGTCAATCCGGATAGCGATGGTCGCGCGTCGCCGGTGGTGGTGCGTGTGTTTATGCTCGCGGATGATCGACAGTTCTCCCGAGAGGAATTTCTGAACCTGTATGAGAACGCGGAGTCCCGTCTTGGCAAGGACCTGATTGATACCGTCATTCTCAAAGAGTTCGCACCCGGTGAACAGCGAATTGAGGAACTGCCGCTCACGCCCGACGTCAAGTACGTGGGTCTGCTTGCCGAGTTTGTGCAATACCAGCGTGCCGATGCACTGATGCTGTTGCCGATTACCGATCACCGCAAAAATGATTATGCGATAACCCTGGCCGGTACGCGCATCGCATCAACGGAAGCATTGAATATGCGTCAGCGTGCCGCTGCCAACGGTGCGGATAAAGACAAGACCGTAACCATCTCCAGCGCGGAGTACGAGAAACTGCGGAAATTACAGCAGTCAGGCAAACGCTGATTTTTTAATTGATCATATCGCGAGGCACGCGCTTCGCGCCGCAACAGGGAAAATGTATGTCGGCGAATAATAAGGTGATCTGGAGCGAGGGGATGTTTCTGCGTCCCCAGCACTTCCAGCAACAGGACCGCTATCTGGAACAGATGCTGGAAGCGCGCACCAGTGCCCTGGGCCCTTATACCTGGGGACTGATTGAAGTGGCGATCGATAGCGAGCCCATGGCGATGGGCAAACTGTCACTGTCCCGTGTCAGCGCCATATTCCCGGACGGTACACCAATGCTGGCGCCAGAGAATGAGCATCTGCCCGATGTGCTGGATGTTCCGGTGAACACACGGGATGAGGTGGTTTACCTGTGTATTCCAATGAAGCGGCCGGGCAGCCAGGAGTCTGTGAGAGATCAGGAGGATTTTCCTCAAGCCCGCTATCAGGCCTGTAACTTTGATGCACGTAACAGCGCCTCTACGTCCGGTGAGGCTGCTCGTATTCAGGTGGGTAAGCTGCGTACCTGTCTCAAGCTCGGCAGTGAAGATCTGAGTGGCTATGCGGCGATTGGTATTGCGCGCATTCGCGAGCGCCAGCCGGAAAAGCCGGTAGAGCTTGATGCAGAATATATCCCACCGCTGTTGAATGCCGACGCATCTCCGGTGATCAAAGCGTATATCGAAGAAGTAAAAGGCCTGCTGGACCATCGGGGAAGCGCCCTGGGGCATCGCCTGAGCGACAGTGGGCGCAGTGGGTCTGCCGAAATCGCTGACTACCTGCTGCTGCAGGTGATCAACCGCTTTGAGCCGTTGTTAAAGCAGATTACCGGGCAGCCGCGCCTGCACCCACACACATTGTTTTTGGAGTTATTACAGCTGGCCGGCGAGCTTTCCACCTTCACCGCTGGGAATAAACGTCCGCCGGAAATTCCCCGCTATCTGCACGACAATCTGCAGCAGAGTTATACCGGTCTTTTTTCTGCCTTGCGTCAGTCCCTCTCCACCGTACTGGAGCAAACCGCCATCCCCATGGATCTGGTGCAGCGCAAGTTCGGTATTTACGTGGCGCCAATAACCGATCCATCTCTGGTGAAGACGGCAAGCTTTATTCTCGCGGCGAAGGCAGATATGCCCGGGGATCTTTTACGCAGCCGCTTCCCCGGGCAGGCCAAGGTCGCTCCCGTGGAGGCCATTCGCGAACTGATCTCAGCACAGCTGCCAGGGCTTACTGTGCGCGCACTTCCTGTGGCGCCGCGACAGATTCCGTACCACGCCGGATTTACCTATTTCGAACTGGAACGTACCGGTGAGCTCTGGCAGGCAATGCAGCGCTCTGGCGGTTTTGCCGTACACCTGGGGGCCGAGTTCCCAGGCATGACCATGGAACTCTGGGCCATCAGGAATAACTGATATGAGTAACGACGCCTATTCAACACCCGGTGCCGCCGATCGTACGGTAATGGTCCCCACGCCCGGTGCAGCCGCGCCCACTGGTGCGCGTCCCCGTGCGCAGGACTTCTCCGCAGCAGAGGCGGCAGCGGATCTGCGAATTCGCAACAGTCTCAATCCGCTGATTTCCGCAGCGTCCAAACTGCTCGGTGCGATCATCAAACCGCGTACCACCATGAGCCACAACAATGTACCGGACCTGCACAAACGCCTGACACGTGAGATTCAGTCGTTTGAGCGTGAGGCAAAGCAGCTTTCCCTGCCGCAGGAGACAGTACTCACCGCGCGCTATCTGTTGTGTACCGTAGTGGACGAAGTCGTGTTGACAACACCCTGGGGCACCGCCAGTGGCTGGAGTCAGCACTCGCTACTCAGTCTGTTCCACAAAGAGACGTTTGGCGGTGAGAAATGTTTTCTGATCCTGCAGCGAACATTGGAGACACCGGGGTCGCACATCGAGTTACTGGAATTGTTCTATCTCTGTCTGAGCCTTGGTTTTCAGGGGAAATACCGGCTTGCTCCCCGTGGATACGAACAACTCGATCAGATTCGCGACAACCTGTATCGCACGATTGAGACTCACCGCCCGCCCATGGAACGGGACCTTTCTCCTCGCTGGCGAGGATGTGTCGAGCGTAAGACACGACTGATCCAGTACATTCCGCTGTGGGTGATTGCCAGTGTGGTACTTGGTGTGCTCGCAGTCACCTTCAGTGGCTATCGCTGGTGGCTGTACCAGAGCGCAACCCCGGTGGCTGTGGAAATACAGGCGCTGACTGCGGACACCGCCGTATCGCCGTCGATTGAGCAGAAATAAGGAACGCTGGAAATTACCATGAAACGTCTGGCCAATTTTTTTGCCAATAAATGGGTGCTCGGCCTGATCGGCCTTGTCGCACTGTCTCTATTGATCTGGTTTGGTGCGGAATACATCAAGTTCGGCAGTGAAAACGCAACCCTGTCGAAAGGTGTGCGCATTGCCATTATCGTCGTTATGTTCACGCTCTGGATCGTATGGAATCTGGCTCAGTGGCTGGTGGAGCGACGTCAGAACCAGGCGCTGATCGAGGGTATCGAAGCGTCGCAGGACGAGGCGCCTGCGGATCCGGATCAGGAGCGTAGTCAGGAGGAGCTGCAGGCACTCTCGGAACGGTTCCGCGATGCCATGCAGGTGCTGCGCAAGGCGAGATTCCGCTCCGCCCAGGGGCAGGTCTCCCTGTATCAATTGCCCTGGTACATCATCATCGGCCCCCCGGGCTCCGGTAAAACCACCGCGCTGGTGAATTCTGGCCTGGAGTTTCCTCTGGCCCAGAGTCACGGCAAGGAGGCCCTGGGTGGTGTGGGCGGCACCCGGAATTGCGATTGGTGGTTTACCAATGATGCCGTGCTCATCGACACCGCTGGCCGCTACACCACACAGGATAGTCATCGGGTATATGACAACAGTGCCTGGCAGGCATTTTTGAATCTGCTGCAAAAGTATCGTCGTCGTCGTCCGATAAACGGTGTGCTGGTTGCGATCAGCCTGCAGGATCTGATGGTGCAGACCGCAGAACAGCGTACCCATCAGGCGAAAACCATTCGCGCCCGGGTGAATGAACTGCAGCAGCAACTCGGTGTTCGTTTTCCGATTTATCTCACCTTCACCAAGTGTGACCTGGTGGCAGGCTTTAGTGAGTTTTTCGACAACCTTTCACAGGCGGAGCGTGAACAGGTCTGGGGTATCAGCTTTCCGGAAGAGGGCCGCGTTGGTGACGGAGCACCGCTGGATGAGTTTGCAGGTGAGTTCCGCGCATTGATTGGACGGCTTAATCAGCGCGTATTGTGGCGGGTGAATCAGGAACGCAATATTGAAAAGCGTGCCCTGTTACAGGGCTTTCCTGCGCGTATGGAAAGCCTGCAGAGCCTGCTTTCAGAATTTGTGCGTCAGGCATTCAGCCCGAATCGTTACGACACCGTCCCATTGGTACGTGGAATCTATTTCACCAGTGGCACTCAGGAAGGCAGTCCGATTGACCGAATGATGGCCACGGTCAGTGCTGACTTTGGTCTGGAACGGGACGTGGGGCACAAGCATCAGGGGCAGGGTAAGAGCTATTTCCTGCACCGCCTGCTGAAAGATGTTGTGTTTCCTGAGGCGGAGCTCGTCGGGGTAAACCGAAAATTCGAACGCGCCACCCGCTGGTTTCGCGGGGCAGTGTATGCCGCTTCTGCCGCCGTTTTTGTCGGTGCACTATTTTTATGGACCGGCAGCGTCGCTCAGAACAAGCTGTATATGAATGAGGTGCGAGATCATATTCGCAGCTTTGAAGCCCTGCAGGCCGAAACGCGCGGCCGGCGGCTGACACCAACGGAAGCGCTGGATCAGCTGGAGCATCTCCATACCGCCTCGCGGGTATATCAGAAAGAAGAACATCCATGGCTGAATAACCTGGGCCTGTATGACGATCGTGTAGATCGCGCCGCGGATCTGCTGTACCAGCAGCAGCTGGACACCCTTTTCCTGCCCGCGTTGCAGACCGCCATCGAGCGTGATCTGTCCAGAATGGACAGTGCTGACCCGGCTCTGGTGTCGACCCTGAAAACCTATCTGATGTTCTTTGAGAAAGACAAGCGCGATATAGAAACGCTGAAGGCATATTTCTCCGCGGATTGGTCGAAGCGCCTGAGTGGCGAGGCGGCCAGGCAGGAGCAGTTACTCGCCCACCTGGAGCGTCTGTTTTTCCGTCCACTGCCGGAAGGCCGAGCACCGAACGAGCGCGTCGTCGCCAGTGCCCGGCAGCAGCTGCGCCGTATCCCGGTTCCCCAGCGTCTCTATGGTCAGTTACAGCGCAGTGATCTCGGGCAGGCGCGGATTGACCTGTACGGGGAGGTCGGGGGCGATACCCGGCAGCTATTTGGTGTGGACCCGGCGGACCCCAGGTTCCAGATTCCCTATCTGTATACCAAGGCAGGGTACAAGGATGTGGACTTCAGTGCGGACTCTCCATTGCTGCAGAAGCTGGCAGAGGAGCGCTGGATCTATGGAAATGACCTGGACGGTGAAGACTTCAGTGAGGAAGACCGCCAACAGCTCGGTGAAGATGTTAAGCGCATTTATCTGGCGGAGTACCAGCAGCGCTGGCAGCAGTTCCTTACCGGGTTTTCGCTGACGGGCTTCAATTCTACCTCTCAGGCGTTTGACGTTCTGTCCAAACTTGCCGATCCGGTGTACTCGCCGCTGCTCGCAGTCTCGGAGATTACCGCGGACAATACCCGACTGACGTTGCGTCCGGAGCTGCCGGTGGATGCCAACGGGGTTCCGCTGCCAGTATCGAGCACCACGCGCAGGTTGGGAGGTGCCGCGGTTAGCGGCGCCGCAAATGCCATTGCGGAACAGTATCAACCCACGGTCGTTGATATTCGGTTTGAGGAACTGCACAGGCTTACCCGTAGTGAGAAAGGGCGTCCGGCACGGGTTCAGGAATATCTTGCCGCAATCGGCAAAGTGCAGGAGTATCTCGCTGAAATCGACGGCGGTGTAGACGCCGGCGAGGTCGCTTTCAACAAGGCCAAAGCGCGTTTTTCTGGTGCGAGTGATGCGATCAAGCAATTGCGCATCAAGGCCACCAACGCCCCGGCGCCCTTCGATCGTTGGCTGACGCAGGTGGCAGACAATACCTGGGCACTGGTTATGGCAAAGGCAAAAGGCCATGTCGATCGTGCCTGGCGTGAGCAGGTATACAGTGTATATAGCCGCAGCCTTGCCAACCGATTCCCACTGCAGAGCCGTAGCGAACAGGAAGTGCCGGTGTTGCTGTTTAATGAGTACTTCAAGCCCGGTGGGATTGAGCAGCAGTTTGTGCAGCAGTATCTGAAACCCTTTGTTGATACACGTAACTGGAAGGCGCGCGCACTGGAAGGGCGCACCCTTGGGATTTCCTCGAGTTCTCTTACTCAGTTGAAGCGTGCGGAGATTATCCGCAAAACCCTGTTTGCTCAGGGAGAGCAGGCTGGTTACGGATTCCGCATAGAGCCGACAAAGCTCGACTCCGGTGTACGCCTGTTCGCTCTGGAGTTGGGCGATCAGCGGGTGCCGTACTCGCATGGCCCGCGTACCAGTCGTAATCTTGACTGGCGCGGTGGTGAGTCCAATCGTGTGCGTATCATTTTTGAAGATCTGAATCAGACGATACATCGACAGCACTTTGAAGGCGATTGGGCCTGGTACCGGCTGCTGGGCAATTCGGAGATGACCCGCGGGCGCAGCAGCAATGAGTACCTGCTTACGTTTAGCGAAGAAGGGCGCTCGGCGCAGTTCCGGGTGCGATCGTCCAGTGCCTATAACCCGTTTGATAAGAATCTGCTGGCGGCCTACCGCTGCCCGCAGGTTCTGTAAGCGCAGGCTTTTGTTATGGCGAACAAAGGAATATTTGGCAAGCTGCCTGCGCACGGTGACTTCGTACAACGGGATCTTCCTGGCTCTTTTATTACGCCGTGGGATGAGTGGCTGCAGAGGGCGGTGCACGGCGCGCGGGAAATTATAGGTGAGGGCTGGTTGGACTATTATCTTACCAGCCCGATCTGGCGATTCGCTTTTTCTCCGGGTGTGCTCGACGGGCAGAGCTGGGTTGGAGTTCTTGTGCCGAGTGTCGACAGTGTGGGGCGTTATTTCCCGCTTACTCTGGCGGCCGCGCAACCCGCTTCCGTGAACCCTTTTACATTGATGACGGATGATCGTGCCTGGTTTCAGGCGTTGTCAGAACTTTCCATCGAGGCATTACAGAATGGGCTGCTCGTGGATCAGGTCCTCGAGCGTTTTCCTGCATGGGCGGGGAAAAGTGTCACGCAGTCGCAAGGACATATTGCGCTGCAATCCGCTAGCGACAACAGCCAAGGGTTGATTTCAGTGAGCGGTGGTGGCGATGTAGAAGACGCTTATCCACTGCTGCTGGAAACTTTGATGAAACCCAATGCCAGCAGCTATAGCCTGTGGTGGTGTGCAGGCTCACAGCACCTGAATGCCACTTCCATGTTGTGTCCCGGCCTGCCGGATCCCTCCACGTATTGCTCCATGATCGGAGCGCCGGAATATCACTGGTAAACAGTGGCTGTGGATAACATTATCGAACGGGAAGCTGACGTTCTTCCGAGTGATTCCGACGGACAATAAGTGTAATCAGCCGCGATCAATTACACTGGTGAAATAACGTGTAATTACGCGCCGCCACCAAACTGGTGTAATTTTGTATTACTTGGTATGGGCGTACCAATATAAATGCGGATTTACGGGAATTTGCCCTCTCGATACGCTTCTTTGCTGATTCAATTTCGATAGAATAATGGTTTGGAATTTACTTAATCGGTACGCGTGTACCGATTGGTTCGATGCCATTATTGCTGAATTTTATGAAGATGGCCCCGGACCGGATTGATGACCTCGGCATCTTTGTAGCCTCCATGGAGTGTGAGGCTAAAAACTCAGGGAAGAGAAATGTCAGTAAATGACTTTCAAGTTGTATTTACCGGGCGCCTGCGTCATGGCTATTCCCGGCGTGAGAGCATAGCGTACCTGGCCAGCCGTTTTGGTCTCGACTTTCATCAGATTAAACGATTGCTCGCCAGTGGTACGTCGGTGGTCAAACGGTATGAGCATGCGGCTGATGCTGAACGTCTTGCCGGGGCCTTTGCCGAAGCGGGCTGGCATGTGGAAGTCCATGGTTCTGATCAGCCTGACGGCGATTCCGGTCAGAACGCGTCGCGTGAAAAGAATGACAGTAAACCAGCGTCGGCTGTGATCGGAGGAGAGAAACTGGCTGCCAGCGATGGTAGCTGTGCGTTGCAACTGCCTGCGCACTGGCAGGCCCTTCCGGGTCTCAATCAGAATGCGGTGATTGAAGCGGGAAACGTCGAAAATAACGAGTTTTGCGTGGTTCTCTGGCAACCTGTACAACAGTTTGACTCCCCCGCTGCAATGAAAGATTACTGTAGCGCCCAGCTGCAACAATGTGCTCACCAGATTGTTGGGGGCAGAGTAGTGCGCCCCGCGGAGCCGCTCTCTCAAGGCCGCTTTGATGGCTTTGTGGGGGAGATCAGCGCACGCATAGATGTTATTCCGGTGCGTTATCTGGTTGCTTGCTGCCGCAGTGACGGCCGAGTATTCACGCAGTTTTTCTGGTGTGAAGCACAGGCGTTCGAGGAGAAGCGTTCCTTGCTTCTGAGTGTTCTAGGCAGTTTTAACACTGCCCGACCGCCGGCGAAGTCTGCAGAAAGAGTGGGCCGGATGTCACGTCGAAAACGGCGTATGCGGGCTTAATCGCGCCCGGAATTGATGTCGAGTTTTCTTTGATCTGTGTCTATCTGGCTGGATTGAAAATTGTGAGAAAAGGGAATTTCTATGGCGTTCGCCAATGTGATCGAAATTGACGGCTTGTTGCAGGAGATCAGTGCAGACAGCCCCCAGGGGGAGGACATCCGTGAGGATCGCTCACCCACTTCCGATTACTACACCATTAAAGATGCGCGCAATAGCGCCCGAGCGGCCGAGCGCTCGGCTATGTTTGACGACAGCGATACCGACCTGTTGGCGCCGTGGCGGGATGTCGCGAGAACCGCAGAAAAGATTCTGCGAGAAAAAAGCAAAGATCTTGAAGTCGCGAGCTGGTACACCGAAGCGCTCATCCGCCTGCACGGTTTTGCCGGTCTGCGCGATGGTGTGGCGTTGATCAATGGCCTGGTCGAGCAGTTTTGGGACGGCCTTTACCCCGAGCCCGATGAAGACGGTCTTGAAACCAAGGTTGCACCGCTGACCGGCCTCAATGGCGACGGTGCGGACGGCACGTTGTTGCTTCCTATCCGCAGTGCAGAGATTACCCCGGAAGGGGACTTCGGTGGCTTTTCTTTTTTCCAGTATCAGCAGGCAAGAGACGCGGATAAAATCGCTGACCCGGATGCAAAAGCCGCGCGTGTTGAAACACTCGGTTACGGTCTCGGTGAATTTGAGCAGTGCTCGAAAAGCGCTGCTCCCCAGTGGGCTCAGGATTTGGTAGAGACACTGGAAGAAGCGCTGACAACCTACAAGCAGATCAATGAAACACTGCGAGGACATTGTGCCCACGATGCTCCCCCGTTTTCCAATATCAGCAGCCTGCTGGATGAGGTGCTGCGTACAACGCGTTTTATCTATCAGGAGCAGCTGGAATCTCTGGCAGCGGTTGCGGAATCCCCTGAGGCGCCCGATGGCGAAGCGCCGCAGGAGCCTGGGATGCAGCAGGTCACAGCGATGGTGCAACAGGTTGCGGTGCCAACCGGCGCTATCACCTCTCGTGAAGATGCGCTGGTACTGCTGGAAAAGGCCGCGCGCTATTTTCGCACCTACGAACCGCACACGCCGCTGGCCCCCGGGCTCGAGCGGCTAATCAACTGGGGACGCATGACGGTTGCGGAGTTGATGACCGAACTTCTTCCCGATGACCAGTCCCGCGCGATCTATTCACAGCTGACCGGCGTCATGCTGGATGGCAGTGACAGCCAGCGTTACGTAGCCCCTCCCGCAGCAGCAGTGCGCTCGGATCAGGCGGCAGCGTCTGCCGAGCCAGATCCGGCTCCTGCGAGTCAGACTGACGATAGCTGGTCCGATCAATCTGAATCTGAGCCGGCCTCGTCCGGCGCTCCAAGCTGGTAACCCCGACTAATCCCACGATTTCCAAATTGAGGAAAGGAGACCCCGATGTCCGAGAGCATTCACAATAAACTCAAGCGTGTGCGTAAGCCGCGTGTCCATATTACCTACGATGTGGAGACCAATGGCGCGGAGGTGAAAAAAGAGCTTCCGTTCGTCACCGGGGTGATGGGGGACTATTCCGGTGACAACACCGAAAATCGCCGACCTCTGAAAGAGCGCAAGTTTGTTCAGATTGACCGTGACAATTTCAATGATGTCATGGCCAAGGTAAATCCCAAGCTGAATCTGCAGGTTGAAAACACCCTGGCTGGCGACGGTAGCAAGATGGCTGTGGACCTGGATTTCAACCATATGGATGATTTCTCCCCGGAGCAGATCGTCGATCAGGTTGAACCTCTGAAGCAACTGCTCGAAGCACGCAGTAAATTGCGTGACCTGCTGAGCAAGGCCGATCGCTCGGAGGAACTGGAAAAAGTCCTTGAGGATATTCTGAAAAGCACAGACAACGTCAGCGCTATCTCCGAGCAGCTTGGCCTCGGTGAAGAAAAAGGAGAGGATGCGTAATGAGCACCGAAGTTGAAAATGTAGCAGAACAGGAAGTTGAAGAGCAGTCAGCCAGTCTCCTCGAGCAGGCCATTTCGGCGACCAAGCAGACCCAGCCGGATGAAGCTCAGGACCTGATTGCCAACCTGACCAAGCAGGCATTGCAGGGAACCCTGACCTGGGACCGCAACCTGACCCAGACCATCAATAAGGCAGTGCAGGCAATTGATCAGGCGATGTCGCGCCAGCTTTCCGCCATTCTCCACGATGAGAAATTCCAGAAGCTGGAAGGCTCCTGGCGCGGCCTCAACCACCTGGTGATGAATTCTGAAACCGGTGCCACCTTGAAGATCCGGATGATGAATATCAACAAGCGCGAGCTGTTTCGCGACCTGGACAAGGCTGTTGAGTTCGATCAGAGCCAGACCTTCAAAAAGATCTATGAAGAAGAGTTCGGTACTGCAGGTGGCGAGCCTTTCGGCTGCATGATCGGTGATTTCGAATTCACCAGTCACCCGGAAGATATCGAACTGCTCAGCAAGATGTCTAACGTGGCAGCTGCTGGTTTCTGCCCGTTTATTTCTGCCGCCGGCGCGGGCATGTTTGGTTTTAACGATTTTACCGAGCTGTCGAAGCCTCGTGATCTCGGTGGAATCTTCGAGTCCGGTGAATACATCAAGTGGCGCAGCTTCCGCGACAGTGATGACTCCCGCTTTGTCACCCTGGTGATGCCCCGTACACTGGCTCGTACCCCTTACGGCGCCAATACCAAGCCTGTGGAATCCTTCAATTTCGAAGAATTTGAAGTGGATGAATCTGGGGTGTCAAAG
The DNA here is from genome assembly GCF_021165935.1 of Microbulbifer elongatus. Classification (NCBI taxonomy): domain Bacteria; kingdom Pseudomonadati; phylum Pseudomonadota; class Gammaproteobacteria; order Cellvibrionales; family Microbulbiferaceae; genus Microbulbifer; species Microbulbifer elongatus. The sequence goes on along the minus strand of NZ_CP088953.1, from coordinate 453,945 downwards.
CCGGCGGAGCACGATCAATACTGCTGGATGAATGCCTCTTATGTCATGGGCACTACCATGACAAAAGCGTTTGCAGAAAACTCCTGGTGTACTGCGATTCGCGGCGCAGAAGGGGGTGGTAAGGTGGAAGGTTTGCCGACCCACGTGTTCAAAAGCGATGACGGCGACCTCGATCAAAAGTGCCCGACGGAAATCGGCATTACCGACCGCCGTGAAGCTGAGCTCAGTGCCCAGGGCTTCCTGCCGCTGTGCCACTACAAGAATACCGATTACTCCGTTTTCTTTGGCTCCCAGAGTGCACAGAAGCCCAAGGTTTTCGACAATCCGGATGCCACTGCGAATGCATCCATTTCCGCTCGTCTGCCATATCTCATGGCGACCTCCCGCATCGCTCACTACCTGAAAGTGATGGCGCGGGATAAAGTCGGCTCATTCATGGAAGCCGGTGACTGTGAGCGCTGGTTGAACAAGTGGATTTCTCAATACACCAACTCCAACCCGGATGCGAGCGCCGAGATGAAAGCCAAGTATCCGTTGGCGGAAGCCCGCGTTGAAGTGAAAGAGATCCCTGGTCAGCCCGGGTGCTACAGCGCCGTGGCCTATCTGAAACCATGGCTGCAGATGGAAGAACTCACCACTTCCATGCGTATGGTCGCCAATATCCCGTCTGCGGGTTGATGGTGTAGGGCCGGCATTTCTGCCGGCCCTTCTACGCACGCTCGGCGTGTTCGTTATTTGTCAATTCTGTCCCAAGGATCCTAGGGAGCTCTCGCCTTGTCTGCCGTTACCTCCAGTCCAACTACCGGCAGCGCTTCCGTGCATTGCGATGACAATGTGCTCGAGGCCAACTGGCTGAAGGATTTTCTTGACGAGCCCGATGACCTGTTTGCCTTTGAGCGTTGGGTAAGCGCCCGTGGTACCGGTGATGCACATCGTAGTACCAGCGTTCGTCAGTGGATCAGCGGTGTTATCAGTGAGCTGGATATGCTGATCAGTGATCAGCTTAACCACATTATCCATGCGCCGAAATTCCAGCGGCTTGAAGCGAGCTGGCGGGGCCTTTTCCTGTTGATTCAGCAGACCCCAAGTGCTGACAATATCAAGATCAAGCTCCTGGACCTGAGCTGGAAGGATTTATCCCGGGACATCGAGCGCGCGCCGGATTTTGATCAGTCGGGCTTTTTTCATCTTATCTACAACGAAGAGTTCGGTACGCCCGGTGGTGAGCCCTATGGACTGTTGCTGGGTGACTACTATATCTCTCATCGCCCGTTTGACGGTCATCCCTATGACGATGTTTTCACGCTACAGGGAATAGCGCATACGGCAGCTGCCGCCTTCGCACCATTTATCTGCAGCGCCACGCCCCAGTTGTTCGGTGTGGACAGCTACGATGATCTCGCGAAACCCATGGATTACAGCGAAATTTTCCGCGAAAAACAGTACATCCGTTGGAACAGCTTACGGGAGCTGGAGGATAGCCGGTTTATCGGTATCACCCTGCCGCAGGTACTGATGCGCGAGCCACATACGCAGGGCTTTTCTGCCTACCGCGGGCTGCGATTTCGCGAAGATGTGGCGGCGACGAACAGCAAAAATTATCTCTGGGGAAACAGTGTCTTCGCGCTTGGCGCCGTGCTGGTACGGGAATTTGACGAGGTTGGCTGGTTCTCCCATATCCGCGGGGTCGCACGGGATCACCTGGGGGGCGGACTGGTTACCCAGCTACCGGCTCTTGGCTACGGGGTCGACAGTCAACCACAGTTTCTGAGGATGTCGACCTCGATTCTGGTGACAGATTTCGTTGAGCGAGAGCTGAGTGATCTCGGTTTTATATGCCTGTGCCACTGTTACGACACACCTTACAGCGCTTTTAACAGTGTGCCCTCACTGCAGAAAACCAAGCAGTACAGCTCCAAGGCGGCTCAGGCTAACGCCCGGATAAGCAGCATGTTGCAGCAGATACTCTGTGCTTCCCGATTTGCGCATTACATTAAAGTCATGATTCGCGACAAGGTTGGGGCCTATATGAACGCCGCCGATTGCGAGCGTCAGCTGCAACACTGGATGGATCGGTATACCACGGGTCGGGAAGACCTCTCCTGGGAAATGCTCGCTCGTTATCCTCTGCGGGAAGCCCGGGTAAGGGTAGTCGATGAGCCCGGTAAAGCGGGGAGTTATCAGAGCATTATTCACCTTAAGAGCCACTATACCGTCGACCACCTGGTATCCGAATTGAAATTGACTACCGCACTTTCACAAATCGGTGTGGGGGCAGCGAACTAATGGCCAGAGAAAAGCGGCTGATTGCACCGCTACTGGATCGCTTGCTGGAGTCCTCGGGCCGGGTAGATCTGCACCGTCCCCATCAGGTGCTGCGGCAGTTGCGGGAAGGGGTGAGGCGGGACCTGGAATACCTGTTCAATACTCGCTATCGCTGCATTTCTGCCCCGGAGGAACATGAGCATCTGGAGGCGTCAAATATCAATTATGGATTGCCGGATCTCTCCACAGTCAACCTGACATCCGCTGACAGCCGAAAACGATTCTGCCGCGATATTGAACGAACGATCCTCGACTTTGAGCCGCGTATACGCTCGGTCAAGGTATCCACTCAGGAGAAGGTCGATGTGGAAGACCCCAGTATCCGTTTTCGTGTAGAAGCGGTATTGCATGTAAATCCCGCCGCGGAGGTGATCGTGTTCGACTCCACGTTAAACCCGGTGACCCAGCTCGTGGATGTTTCGGAGATTCTGTAGTGAGTGAAAAGCTGATCGATTTATACGAGCGGGAACTGGCGTTTGTCCAGCAGAGTGCTGGCGAATTTGCGCGTTTGCACCCTGCCGCCGCCTCCCGTCTTCAACTCGATGCCGAAACAGTAGACGACCCTCTGGTCGGCCGATTGCTGTCAGGCTTCGCCTATATGAACGCGCGGGTGCAGCAGAAGCTCAACGACGACTTCCCCGAGCTAACCGATGCAGTACTGGAAACTCTTTATCCACATTATCTCCGCCCAATACCTTCCTGTGCTATCGTCCAGTTTGAGGCGGAACCGGATCTGGATGCGATCGTGCACCTGGAGAGAGATCTGGTGTTGGAAACAGAGACCTTCCAAGGGCAGACCTGCCGTTTTAGCAGTCGCTATCCAGTCGATGTATCACCGTTTCGCGTCGAATCCGCAACTTTAATGCCGCGGCCGTTTATCGCGCCGGGGTGTAACGATATCCAGGGTGCCAACGGTGTTCTCAAGCTATCTCTGAAAACGTTCAGTAGCGAAGTCCATTTTTCCGAACTTGCGCCGGAAACGTTGCGCTTTTTCTTGCGTGGACTGCCCAGCCATATCTGCGAGTTGTATGACCTGTTGCTGACAAAGTGCGTCCGATTAGTGGTCGCAAATGGGGAGGGCGATCCCTCGCCGGTAATGCTTGAGCCAAGCCGAATTGAACAGGTTGGGCTCGACAGTGATGACGGGTTGCTGCCCTATCCCGAATCAGCGTTCCTGGGCTATCGCCTGTTGACGGAATATTTCACCTTCCCGGAAAAATTTCAGTTTATTGATATTACCGGCGTGGCGGATGCCATTGATGGCCGCTATGGCGATACACTGAACCTGTATTTCTATCTGTCGGAAACCCACGACGAACTCGAAAAACAGATGACCGAGGAGATGTTCGCGCTTGGCTGCACTCCGGTGATCAATCTGTTTGAACAGAGTGCGGATCCCATCCCGGTGGATCACCGCCAGTACCAATACCATGTGGTTGCGGATGTCCGCCGTACCGATGGCCTGGAAGTCTATTCCATTGATGAAGTCAACGGCACAGATTCCTCTGGGAACACCACGCGGTATCGCCCCTTCTACGGATTGCAGCACAGCCAGTCTGGAAGTGCACAAAGTGCATTCTGGTATGCGCGGCGCCGCGATGTCATTGAAGGGGAACATGGGAATGAGCTGGCATCGGAACTGGATATCAGTCTGGTGGATCTTGATTTTCGCCCCCTCGAGGCCAATGGGCAGACGCTCGACCTCAAATTGACCTGTAGCAACCGGAATCTGCCGAAAAAGCTGCCTACCGGCAACGCACAGCCCTACCTGACGATCGTGGATGGCGATGCGCCGGCGCAGCGGATCAGCTGCGTGGTACCACCTACTGAAACCCTGCGACCACCGCGACGGGAGCGTAGCTATTGGCGTCTTGTATCGCACCTGAATCTCAATCATCTCTCTCTGAGCGGCGAGGGTGGCTGTGACGCCTTCAAGGAAATACTCCGCCTTTACGACTTTCGGAATTCCGGCAGCACCCGCAATCTCATTGAAGCATTGCTGAAGATGGAAACCCGTCCGATTACCGCACCCATACAGATTGACGGAAGCGTTGTGCTGTGTCGCGGCACCGAGGTCACCATTGTTCTGGATTCCATGATGCTCAAGGGTACCAGCGCGTTACTGTTTGCCAGTGTGATTGAGCGATTCCTCGGGCTGTACTGTTCTATCAATTCATTTACCCGGCTGATCGCTAAGTTGAGTGGCCGGGATGGAGAGCTTAAGCGATGGCCACCGCGCGCAGGCGACAAAGCACTGGTTTAATCGAGCAGCTGCGCACCGAGCCTTACCGATTCGAATTCTATCAGGCGGTGCGGCTTCTCGAGTCGGCGGTTCTTACACCGGGCGAGGATTCTCCCTACGGCGCTGGCCGACTCGGTACAGCAACACCGCCGTCGCGAGAATTTTTGCGTTTCAAGTCGCAGACATCACTGTCGTTTGTTAGTGCCGATGTTCTGAAACTCCATCGTCGTTCGGTGCCGGACGGGATAAAAGAGACGGATTCCGACACTGAAAAATGGGAAATGGAGGTCGGGTTTGGAGGGCTGATCGGCAGTCAGGGTGTGTTGCCGTACTTTATGACCGAGGTGGTGCAGCAGGAATTAAAAGAGAAAAACGCTGCACTGAAAGATTTTCTCGATATCTTCAATCATCGTCACGTATCACTGCTGTATCGCGCCTGGCAAAAGTACCAGCTGCCGGTTAACTACGAGCAGTCGCGCCTGCGGCAGGACAAAGAGCCGGATCTCTTCTCTCAGGTTATCGCTTCGGTCGCGGGGCTTGGTACCAGTGAAATGCGGTATCGCCTGCCAATTCCCGACGATGCATTACTGGGCCTGGCCGGCCACTTGGGCCGTCAGCAGTGTTCGGCCACGGGCCTTGCGCAGATGATCCGGCAGTTTTTCGGCCTCAACGTGTCAATAGAACAGTTTCAGGGGCAATGGGACGAGCTGCCTGAGGACGTACTCACGCGACTGCCTTGTGCGGAGCAACCCCTGGGGGTTAATAACCGACTGGGGGTAGATACGATCATGGGGACACACTGTTTCCAGGCGCAGAATAAATTTCGTGTGGTGATCGAGCCAATGGACTACGAAACGCACATGGCCATGGCCCCCGGTGGGCGTAAACTGGAAGCGCTAAAGTCCTTCATCCAGCTGGGGGCGGGCGTGGAGATGGATTTCGAGATTTCCGCGACCCTGTTCACCGACGATGTCGCGCCGGTACAGCTGTCCGACCAGGCAGCGACCCAGCCGCTACTCGGCTGGAATACACATATGTCCACGGAGCCGGAGAGCGGTGAGCCGGTATATATCAGTTTGAGTGCCGAACAGATGTCACCTGACGAAGCACTGCCGTTAGCATGATTTATAGCTGTCTGTCGTCGATACCTCCAAGTCTGAAAGGAAACCGCCGTTTTACAGAAGCATGCACTGCTTGCCGCTTTTGAAACGGATTACCAAAAAAGGGAAAAGTCTATGATCAACATCGATCTTAAGCGCCTGGTAGAAACCATGACGCCGCATATGCGGGAGTCACTGGAAGGAGCCGCCGGCCTTTGCCTGGCACAAAGCCAGTACAACGTGGAAATAGAGCATTGGTTGTTAAAATTGCTGGATCAATCCGACACCGATCTGTTTCACCTTCTTGAAAAGCACGATGTCAATCCATCCCAGTTTGCCAAGCAACTGGCTACCGCTATCGCTGCCTTCAAATCCGGTAGCAGTCGCCCTGCCGCATTGTCTCCTGCGATTGTCGAAGCTGCGAAAAACAGCTGGATGCTTGCCTCCATTGATTTCGGTCATCGGGTAGTGAGTTCCGGACATCTGCTGGCTGCGCTGCTGCTCGAGGAAAGCGCCCGTCGCCAGGTGCTGGAAAGCTGTCCGGTACTGAAAGGCATAGCACCAGAGTCGATTCGCGAGACTGCCCGTGCAATGTTCGGACAGAGTGCTGAATCCCATCACCTCACTGCCGCTGCAGATGGCGGTGAAGGCGCTGCGGCCGCGGTTATGGCGAGCAAAGCGCCGGCTCTGGATAAATATACCGTCAACCTCACCGAGCGCGCGCGTAACGGCGAAATCGATCCGGTATTGGGGCGTGACGAAGAGATACGACAGTGTGTCGATATCCTGACACGCCGGCGGCAAAACAACCCGATCCTCACTGGCGAGGCCGGTGTGGGTAAGACCGCTGTGGTCGAGGGCTTTGCCCTGCGTATTGCCAATGGTGATGTGCCGACACCACTGCGTGATGTTGCCGTGCGGACCCTGGACCTGGGTCTGTTGCAGGCTGGCGCCAGTGTGAAAGGCGAGTTTGAAAATCGTCTGAAGTCCGTGATTGAAGAAGTGCGCGCGTCAACCACGCCGATTATTCTGTTTATCGACGAAGCGCATACCATGATTGGTGCGGGCGGAAAGGAAGGCCAGGGGGATGCAGCCAATCTGTTGAAGCCCGCATTGGCTCGGGGTGAGTTGCGCACCATTGCGGCAACGACCTGGGCCGAGTACAAGAAGTACTTCGAACGGGACCCGGCGCTAACCCGTCGATTCCAGGTCGTAAAAGTGGAAGAGCCAGACGAAAACAAGGCCATCGATATGATGCGGGGCATTGCCCCAAGCCTGGAGTCCCACCATAAAGTACGTATTCTGGATGAGGCAATTGTTGCCTCGGTAAAATTGTCTCACCGTTATATCCCGGGCCGACAGTTACCCGACAAGTCCGTGAGCCTGCTGGATACTGCCTGCGCACGGGTTGCACTGAGTCAGTCGGCAACACCCGGCGCCATCGAGGATGCCCAGCGAATTATCGCTGGTGCCGAGCGCACCATGGAAAAGCTGCGCCGGGAAAACGCCGCCACTGGTGCCCATGAAGAATCGCTGTCCGCACTGCAGGCAGATAAAGAAGAGGCGGAGCAGCGTCTTGCGCATCTACAGAGTCAACATCAGCAGGAGCTTGAACTGATCACGCAGATTCGTGCTCTGCGGGACCAGATTGATGAAGCGTTTACCACGGGGTCTTCAGCCGATGAGTCACTGCTCGCCGATCTCAAACAGCAGCTGCAGGAGCTGACCGCCCAGTTACAGAATATCCAGGGCGATACGCCCCTGATGCAGCCGGAGGTTGATGAGCAGGCAATCGCGGCGGTTATCGCCAACTGGACCGGGATTCCCGTCGGGAAAATGGTCGCCGATGAAATCCACGCGGTGCAGAGCCTGGCGGAGCGCCTGAATCAGCGGGTTATCGGTCAGCCGCATGCACTGGAAGCGGTGGCGCAAGCGATTCGTACATCCCGCGCCGGCCTCACCGACCCGCGCAAACCGGTCGGCGTCTTTCTGTTCTGTGGTACCAGCGGTGTCGGCAAAACCGAAACCGCACTGGCCCTCGCCGATACACTGTTTGGCGGTGAGCAGAATATTACGACCATCAATATGTCCGAATTCAAGGAGGAACACAAAGTATCCATGTTGCTCGGTTCCCCTCCCGGCTACGTGGGCTACGGCGAGGGTGGTGTATTGACGGAAGCAGCGCGGCGTAAACCCTACTCGGTGATCCTTCTGGATGAGATGGAGAAAGCGCACCCCGGCGTTCAGGATATCTTTTACAACCTGTTCGATAAGGGCACCATCAAAGACGGTGAGGGGCGTGACATCGATTTTAAAAACACCGTCATCATCATGACCTCCAATGCCGGAGAAGACGCAATTCGCGCGATCTTCAATCAGGTTGAAGAAAAACCGGAACCCGAGGTACTGCTGGACAATATCCGGCCACACCTGTTGCAGAAATTCAAACCGGCGTTTCTTGGGCGAACCAATGTCATCGCATACTACCCGCTGGATGACGAGAATCTGGTCGAAATCTGTAAAATCAATATGCGCCGCATCGAGAAGCGTGTGAAAGAACACTATGGGGCGGAATTCAGCTACGAAGACGATGTGCTAATCAGCATTGTTGCCCGTTGTCAGGAAGCCGATACCGGGGCGCGGAATATCGAAGTCATACTCAATCGAACCGTCCTGCCGGCGCTGGCGAGCGAGTGTCTGGATCGAATGGCGCGCGGTGAGGATATCAAGCGGGTACATATCGGTGCCACGGAAGAGGGTGAGTTTGAATATCAGGTCAGTTAGAAGATTGCTGATTTTATGAAGCTTTACGTGTTCAAAAGCTCCCGGGACTGACGCCGGGGGCTTGCCTGAAGTCGAAAAGGCCGTGCTCCATCCCTGAGGTGGAAACGGCCTTCTTTTGTTTACCCTCTAACCGCCCACCAGAACGGTAGGGCAGCCTATGACAATTTTACCGCCGTGACTGGTCGAGTCCCCCATGCGGGCAGCAGGTTTGTTGGCGATCAGTACGGTGGTGCTGCCCATGATGATGCTGTCTGGTGGTCCGACGCAGGTACAGGTACTGCCCATTGTTGCAGCTGGCATACCGCCAATCAGCACGGTGGGGCTTCCCGGTGAGACGATTGGCCCTCCCACATGGGGAACCGTGCCGGTCACCATGGGGCAAACGTGCATATCCGTGAGACGTGAAGCGGGCTTTCCCATTGTTGAATACTCCTGGCTGCGTGGTTACCCGGCTTTGCCGTTGCCGCCCCGGGCGAGATTGAGACCCTGTTGCAGATACCGCTCGAAGGGTTGTTCGGGGTTCACGGGATTGTGCATCACCGCTGCCAGGGAAACACTGCCCGCGACAGCATGGGCATACAGATGCTCCGGTGCTTCCACCACGGGCTCATCGGGCCCCGCCATACTTCCATGGCACCAGCTGGCTGCGGTTGCCGCCCAGCTTGCCGGTGTCTTGAATTTGGTGGCCTCCCCCATCTGTTTGCAAATCAGGCGCCGTTCTTCGCTGGGTTTTTTGACCCAGTTTTCTGCGGCCATCAGCGCTTTGCGATTATTCTCATCGGTCTCCGGTGTCTCGATATCGCGCGTGCACAGGCAAGCCCACCAGACGGCTTCCCGTTTCGGAAGACCACGAGCAAGCAGTTTGACCGCATCGCCATAACATGCCGCTTCCATCAGGCGCAGGATGCTGATCTCCGGTGCGGTGTCCAGAACCAGATGCGGCTGCCCTTCTTCACTGATTTCAATGTCCTGTAACAACTCTTGCGCGGTTGTCGCCTGAACTTTCACCAGGTCAGTCATAATGTATTCCGTCAGTTAATCTTGGTGACGCCGCCTTTAAGTGTCAGTATCCCACCGGCCTTCATTTCCGCCATGGAGTCGCCCTTGCAGGTTAGCATGGTACCTTTGATCTCAATACCCGAGGGTTTGATGGAAATACTGTTGCCACCCACTTTCAGGTCGATGGATGTCTTGGAGGTGATTTTAATGGCTCCCATCACATCAATTGTCTGTTTTCCGCTTTTCACCTTGACGGTGTGATCGCCAGAATTGAGCGTCACTGACTGACTGCCCTCGATATCCGTCTTCTGGTCGCCTTTGCCGAGCGTAATCGTTTCATTACCTTCCGCTATGGTAATGGTGCGGTTATTTTTGATTTCCAGTGTCTGATCATTATCAATCTTTCCTGTTTGGTCATTATTGATCAGGAAATTGTGATCCTTACCGGCCTCCATATAGATTTCTTCGCTGTCCTTTTTGTCATCGAAGCGCAGCTCATTGAATTTGCTGTCCTTGATCTGTGTTTTCCAGCCGCTCTGAGTTGCGGTGTATTGAGGGCCAGGATTATTGCTGTTGAACACAGCGCCGGTCACCAGCGGTCGATCAAGATTGCCGTTGATATAGCTCACCACCACCTCCTGACCGACCCGGGGCACAAAACTGGCTCCCCAGTTTTTGCCTGAGAAAGACTGCAGCACACGAATCCAGCAGCTATTTTGCTTGGAATTCCAGGGGAATTTTACTTTGAGTTGGGTATATTCGTCCCCGGAACCGGAAGAGTCTGTGGCCTTTACCTCAACTACGGTGGCCACCTGTGGCGCATGGGACCTGTTCAGGTTGCCGAAAGGTACCGGCCGCGGCATGACCTTCTCAGGGATGCAGGTGAATGTGTTGCTGAACTGTGAGTCCTCGCTGTTACTGTCTTTCGCTGACAGCCGTAACGAGGTGATGAGATACTTACCTTTTTCACTCTTCAGTGAGTGTGCCAGCTCAAATCTACCCCCAGCGCAGAGCTCACCGCAATCACTGGCGCCACGCGCTATGTCAAAACCCGCTTCCAGTGACTCGACTGCATGTTCGGTGAGTGTCTTGTGGTGGCTATCCTGGAATACGTGGGTACCATCTGATTTCGGCTCGAAGTGATTTCGACCGTACAGGCTCTGAATATAGCCTTTTACGTTGTTCAGCTTGCTCGCTGTTGACACATTCTGGCTGTTGTCTTTATCCGGAGTATATTCGTTGTAGTCTTTAAACTCGAAACCGCCACCATGGTAATTAAATTCGCGCTGCCAGCGGCGTACAGAATGCATGGTTGGATGGCTGCCGCCGCCGTCGTATTCAAGTTTGTCTGTGCGGCAGTCGTAAAAATGTTTACTGTCGTCACATAGCACAAGCTCATGCTTGCCGTCTGACTGCAGGAAGTAATAGGCAACACCTTCTTCGGCGAGAAGCCGGCTGATAAACTGAAAATCGCTTTCGTTGTGTTGTACACAATATTCGCGTTTCAGGAATTTTTTGTTGCACTTGGTGCTGAACGTGACCACCGCGGCGTGCTCTTTCAGCACCTCGTTGATGATAGTGAGTGCACACTTGCTCTCGAAGATACGATTCTGCCCCGCCAAAGTGGTGAACCACAGGCCGGGTTGAATGACAGCCGTATACTCTCGCAGCCCTTCCGCATTCACGTCGAGCATAGAAAAATGTGTTACGTAGCCGTTGATGTATTTCTCCGCATCACCGTGCTGGATCGTGGCGGTAAATAGTTTGCCGACAATCTTGTCCTGGGTGATTTCGTGATCGTCCGACATCAGGCGGAGCTGGTAGCGGTAGGTGTTGGAGATATGCTCTTCGCCGGTGATGGCGGTTGCGATGAAAATATCTTTTCCGATCGGACAATCCGTCCGGATCATGCGATTGTCTTGATTGAGTGAAGACATATCAGCCCCAAGTCCTTGTCGGCGCCGGGGTTCTCATACTGGAGCCCCCGAAGCGAATTTCCCTGTCATTACGACCCTCATACCTGGAAATCGCCGGTATCTTGGCGCCCTCAGGCCGCATTCGAGAAAGGTTGTATGGCAAAAGCAAGTATCAGTAAAACAGAAAAGCCGGGCTTGACAGCCCCCTGCTGCTAAGCCCGGCTCTTCGCGCCGACCGCTGAACGAAATGTCGCAGCCTGCGATTGACCAGATTACAGCGGAGTAGCAGTAGTAAGGTCGTATCCGACGCGCATGTTTTTCGGGTTCTTGTTGGTTTTGTCCGCATGGTTGAGGTCCGCCTCGATCTTGGCGAAGCTCAGAGAGATGGACTCAGCCGGTGCACCACCTGCGGCAGCGGAGATGCTGTAAGAGGAGATCAGAACGTCTTCCAGAGTGTAAACAGCGAACTTCTCTACAGAGTTGGCGCCGGTCTGAACAACGTGAATCTCGACTTTTACGCCTTCATCACCGGTTACGGAGGACTTGAACAAGCCGCCGGAAGCAGCGTCGATACGCTTGGTCACGGTAACTTCGCTCAGGCTCGGGCGGGTGGCTTCACGGTTGGCAACAGCGCCCGCTTCCATGGAGATGCCACGGCCGACACCGAAGTTGAAGCTGTCTACCTCAATCCAGTCCTCGTAACCTTTGGCAGTTACGTTACCGGCAGGCGCCTTGTTGTTGAAGTTCATGTAAATGGCCATTGTTAATCCCTCAATATGGTATGGATCGATGGTGGGGTTTCCTTTTCCACCGCGACAGCAGTAGTTCAAGGAGTGCCAAAACTTGGCGAGCGGTTGGATTTAAGCAGAGCCAAAATAAAAAAAAAACCATTTGTGGGAATTTTTAAATCGACTCTGGCACTATTTTATAGCGTGCGGGATAACACTATTACGGAATACTTGCAGATACTTCAAATCGACTCTGGCACCAATAAATTTTCAGGAAACCTGCGGTATCAGCGCACTAGTCCAATAAAGATTTCGTTATTTCCGGTAGAGTCGGGCGCGGCGAGTGTTGGTGGCACTATCGTTCCATTTTGATGTGTGCGGTATGTGCATGCTGGCCTGTAGTCACAGCACTATTGGTACGATGGTTTCACTTGCGGGCTAACTGGTAACGACTCACCAGTTATGTAACAAAGTGTAATAGGAATTCGTGTAAAACCTTGTGCCAATTAATTGTTGGCGTGAGAGCCCTTCGATATACTTCGCGACCTTCGGGCACGGTCCCACTTCCTCGCTGACAAATCCGGAAGGTGCCAGACGCGATGCGGTCTGATGGCGCACCGTGCGCAACGAAAATCCTATCGGCGAGAGGATCCGCCGCTGAGTTTACACCAGGGAGATGGTTGTGAATGACAAGACCCGCATAATTCAGAAAGCTGCGGAAAACCTGTCGGCCTGTGATGAATCTGACGTCACGGTTTTTGTAGGCAACGAGAATACCGGTGCCAACGATCATCCCCCGATTGGCGGCAACCCGGGTTTGGTTCCCTCAGGTGCCGGTGAGTCGCCATCTGGTACGTCGAGCATTGCGAAGGGCGTCGACGGTATCGATGCGACAGTAATCGTCGATTCCGGCGGTGCTGGAGAATCACTTCCCCGCCCCCGTGAGGCTGTGCATTTTGAGCCCTCCAGATCCCGAGAGGGCGCTGTTACCAAAACGATCATCAAGGGCCGTTTCGAGCTGGATAAATTGCTCGGTGTTGGGGGGATGGGAGCCGTCTACAAAGCCCTGGACCGCCGCAAGCTTGAAGCCAGTGACAGTGATCCCTATGTCGCGATCAAGCTGCTGAACGAAGACTTTCAGAAGCATCCCGACGCGTTCATTTCCCTGCAGCGGGAGGCGCGGAAGTCCCAGACACTGGCTCACCCCAACATCGTAACTGTTTACGATTTCGACCGGGAAGGCGATCGTGTCTTCATGACCATGGAGTTTCTTGAAGGGGCGCCCCTCGACAAGCTGCTTCGTGAGCACGCGGATGTGGGTCTGGAGAAAGAGCGCGCGGAATCAATCCTGCGCGATGTTTCCCAGGCGCTGATTTATGCGCATTCCCATCGCATCGTGCACTCGGACTTCAAACCCGGCAATATTTTCGTCACCGCCAAAAAGGGTGCGAAGGTTATTGACTTTGGTATCGCGCGAGCGGTATCCGAAGGTGGAATTGCAAGCAAGGCCGGTGAAAAAACCATCTTTGATGCTGGCACCCTGGGAGCGCTGACTCCGGCCTATGCAAGTCTTGAAATGCTCAAGGGTGGCGAGCCCCAGCCTAGTGATGATGTCTTTGCTCTGGGGTGTGTGGCATACGAGCTTTTCTGTGGGCGCCACCCCTATAACAAAGTGCCCGCTGATAAGGCTTTTGAGCAGAAGCTGAAGCCCAAGCGTATTCGGTCGCTGAGCCGTCGTCAGTGGCGTGCTCTGGAATCTGCACTGGCGCTGCACCGTGCGGACCGAACTGAGACTGTCGAGCGATTTGTTCAAAAGTTCTACGGAAAAACCGGCTGGAAGTGGGCCTTCGGCACACTGTTTGTGGCAACACTGGTAGCGGGCGGTATCGGCTACAACCACCTTGAACAGGAAAATGCCGCTGAGCAGCAGCGTGTGAAGGTAGAGCTGGAGAAAAAGCTGGAGCAAGAACTACTGCAGCGTCGAATTGCCGACAAAAAAGAGGCGATTGAACGCCTGCTTGGGCTCAGTGTGCTGACCCAAAACTGGGAACGTGATCTGCGTACCGAGCTGCAGGATTACGCAACCCTGAATCCGTCCGATGCTGAATTCCGTGAATCCATTCATCGTTCAGTATCCGACTTGTTTATTGCCGCCGCTACCGGTCAGCTCAACCTCGGTAACCTGGAACCCGCGGAAGAGATGCTCGGACGCGCTGCAAGCTGGAATGACGATGTAGCCGGTGCGGATGCCATTCGCGCTCAGTTGAATCAGGAGCGACAGGAGCTGCGACGCAAACTCGAAGAGGAGCGGCTGGCAGCAGAGCGCGAAGAAGAGCGCCTGCGGCGTGAAGCGCTACGTGCAGAACAGCAGCGTATTGCGCAGGAGAAGCAACGACAGATCGATATGGTTCTCGACGATCTGGAAGGCACCCTGAAGTGTGATTTCAACATCAGTCTGCCGCAGATTGGAGATGCGCTGACCCGACTTGCCTCAATCGATGTCACTAAAGCGCAACTGCTGCGGCCTGTGGTGGGTGAAGAGCTTGCCGGCTGCTTTGGAAAGCTCGCGCTCAAGAGCCCGGCAACCACGGCAACTCTTCTGGAAGGTGCCCGAAATCTACTCCCCAGTCAGGAAGTGCTCGCTAATCTCGATATCGACTACTGCGCGCACCTGCGCCCCGGTAGCGGTGCCCGCGGGGATCGGTACACCTGTGCTGACCCAATGGTTTCGGGTGGCGAAGGTCCTGAGTTGGTGGTGGTCAATGGTGGTTCCGGTCGGCCCCTGGCGGTTGGCAAGTTTGAGGTCAGTCAGGCTGAATTTTCACAGTTCTGTACCGCCACCAGTAGCTGTTCGCCGTTCTCGGAAGCCGACTCAAAGCTACCCGTACACAACGTGGAATTGACTCAGGTGCAGCGCTATCTGGAATGGCTCAGCGGGGAGACCGGCCGAAGTTACCGTCTGCCCAGTGAGCGCGAGTGGTTTGCTGCCGCGAGTGCAAATGGTGAGCCAGAAGTTTCCGACCGCAATTGCTACCTGCGCTATGGGGGTATTGAAAAAGGGGCAGAACTTGTTGCTGCGCGCGCAGGGTCCGCCAACCCGTTCGGTATTGTCAATGCCGTAGGCAACGTTCAGGAATGGGTGTTTGATTTGGAGAATAATCTGATCGCAGCCGGTGGTAGTCGTCAGGATCCCATGAGCCGATGTCTTGCAACATCAAAAATGTTCCACAGTGGTAACGCGGATGAGCTCACTGGATTTCGCGTAGTGCGGGACCTCAACCGGTAAACGAAAAACCAGTGGTGCTGTTGTGGCAGCGCATACTGCGAAATAGTGAATTGATGAATGCCTACTGTCAGGCTTTGAACAAAATTAAATAAAAGCAGGGCGTCGAAGTATGTTTACGCTCTGGAAAATTGAGAAGGAACTCCGGGGGGATCCGTGTCTTCATCGAGCAAGGAATGGTTGTGCGTCGCATTGGCGGGCATGATGACGGTTGCGTTACAGGCGCAGGCGCAACAGAGTGACTCCAGCTTTCGTAGTCGTGTAAGGCAGGCTTTTGAGCAGGATGTGCCTCACGTTAATAACGAGGATGTTCAGAGGGAGTTTGAGCGTCGGGCTAAGGAGGCCCGGGACCCGAACCTGGATACAGATATACCAGAAGTCTCAGGCCGTGAAATCGGGCCGCGGATTTCTGTCAAGGAATTCCGGTTCCATCGGCTGAAAGAATATCCGGAGTTCGGTATCGATCGCGAAACGGTAGAGGCAAAAGCAGAAGCGCTGCGTGTCAAATACATGAAAGAGGATAAGATTGTTGCGGCAGGCTATACCGTCGACAATCTTAAAGAAATCGCAACTCTTCTCGACAGTATGGGAGCGCGCTTCACTCCAGAAAATCTTGGGTCGCGGGAGCTGCGCAAGCTTGTTACTACGCTGGAAAGGCAGAATGCACAGCGTGGCCTGAGTTACGTCGACCTCGAAGATATTGCTGCCGAGCTTACCCGTTTTTACCGGCAGCAGGGTCTGTTTCTCGCACAGGTTCAGATCCCGGCGCAGGAAGTGAAAAATGGCATCGTGACATTCTCCGTTCAGGAGGGGCTTCTCGGGCAGGTGTCGGTACACGAGAATCGGAAATATAGTGAAAAACAGTTGGCCGCTGCATTTTCCTCACAGAAAGGCAAGCTGGTCAATCACGACAATATCGAAGAATCGCTATATCTGCTGAACGATTTGCCAGCATTGAATGTAACTGGGTATTTCAGCCCTGGGGATAACCCGGGTGAGACTCGGCTTAACCTGAAAGTCAGAGATGAGAGTGACTGGCGCCTGGTAACCCGCATGGACAACCATGGGTCGACATTTACCGGCGACAACCGAATCTTCAGCGCCGTTGACTGGTTCAATCCGTTAGGCATTGGTGATGAATTGACCGTAGGGTATCTGAAGTCTTCCGGTATCGACGATTTTGATTCAGGTTTCGGGTCCAATCTCGGACAGATCAAGTACAGTCTTCCCCTATTGAATCCACGAACTCGTGTTCAATTTTCTGCTGATTACAATAAGTTCAAGATTCATAACCCGGAAAATGAAGATGACTTCATAAACTTGCTCGACTTGGAAGGTGTTAACGAAAACTACGGTCTGAGTTTCGAACATAAATTCCGGCGCTCTCGTGATTTTAATATTACTGGTAATGTTGCAATAACCGATAAGAAAACGGAAATTCTGGCTGCAACGCCAATTCTGGAGCGTTGGGATCAAGCGCTTGGCGGTGAGGTTGGTGTCTATTTTGATCAGCTCTCCGGCGGTAGTATCCCGATGCTGAACGTAGTTAACGCAAAATTTCAGTACGGTGAATTATCAAGCTATTCTGGCGAAACGGACTTGGAAACTGATTCCGAGTTTGAGAAGGTTGCTGCGGAGACCAGCTCTCTGCTGT
Source organism: Microbulbifer elongatus (assembly GCF_021165935.1). Taxonomy (NCBI): domain Bacteria; kingdom Pseudomonadati; phylum Pseudomonadota; class Gammaproteobacteria; order Cellvibrionales; family Microbulbiferaceae; genus Microbulbifer; species Microbulbifer elongatus. Next base: position 436,914 of record NZ_CP088953.1, on the reverse strand, counting down.
TTTTACCAATGCCGCTGACTGATTCCCAGTCCCGTCTTATTGTGAAAAGCCGCTGGCAGTACAGTGAAAATACTCTGCCTTCATTTGAACAGTTCTCTCTTGGTGGCGCCAATGGGGTCCGCGCCTTTGACGTCCGAGATTTTTCTGCCGATCAGGCCGGTCTGATTTCTGCCGAGTGGTACCCGTCGTTCCCCGATGCGATTAACCCGCGAGTCTTCGGTCATCGACTGAACGATGTGCTGCAGATCGCAGTAATAGCCGACGCGGGTTATGGGGTCGTGAACAACTTTGAAGCCGACCTGAACAACGATTGGGCAGCTCTCGCTGGAGCCGGTTTTCTGTTTAAGCTCAGTTGGAGTGAAAACTGGGCCAGCCAGTTGTCTGTGGCGTGGCCAACGACGTCAAAGTCTTCGGTGGACGGCACTGGCGACAATGCCGATGCGCCAACCTTATACGCAGATTTTTCCTACTTCCTGCAATAAACAAAACTCAAATTTAATGGTATCGGCAGCGTTTCGACGCCGCCATGGAGCTAAGTGGCAAGAATCATGAATATGAAAAGAAATTTGCTGTCTGTTGCGGTGAGCCTGGCGGGGCTGATGAGTGCCACCGTGGCACATTCTGTAGAAGTTGGAAATATTGGAGACTTCACCACTGACGACGCTGTTACCTTCGACGATAGCGATAAACATCAGGTGGACGGCGAAAGCTTTTCCAAAATTAGTATTGATGGCGAGTTTGCCAAACTTGACTGGGAAACATTCAATATCGCTCAGTCGGAAGGGCTGTATTTTGACTTTACCGCTGTTGCTGATGGAAGCTTTGATGCGTCTTCCGTGGTGATCAATAAGGTGCAGAATGGTACCACCAACATTGCGGGTTGGTTGGGTTCAGACGGTCATGTGGTATTGATCAATCCCAGGGGCGTTCTGTTCGGACAGGGGGCTTCTGTTAATGTGGCTGCACTGACGGCCGCGGCTATGGAAGGCGATATTGACAGTGGCTCTGGCGATTTTGCTTTCAACTTAATAGATCCATCGAGTATATCCAGTGAAGATGGCGAGTCCAGATCAGTAACCGTTGAAGCTGGCAGTGTGATCAGGGCCGGTCGGGGTATCACACTCATTGGTGAGAGCGTGAAGAACTCAGGTCTGTTGTCTACCGCACAAGATCAGGGCGAGTTGGTGGGCGGTAATATCAATATTCATACGGGCGGCCGCGTCACGCTGAGCCTGGGTGGCGATGGGCTGATCGGTGTAGAAGTAGAGAAAGAGGCTCTTGATGATGAGTTTGATGCCGCTTACGAGATTCTGAATTCCGGCACGGTGGATGCTGTACAGGTAGTAATGAAGGCTGGCGCAGCTGATAGTATCTACAGCGCAGCTGTGAATAACACCGGTGATGTTCTGGCAACGGGAATTGACACCTCCGGAGGCACGATCACTCTGGGTGCCTATGGGGCGGGCACGGCAAAGATTGAAAATGATGGAACCCTGAATGTCAGCAACGGTGAGATTGAGAATGCCGTGGCAGGATCAATTGACGTTACGGCCAAGGATGTTGTGCTGGGTACGGATAGTGAGCTGATTGCGGATGCCAGTACCTACACAAACACCGATACAGACCCCGATACAGTAATTGATACGGTGGCGGATGGTGGCGATATTACTGTCTCTGCCTCCCAGAGCCTTACCCTTGCTGGCAGCATCAGTGCTACTGGGAATGGCGTGCTTAGTAGCGGTGGTGTCGTTACAACCACTTCCGAAGATGCCATCGCAGGTGCATCGGATGTGTCCGTGGTTACCGATGACATAGATGCGGCAGCTGGTGGCGAATGGAAAGTTACTGCCCAATCCCTGGAGCTAGATGGTGTTGACTGCGCGGATAACTGTATCAGCTCCACCGCAGTCGCCGACGCATTGGCCGCTAACGCAACGTTGACCATTGATGCGAATGCAGAGCCACTTACTGTCGAGCAAGGTCTCGAATGGACCGAGTCTTCGTCTCTTAATCTCGTATCCGAAGGCACTGTGGAGCTGGCCACGGGGCAAACAGTAACAGCTAGTAACGGCACCTTGAACATAGTAGCTGCTAGTGGTTTTACTAATAACGGAGCTGTTAGTGTCAACGATTTCTCGTTGGGAGTGGGTGTGGAGGGAGCCGAAGAGCTGGACCTTCCAACGGTTAGTATTATCGGGAATATACAGTCTGTAAATCCATTCACGATAGCTAACGCCGGTGGTAATCATCACTTTGATGTCAGTGGAATCTCCTCATTTTCAGTAATTGAATCGAGCGGTGGTGAAACAAAGCTTAAAAGTGACTCGTTAACGAGTGTTGCAACGATCACAAATGCTGATGGTGTGGTGGTCGGTGAAGGGGTCACACTCTTTGGGAATAATGGAACTGATGGTATTGACGACGATGTGTTCTTCCTAAATGGCTCTGGGAATATCGAATACAGTGGAGTGATTTTTGAAAACCTCGATACGGTGAATGGTCTTGGGGGCAAGGATGCTATTAACGCCAGCGCCTTCAGTGGGGGCATCGGTCTGACCGACATCACCGGCCAGCTGGACGCCGGTGGTCTAGTCATTACCGGAATCACCGAGATCACGACCGAAACATTGACCGGCACCACAGGCCAGGAAATTTTCGACCTGGCTGCCGGAAACACCCTGACCGTCGACACTTACGACGGGTTTAACTTTCTCGGTGTAGCGAACCTGGACGGCAACGGTGGCTCCGACAGTTTTAACAGTGCTGCCGGTGGGGACTGGGAACTGGCAGAAAACCTGGCCAGCGTTACCCACGGGGGAAGTCTCACTGTTGAGAATGTCGGTGTATTTGTTGGTGGTTCAGGAAACGTTGTCGGTGATAGTAATAGCTATTTCTTCGATGTGGACAGTGGAACCTCCGTTACCGTTGCCAATAACGCGGAGTTTGATGGTACCCAATTGATATTCAGTGGCATCAACAAAGTAGAGTCTAGTGGTCAATTGAATGCGCTAGATCTATCGGAAGTCTATCTTAAAAAAGATGATGGCGATGTTGCGGCAGATGTATTCGTCGACACTGCCAGTAACGATAGCGGGATCAAGTTTTTTGGGCTATCTGGCGTTAAAGTCGCACAGATAGATACGAGACAGGCCGGCGGTATCGCCTTGTCAGTGACCGGTAATGGGGTGGCAGAGTTTACGGATATAAATCTGGAAGCCAGCAGTCTTACCGATGTAATCGGGGCTTCCGGAAATAAGCTGTACTCGACCGGTGATTGGACCGTAATTGACGATGGTGGGAATAATAATGGTATTGATTTCACCGGTATCTGGGAAGTTACGTCGGGTGGTGCGGATCTAACCGCCGAAAAGAATGCCAAAAATAATTTCTCAATCAGCAGCGGTGGTTATGTCGGTATCCATGGGATGCTGTTTAAAGATTTGGCGAAGGTATCCCCCGGCGCTGGATCGAGCAGTAGTCATCTGAGTGCCTCTGATTACGAATATGGAGTTGTAATTGGAGTTGATAACGATAGTGTTGCTCTGTTGACAGATGCAGCAGCTAGTACTGGGACAGTATTCTACGGATTAAGTACGGTTACCACTGATGTGCTCTCGGCACGCAATGCGGTCGGTACTGCCATATTCACCATTAAAAATGATGGTTCGAAGGGTGATTACTTTGACGTCAGCACTAGTAATATCGAGTTTTATGCTTTAAAAACAGTTCAGGGTACCGAAAACGGAACAGAGGTTATAGGTTGGGACGATAGCTGGACCCTGAATAGATCTGAGCAAGGTGAGCTTTTCTTCTCAAGTGGCTCCGGCGTGGATGTTTACGATTTCGATACCATCAATACTGACCGCGGTACGCTAGATTTCAATATTGGTGAGCGTTTCACGCTTGAGTCCGATGGCGACGTTTTTGTCGCAAATACGACTTTCAGTGATCTTGCTTTTTTGCAGAGAGGTTCGGGTTTTGTCGTTGGCACTGCAGGTAATCCTTCTCTGGATGCCAGTGCCTACTCAAATGGATTGGTGCTCACCGATACCGAACTGGAAGTGGTTGCCGGCACCCTGGAAATGTCCGACATCTCCAGTATTACTGCCAATAAGTTGACCGCGTCTACAACAGCAGAAACACAACACGACTTCGTGATCGGCTCCAGTGCCGGTTCGCAGACGGTAACAGTCAACGGAATGGTGTTTGATGCGCTGGGGGAGGTGATCTCCGATGGAAACGACAGTTTCTCGGAAAACGCCTCCGGGCTGGCGGTATTGTATCTCGATGATGCTAGCGGCAGCGGAATCTACTCGCATCTCGCCGGGGCAGAAGACGAACCAGATTTCTCCGTCAGCAGCGGTATTCTATTTTCTGACTTCGCGTCTACCAGTGTTGCCTCGGTTAATACTAATGGTCAGAGTGTCTCCCTGGATATAAATTCTTCGAACAATGCGGATCTCGCGAGCGATGCATTCACATTTACGGGGCTGTCGACTATCGCCGGGTCCGGGAATGACCAGGTCACCGGTGGTGGTATCTGGACCCTGGGTGCCGATCACGTTCGCAATTCATTGATTGATTTCACTGGTGCATGGGAGGTTGTTGCCAGCGGCGGTCAATTGAAGGGCAGTACTGCTCAGGAAGTCTTTACCTTACGGAGTGACGGAACACTGACTGTTTCCGGGTATACCGGATTTGAATTCAGTGATTTGACCTCGGTTACTAAAGGGGCGAGTAGCGATAGTGTATCCAGTGCCAGCGGTATCAATTGGGCACTGCTGGATGCAGATTCCGTAGAAAGCAGCAACGGCATCACCTTCGATGGCTTTGAGAACTTCAACACCACTGCAGCCACGCTGACCGGTACCACAGGGGATAATGCTTTTACGCTGACCGGCAGTGCCGATGACGGCGCGACCGTGTCCTATGGAATCATGGCGTTTACCGGCCTGGCCAGTGTTGCGGGCAATGGCTCAACCTATGATGGCGTAACCAACCCCGGCGTTGCCGGTGACCAGCTGGATGCCAGCAACTACAGCGATGCACTGGCCCTGACTGGTACCGATGGCGAGTTGCAGGTGGCCGGTACTCTGACCTTCAAAGGGCTGAATTCCGCGATCCTGGACCAGCTGACCGCAACTGATAGCGCCGACGTTTTTGAGGCTAGCGGTTCAGGTGCGCTGACAGCTGCCGCTATCAATCTTTCCGGACTTTCCCGTGTGAACGGCGGTGGTGGCAACGACAAGCTGGTTGCCCAAGACACACCGACCATGGAAGGCGGCTATGTTCGCAGCAGCGGTATAGACTTCTATGGTCTGAGGGTTATTGATGCGAATGAAACCGCCACCCTGAACGCCACCAACAACAATGACATTATTGCCTTCGATGACCTGGGCAAGCTGACCGTTAATGGTATCGCCATTGAAAACGTCACAACCATTGATGCGCGCGGCGGTACCGACGACCGTGTCACCGGCATGTCGGGTCAGAACTGGCAGCTGCTGAGTGGCACCAGTGCCAAAAACAACGGCATTACCTTTCTCAACGCCGAAACCCTGGCAGCAGTCAGCGGTGGTCTGCTGGGCACCACCGGTGCCGACCGCTTCAAGCTGAACACGGATGACAGTATCGATTTTGGCAGTATGACCATTTTCGGCATGACTTCCCTGAACGGCAATGGCGATGCGGATAGCCTGGATGCCAGTGCCTTCGGTGCGGGTATCAGTCTCACCACCACCACTGGCGAGCTGGAAGCCGGTGAACTAACCATCACCGGTATCACAGACATCACCACTGGCAAATTGACCGGCACCACAGATAAAGAAGTCTTCGATCTGGCTACCGGCAATATCCTGACCGTCGACACTTATACCGGGTTTATCTTCCGCGGTGTTGCGAACCTGGACGGCAACGGTGGCTCCGACAGTTTTAACAGCGCTGCCGGTGGCGACTGGCAACTGGCAGAAAACCTGGCCAGCGTTACCCTCGATCGCGAATCGGATAGTGACCTCACTATTACAGGTGTCGACGTCTTCACCGGTGGCGCCGGGGTGATCAAAGGGCACAGCAGCGGGCACGACTTTGTGGTGACTGCTGACAGCGCGGTGACCGTTGATGGCACGCACCAGTTTAGTGGCATCAGTAGTGTGGATGCCGGTACCGGCGCGGATGACGTAGAAGCCATCGCCGGTGTTACCCTGGCTGGGACCGACGGTGCCTTCAAGAGCAGTGCGATCGACTTTACCGGTATTGACAGTGCCACCGCGTCCACGCTGCAAGGCAGCACCAATGCGGAAGTCTATACCCTGCAAGGAAGTGGTGCCCTCGAGGTTGCGGATATTGACTTCATCGGCGTGAGTAGTGTCGATGCCGGCACCGGTGTGGATCAAAGTGACCGGGTGGATTCCCGTGGAGGTCAGGGCTTTACCCTGTATGCGGACGCTTCGGTATTGCACGACGGTATCACCTTCAGCAATGTCGAGCATTTCACGGCCCCGAATGATGCCAACCTCAATGCCAGCGCCTTTGGTGCGGGCCTGGTGCTTACCGGCAGTGCGCGGGAAGTTACCGCAGGCAGCATCACCTTCAGTGGACTCACTTCCGCCAATACCGCGTCGCTTACCGGCAGTGGTGGAAGCGATGTATTTACCCTGGCCAGTGGCAGCGTCAGTGCACAACAGATCCAGTTCAACGGCGTTACCAGCGTGACCGCCGGGAGTACGGACAATAGCGTTGACAGTGCCGGTGGTATCAACTGGGCACTGCTGGATGCAGATTCGGTAAAAAGTAGCAACGGCATCACCTTCGATGTCTTTGAGAACTTCAACACCACTGCAGCCACGCTGACCGGTACCACAGGGGATGATGCTTTTACACTGACCGGCAGTGCCGACGACGGCGCAACCGTGTCCTATAAAAATATGGCGTTTACCGGCCTGGTCGGTGTTGTCGGCAATGGCTCAACCTATGATGCCGTAAGCAACCCCGGCGTTGCCGGTGACCAGCTGGATGCCAGCGGCTACAGCGATGCGCTGGCCCTGACTGGCACCGATGGCGAGTTGCAGGTGGCCGGTACTCTGACCTTCGAAGGGCTGAATTCCGCGATCCTGGAGCAGCTGACCGCAACCGATAGCGCCGACGTGTTTGAGGCTAGCGGTTCAGGTACGCTGACAGCTGCCGGCATCAATCTTTCCGGGCTTTCCCGTGTGAACGGCGGTGGTGGCAACGACAAGCTGGTTGCCCAAGACACACCGACCATGGAAGGCGGCTATGTTCGCAGCAGCGGTATAGACTTCTATGGTCTGGGGGTTATTGATGCGAATGAAACCGCCACCCTGAACGCCACCAACAACAATGACATTATTGCCTTCGATGACCTGGGCAAGCTGACCGTTAATGGTATCGCCATTGAAAACGTCACAACCATTGATGCGCGCGGCGGTACCGACGACCGTGTCACCGGCATGTCGGGCCAGAACTGGCAGCTGCTGAGTGGCACCAGTGCCAAAAACAACGGCATTACCTTTCTCAACGCCGAAACCCTGGCAGCAGTCAGCGGTGGTCTGCTGGGCACCACCGGTGCCGACCGCTTCAAGCTGAACACGGATGACAGTATCGATTTTGGCAGTATGACCATTTTCGGCATGACTTCCCTGAACGGCAATGGCGATGCGGATAGCCTGGATGCCAGTGCCTTCGGTGCGGGTATCAGTCTCACCACCACCACTGGCGAGCTGGAAGCCGGTGAACTAACCATCACCGGTATCACAGACATCACCACTGGCAAATTGACCGGCACCACAGATAAAGAAGTCTTCGATCTGGCTACCGGCAATATCCTGACCGTCGACACTTATACCGGGTTTATCTTCCGCGGTGTTGCGAACCTGGACGGCAACGGTGGCTCCGACAGTTTTAACAGCGCTGCCGGTGGCGACTGGCAACTGGCAGAAAACCTGGCCAGCGTTACCCTCGATCGCGAATCGGATAGTGACCTCACTATTACAGGTGTCGACGTCTTCACCGGTGGCGCCGGGGTGATCAAAGGGCACAGCAGCGGGCACGACTTTGTGGTGACTGCTGACAGCGCGGTGACCGTTGATGGCACGCACCAGTTTAGTGGCATCAGTAGTGTGGATGCCGGTACCGGCGCGGATGACGTAGAAGCCATCGCCGGTGTTACCCTGGCTGGGACCGACGGTGCCTTCAAGAGCAGTGCGATCGACTTTACCGGTATTGACAGTGCCACCGCGTCCACGCTGCAAGGCAGCACCAATGCGGAAGTCTATACCCTGCAAGGAAGTGGTGCCGTCGAGGTTGCGGATATTGACTTCATCGGCGTGAGTAGTGTCGATGCCGGCACCGGTGTGGATCAAAGTGACCGGGTGGATTCCCGTGGAGGTCAGGGCTTTACCCTGTATGCGGACGCTTCGGTATTGCACGACGGTATCACCTTCAGCAATGTCGAGCATTTCACGGCCCCGAATGATGCCAACCTCAATGCCAGCGCCTTTGGTGCGGGCCTGGTGCTCACCGGCAGTGCGCGGGAAGTTACCGCAGGCAGCATCACCTTCAGTGGACTCACTTCCGCCAATACCGCGTCGCTCACCGGTAGCACGCAGAGTGAAGTGTTTACTCTTACCAGTGACAGTATCACCGCCCGCCTGATCGAGTTCGACGGTGTTACCAGCGTGACCGCCGGTGGCACCGGCAATAGCGTTGATAGTGCCAGTGGTATCAACTGGGCACTGCTGGATGCAGATTCCGTAGAAAGCAGCAACGGCATCACCTTCGATGGCTTTGAGAGCTTCAACACCACTGCAGCCACGCTGACCGGTACCACAGGGGATGATGCTTTTACGCTGACCGGCAGTGCCGACGACGGCGCAACCGTGTCCTATGAAAGTATGGCGTTTACCGGCCTGGCCAGTGTTGTCGGCAATGGCTCAACCTATGATGCCGTAACCAACCCCGGCGTTGCCGGTGACCAGCTGGATGCCAGCGGCTACAGCGATGCACTGGCCCTGACTGGCACCGATGGCGAGTTGCAGGTGGCCGGTACTCTGACCTTTGCCGCACTGAGCTCGGCTGTGCTGGCTGAGCTGGACGGGTCCGCTGGGGACGAAACGTTCGAGGTGACTGGTGCGGGCGCAATCACCGTGGCGGATCTGAATCTGACGGGGCTGAATCGGGTGAATGGTAACGATGGTACCAATACTCTGCGCTCCGCCGGTACGATAGATCTGAATGAGACCAACGATTTTGTCTTCGCGGAGGGTATCGAGTTTTACGATATCAAACAGCTCGACGTGGGCGCAGTTGGAGCTACCGACGATAGTGATGAAATCTGGTTCAACGCTGATGGCAATGTGATCGTCAATGGATTTGAGATAGTTTCCGAATCCACTCAGATAGACGGAAAAGGTGGTGTTGATACGGTTACCGGGTTCGATGGCGCAGACTGGACGATCGTCGGTGGCAGCAGTGCTGAAAATAACGGTATCACCTTCCTGAATGTAGAGATTCTCAACGCCTTGAGTGGTGGTGTGTTTGGTACAGACGGGGTAGATGCATTTGTTCTGAACAGTGCTGACAGTATTTCTGTAGGCGGATTGACCATCAACGACATGACATTTGTGGATGGTGTTTCTGCCGATAACTCTCTGGATGCCAGCGCCTACAATGGTGGGCTGACATTGTCTGACACTGCTGGAGAGGTGTTTGCGGGCTCGCTTAGCCTCAAGGGTATCAAACAGGCGACCACTGACACCCTGACAGGTAGCGCGGGAGCAGATAGTTTCGCGCTCGCCAGCGACGGCTCGATCGAGGTCGCCGGGATAGCGTTTCAGGGTGTGACAAAACTTGCTGGTGGCGCTGAGGGGGATAGCTTGAGCAGTTCCATCGGCGCGGACTGGCAGTTGGCGGAAGAGGTTGCGAGCCTGCAGCACGGTGACTTGTTGATCTCAGGTATCGAACGGTTCGCCGGGGGCTCTGGTCGCATTGTCGGAAATGACAGTGGGCATACCTTTGCGGTCATCGATAACGGTGCTCTGACTGTAGATGGCATTCAATTCTCCAATGTCACCGCTGTCGATGGCGGTATTGGAAGCGACGATGTCACTGCGATCTCCAGCGTGCAGCTGGCGGGGGTGGACGGTGCGTTCACAAGCAGTGAGATGGCGTTTACCGGAATTGAAAGTGTGAGCGCCTCGGAGCTGGTTGGCAGTGCCACCACTGAAAGGTTCGTGCTGAGCGATGGCGGTATCACCGTCGCCGGTATGGGATTCAGTGGTGTAGAGAGCGTCGATGCCGGCGGAGGCACAGATGTTGTCACCGGGAATGATGTTCTCTGGCGTTCGCTCGAGCGCGATGCCGCGCTGGTGGAAGGTGCTGCAGTGGCCACGGTCGACTCCCTCACCGTACTGTTTGAAAACCTGGAGGAGGTCGAGGCTACCGGCGCCTATACAGGTCCGTCATTCGGTACCGAATACTTGATGACTGGTCCACAAAATCTGCAGATAGGTGGAGTGAATTTCGCTGGAGTGGATTCCATAGCAGCGGGCAGTGGCAGCGATACCCTTCTCGGCTTCGATGCCGATATGAGTTGGACCCTGGGCAACAGCGGCGGCAGCGTCTCGGATGCACAGGCTTCGGTGAGCTTCAGTGGATTCGAGCAGATTGTCGCCGGTGGCGGCAACGACTCCTTCCAGCTGGATGGGGGAAGTTTGGCATCCCTGGATACGGGTGCTGGGGATGACACTGTGATCATGGGCGGCACCCTACTGGATAGCCTGTTGTTGGGCGCTGGCGACGATGTTTTGCAGATCACGGCCGGCAGCCAGCCCGCGCAGCTTGCCGGGGGATCTGGTAGCGATCAGCTGGTGATGCAGCTGGCCACGCAGCAGCAATGGCAGATCCGCGGTAACTCGGAGGCACAACACCAGTTGGGAGAGTTCGCTTTTACCGGTTTCGAGTCCCTGCAGGATACTGCGGGCGGCTTGGATCTGGTTTCCAGTCAGCAAATGGACTTCACCAACATTGGCGGTACTGCGGGCATCGAGTTTAATGGCGGTGATATGACGCTCGGATACGGCGGTGCGGGCGATGTGATCCTCGTCAGTACTACCGCAGAAACCATTGGTGGCTTCCTCAAGGCTGGCGGCGCCGACCTTACCCTGGCCGGTGATCTGAATATTGAATCTGATCTCGAGTCGTTGTCATTGCGTTCGAGCGGCGGCGATATCGATGTGTCGATTGTGGAGAGCGATGATCTGGTGATCGGAAAACTCGATGTGGGTCGAGGCAATCTATCCCTGGCCAGCGCCAATTTTGGCCTGCTAACCGCCGAGAGTTTCCGCGATACGCACATTACAGCCGGATCCGCGGTTATCGGTACCGAGCAGCAGCGCTGGGGCAATATCGGTACGGTAATTAACCCGTTGCGATTCAATGTCACCGAGTCTGTGGGCATCGTCGCGTTGTTTTACTACGAGCCGGCGTTCGAGGGATATATGCCAATATTTACCGCAATCGGTAATAAGGGTGTTTCCATCGCCAGTGCCGAGACGACCCAGGGACTGAAGACTGCGGTGCAGAACCCGGTAGACGACATCGCCCAGCTGGACCCGGGTATTTTCAGCGAAGTGGCCCCGTACAGTCTGGGTATCGACGCGCTGAACCTCCCGGAAGTGCAGTTGCGCGGTGGCGAGCTGCGACCTTTGGGTGAATCTGAGGACGACGAGGAAGAGCGGGAAGAAAGCGCGAAGGTGGAAGACGGTGCGGTTGAGCGCGGAGTACTGGAAAGCGCCATGCTGGAGCCGCTGCCCATGGCCGTTGGCGGACGTTAATAGGAGGGCGCTGATAGTGGGTGCTGAGTGAGATTGGGCCTGGAGGCGTCATCTGGCGCCTTCGATCCCTGAACGATAGCGCCCAAAACCTGCGCAGCGCGCAAAACAAAAAGGCCGACTCGTGAGAGTCGGCCTTTTTGCGTAAAGATGGTGCCCAGGAGAAGACTTGAACTTCCACGACCGTAAGGCCACTAGCACCTGAAGCTAGCGCGTCTACCAATTCCGCCACCTGGGCAAGCAGCGCTGTGCGCTGTTGAGGTGCGCACTATAGCCATTTTCAGCGGGCTGTCAATTGTCCTGTGTGACCGATAAACCGACACCGGGCGTGCATTCCGGTATCCGCGCGCGCTTGTTTTGTGTCCGGCAATTTTGTAGTTTTTTTACAGGAATTCGGTGTCGGGCATCAAAAACTGACCGGAAATATGTGAAAATGGTTTTCATAAGTAATCCAGTAAGGGGGAATTAATCCGTGGATCAAGATCAGAATGCACCCTTGAGGGAAGATGTTCGCCTGCTTGGCGAAGAGCTTGGAACCGTATTGCGCGGACAGGCGGGTGATGCCTTATTCGATACTGTGGAGACGATTCGCCAGGTAGCGGTGGAGAGCCGCGGTCACGGGGAAATGCCTGTAGGTAAACTACGGGAGCTCCTGGACCCGCTGGATGACGAGACCCTCCTTGAGGTGGCGCGTGCCTTCAGTCAGTTCCTGAATCTGGCGAATATCGCCGAACAGCGCCACCGCGAACGCCTGCGTCGCCAGCACGAGCGCTTCCCCGGGGATCCGGACACCGACCGTGGCCTGCGGCAGGTATTGGAGGAGCTGAAGAGGGCGGAAGTGGAGCCGGCGCGGGTGCGTCAGGTGCTATCCGATCTGTCCGTGGAGTTGGTGCTCACCGCGCACCCCACCGAGGTTACCCGGCGCACCCTGATTCGCAAATACGATCAGATGGCGGATCTGCTGACCGGGCTGGATCGCCCGGACTGCACCCCGGAAGAGGCCGAGCGCCTGCGCCGCCTGCTGCGTGAGCAGATCCTTTCCGCCTGGTGCACCGATGAAATCCGCCGCGAGCGCCCGACCCCGGTCGATGAGGCCAAGTGGGGTTTCGCCACCATCGAACAGTCCCTGTGGGAAGCCGTTCCCCAGGGCATGCGCGAGATTGAAAACGAGCTGGCGCTGGCTGGTCTGGAGCCGCTGCCGGCGGACTGGGTGCCGATCCGCTTTGCCTCCTGGATGGGTGGCGACCGCGATGGCAACCCCAATGTCACTGCCAAGGTGACTCGTCAGGTGCTGACCCTGGCTCGCTGGATGGCCGCGGATCTGTATCTGCGGGATGTGGAAAATCTGCTGGCGGACCTGTCCATGCACCGCGCCAGCGACGAACTGTTGGCCCGCACCGGAGATAGCCAGGAGCCCTACCGGCTGATTCTGCGCGAGGTGCGCGACCGTCTGCGCAACACCCGCGCGCTGATGGAGGCCCGCGTAAATGGGGCATCCGAGCCACAGGGTGAGGTCTACACCACCAGCGGCGAGTTGTATCAGGAATTGAGCCTGATTGATCGCTCCCTGCGCGAAGTCGGTCTTGCCGCCATCGCCGATGGCCAGCTGAAAGACACCCTGCGCCGCCTCAACGGCTTCGGTATTACCCTGCTCAAACTGGACGTGCGCCAGGAGTCCACCCGTCACGCCATGGTGATCGACGCCATCACCCGCTTCCTGGATCTGGGCAGCTACGCCGAATGGGGTGAGAAGGTAAAGCAGAAATTCCTGCTGGCGGAGCTGGAAAGCCGCCGCCCGCTGATCAACGGCGCCTTCTATCGCAGTGAATTCTGTACCGACGAAGTGCGCGAAGTGCTGGACACCTGCAAGGTGATTGCCGAGCAGGGCCCGGAGGGCCTCGGCGCCTATGTCATTTCCATGGCCCGCACGTCTTCAGACGTGCTGGCGGTCATGCTGCTGCAGAAAATTGCCGGCGTGCAGTCGCCCATGCGCGTGGTGCCGCTGTTCGAGACCCTGGATGACCTGAACAACGCCTTCGACACCATGAGCGCGCTGCTGGAGATTCCTTTCTACCGCGAGCGGGTCAAGGGTGGTCAGGAAGTGATGATCGGCTACTCCGACTCTGCCAAGGACGCCGGCTTCCTGGGTGCGGCCTGGGCCCAGTTCCGCGCCCAGGAAGCGCTCACCGGAATCTTTAAAGAGCACGGTATTCCGTTGACCCTGTTCCACGGTCGCGGCGGTTCCATCTCCCGCGGTGGCTCGCCTACCCGCATGGCGCTGATGTCCCAGCCGCCGGGATCCGTGTCCGGTCGCATTCGTGTGACCGAGCAGGGTGAGATGATCCGCTTCAAATACGGCCGCCCGTCCGTGGCCGCCTACAATCTGGAGCAGTACATCGCCGCCACCCTGGAGGCGACCCTGTTGCCACCGGCGGAGCCGCGTCCGGAGTGGCGCGCGGAAATGGATCGCCTGACCCAGGCCTCCGTACGCGCCTATCGCGAAGTGGTACGCGACGACCCGGCGCTGGTTTCCTACCTGCGCACGGTCACCCCAGAGACCGAGCTTAGCCGCCTGGCCCTGGGCAGCCGCCCCGCACGCCGCAAGCCCGGCGGCGGCGTGGAAACCCTGCGCGCCATCCCCTGGGTATTTGCCTGGACCCAGATGCGCCTGATGCTCCCCGCCTGGCTCGGCACCGGCGCTGCATTGGAGACCGGCCTGGAAAATGCTCCCGACACCCTGCGCGCCATGAGCGAGCAGTGGCCCTTCTTCCAGACCGTGGTGGATATGCTGGAAATGGTTTTGGCCAAGTCCGACCCTCGCGTGGCCCTCTGGTACGAAGAACGCCTCACCGATGATGCCGAACTGCAACGACTGGGTGTCGAACTGCGCAGCCGTCTGGCGCGCACCGTCGCCGCCCTGAGTGAGCTCACCGGCCGCGAGAGTCTGCTGGATAACAACCCGGTCATGCGCTGGTCCATCCGTGTGCGCGATCCATACACCGATCCCCTGCACCTGTTGCAGGCAGAGTTGATGGCGCGTCTGCGCACCCGTGAGGAGGATCCGGTACTGGAAAGTGCTCTGATGGTGACGATTGCGGGTATTGCGGCGGGTATGCGTAATACGGGGTAAGCCTTCGAGCTGGCTCGGTGGCGGTGACGCTGCCGGGCGTGGCTTTGCGAGACACGCCGTAAACCCATCCATGGGGGCTCTTCCGCGAGGTCCCTCTCGCGGACAAGGCGTTAGCCTTGGACACCGAAGGTGCCCTTCGGGTGAGGGCTTTTGCCCGAATCAACGTCTCGCAAAGCCACGCCCGGCATCGCCACCTTCGTCCGTACAACAGCAAATTCCCAAACTAAATTGGGGCGCTGTTCGTAGTTGGGGGGGGGTAGTTGGGGGGATAAAACAAAAAGGGGCCGACTCTTGCGAGTCGGCCCCTTTTTTAAAGATGGTGCCCAGGAGAAGACTTGAACTTCCACGACCGTAAGGCCACTAGCACCTGAAGCTAGCGCGTCTACCAATTCCGCCACCTGGGCAATTCAACGGTGTGCCCCGTTGAGGACGCGCACTATAGTGATTCCCCAGGGGGGTGTCAACGCTTTTTCGTCGCCTCTCGCTGCCAAAATTTGTCAGCCAATCAACGGCTTGCGTTCACTTGCCGCGTGTTTTACCGGTATAGGCGGACGGAAACTGCAAATCAAATCGGGAAATGAGCCACAAATCGCTTATACTCGCGGCAATGTGCAACAAAACCAGTGGCCAATGCCACTTCTGGCACTCGCCACTCCAATCACTCGTCCTGGCTTACCGTAAAACTGAAGAGCCCGGGCCTGACCGTTGCACCCATTCACACCCCCTGCGCCGGACAAATCCCGGGGCTGCGCAGACCGCGCGGTCAATCGCAGAATTATGGAAGCAGTTTTGAATCAGGAAAAAAACAATCCCGCCGCAATGGAAAATGATCCTCACGCCGAGCGCGAGGCGGAGAAATACGAAAAACCCGTTCCCAGCCGCGAGTTTCTACTCGACCTGCTGGAACAGCAGCCGGGCCCGGTGGCCTGGGAGACCGTCGCGGACCTTCTGTCCATTGACGACGAAGACCGCCGCGAGGGCGTGCGCCGCCGCCTGATCGCCATGAGCCGAGACGGCCAGATTGCCAGCAACCGCGATGGCGACTTCGGCGTGCTCGACAAAATGAGCCTGGTGCGCGGGCGAGTGATCGGCCATCGCGATGGCTTCGGTTTTGTGTCTCCCGGTGACGGCAGCGACGACCTGTTCCTGTCCCACCGCCAGATGCGCAAGGTCTTCGATGGCGACGAGGTACTGGTGCGGGAAACCCCCGGCGGTTTCCGCGGCAAACGCGAAGGCGCGGTGGTGCGGGTGATCAAGCACAATACCCAGCAACTGGCCGGGCGGATTTACCGCGAAGACGGCATCTGCTTTGTGCGCCCGGACAATCCCCGTCTGACCCTCGATGTGCTGGTACCGGAAGGCAAGTGCGCCGACGCCCAGAGCGGTCAGTATGTGGTGGTGGATATCACCACCCAGCCCGGTCGCAACAACCTGCCTCAGGGCGAGGTGGCGGAAGTGCTCGGCGACCACCTGGCACCCGGGATGGAAATCGATGTCGCCATCCGCAACTATGGCATTCCCCACACTTGGCCGGCGTCGGTGCTCGCGCAGGTGGACGGTATCGCCGACGAGGTGCTGGAAGAGGACAAAACCGCGCGCATCGACCTGCGCCAGCTGCCGCTGGTGACCATCGACGGTGAGGACGCGCGGGACTTTGACGATGCGGTGTTCTGTGAAGTTCTGCCCGACGGCAACTGGAAATTACTGGTGGCCATCGCCGACGTCTCCCATTACGTTCAGGTGGGCACACCGCTGGATATAGAGGCGCACCAGCGTGGCAACTCCGTGTACTTCCCGGACTTTGTCGTGCCCATGCTGCCGGAGAAACTCTCCAACGGTCTCTGCTCTCTGAACCCGGAAGTGGATCGGCTGTGTATGGTGTGCGAGATGCACATTGACCAGGCGGGGACTATCCAGAACTACCAGTTCCTGGAAGGCGTAATGCGTAGTCACGCGCGTTTTACCTACACCCAGGTCGGTGAGATGGTTGCCGAACGGGATGATCGCAACAGCGGGATCCGCAAGCAGTTTGCCGCGCTGGTTCCACATATCGACAACCTGCACGATCTGTACACCGCCCTGCGCAAAGCGCGGGATCGTCGCGGCGCCATCGATTTCGAGACCACCGAAACGCGGATCATTTTTGACGCCGCGCGCAAGATCGAGCGCATCGTGCCGGTGCAGCGCAACGACGCCCACAAGATGATCGAGGAGTGCATGCTCGCCGCCAATGTGTGTGCGGCGGAACTGATGGAGCTGGCGGAACTGCCGGCCCTGTACCGGGTGCACGATATTCCCAAGTCTGAGCGGTTAGAGAATCTGCGCGAATACCTGGGCGAGCTGGGTCTGCGCCTTGAGGGTGGCAGTGAGCCGCAACCGAGCGACTACCAGGCACTGCTATCGCAGGTCGAAGGGCGCCCGGATTTCCACATCATCCAGACCATGCTGCTGCGCTCCATGAATCAGGCGGTGTACCAGCCGGAAAACCGCGGTCACTTTGGCCTGGATTACCGCGCATACGCCCACTTCACCTCGCCGATCCGCCGCTATCCGGATCTGTTGTTACACCGCGGCCTGCGCTGGCTGATCCGCAATGGCAGCGCTAACCCCGCGCCGGTTGCGGAAAAAGTGCGCCAGGCGCCCGGTGCCCACGCGCTGGAGCGGGAGGAAATTCTGCCCTACAGCACGGTGGCCATGGTGGAGCTGGGTGAGCACTGCTCCATGACCGAGCGCCGCGCCGACGATGCCACCCGCGATGTGGTCAGCTGGCTCAAGTGCGAATACCTGCAGGATCATGTGGGCGAGGTGTACCGCGGCGTGATCAGTGCGGTCACCGGCTTTGGTCTGTTTGTGGAGCTGGACGACCTGTATGTGGAGGGCCTGATCCACGTCACCGCGCTGCCCAAGGATTACTACAGCTTCGAACAGGCGCAGCAGCGTCTGGTTGGCGAGCGCAGCGGCACCCGTTTCCATCTGGGTGACGGCGTCACCGTGCAAGTGGCGCGGGTGGATCTGGAAGAGCGCAAGGTGGATTTCAGCTTTGTGGAGCTGCACCCGCGCCCCAGTTACCAGACCCCAAAATACCGAAAGCCTAAAGCCGGCAAGAAAGCCGACAAAAAGGCGGAAAAGAATTCGTTCGCCAAGGGCGACAGCAAGAGTGAAAAAAAATCCATGAGTGCCAGCAGTACCCAGCGCACTACCCCTGACGCCGCAAGTGAGGGCCCGGCAGCCACCAAGCCGAAAAAGAAAACCCGCGCCGGCGAGGAATCCACCCAGGTCAGCGGCCGCGCCATGGAAATGGCAGTGGAGTTCCAGCAGGAGCGCAAGCGCCGCGGCAAATCCGATTTCAGTTCGGAGGAGCAGAAGGCCAGCCCCTGGGGTGGAGGCCTGAAGAAAAAAAGCGGGGAAGAGAGTGCAGATGAGCCGCGCCCGATCCGCAAGCGCAAGGTAGGTAGCGATACCGCAGAAGTGGTACCGCCTTCCAGAGAGCGTCTGGTGGAGGGTGAAGGCGCCGGTGAGGCCGGCGACGAGGCTGCGCCGAAAAAACGCAAGCCGAAAAAAACACCACCGCGCAAGGGCGGCAAGCGCCCGGCAGTCGCCGCGCGCAAGGCTGCGCAGAAGGCGGATAAAGCCGAGGCCGCAAAACGCGCCGCCAAAAAGGCAGCGAAGAAGAAGCTCAAGAAAAAACTGGCGAAAAAAACCGGCGGAAAGAAATAAATCGTGGCACAACAACTGGTATATGGCCTGCACGCGGTACAGGCCCTGTTGAAAAGTTCGCCCCAGCAGGTGCAGGAATTATTGTTGCTGCGCGGGCGCCGTGATCAGAAGCTGCAGAAAATCATCCGTCAGGCGGAGCAGAATGCACTCACCATTCGCTATGTCGATCGCAAGGCGCTGGATGAAAAGGTCGGCGACGACGGTAGTCATCAGGGCGCCGTGGCCATCTGCGTTGGCGACACCAGGATCTACGACGAGCAGTTCCTGAAGTCCCTGCTCAAACAGCTGGACGGCAAGGGCGAAGCGCCGTTCCTGTTGATCCTCGATGGTGTGACCGACCCGCACAATCTCGGCGCCTGTCTGCGCTCGGCCGAAGCCGCCGGCGTACACGCGGTGATTGCCCCCAAAGACAAGGCGGCGGGCCTCACGCCCACCGCGCGCAAGGTCGCCTGTGGCGCCGCCGAGGTGCTGCCATTTATTACCGTGACGAATCTCGCGCGTACACTGCAGATGCTGCAGCAGGCGGGGGTATGGATTTTCGGTGCCGCCGGCGAGGCAGAGCAGGAACTGTATCAGTCGTCCCTGACCGGTCCCCTGGCACTGGTGATGGGCGCAGAAGGACCGGGGCTCCGGCGTCTGACCCGGGAAAACTGCGATCACCTGATCAAAATCCCTATGGCTGGCGAGGTCAGTAGTCTGAATGTTTCCGTCGCCACCGGTGTCTGCCTGTTTGAAGCGGTGCGCCAGCGGGCAGGTTGATCGCCCGGTGTTATCCCCCCGTAAAGCCGGTCGGAGTATCCGTCCGGCTTTTTTTATGCCTGTTATTTCTGGCTTCTGACGCAACAAAACGATTTGGCAGGTCCCTTTCTGTATTGGGTGTTTTTTGAGACCTGTGCCCCGCCTGCCTTCCCGCATCCCGCCTGAGTGCCTGCTTTAATTTTTCTGTCTTGTGGAAATTTTGCGGGAACCTTTTGGCTTTCCGCTCCGTGTAACTGGGTAGTTACTGGCTGACAGTCATCGCCGGCCGCCAGCAAGGGCTTCCAGTAGTGAAAGCCTGGTGAGTTAGACAACTCTGACTCTGAATTGCCATTTATTTTTGATCACTCGAGGTAAAGGACTATGTCAAAGATTCAAGCGACCGCGCTCCACGTTTTGATTAAGCGGAAATTGCTGTGCACGGCACTGTTCACCATCTGCCTGCCGCTTTCCTGTATCACCTGGGCGCAACAGGATCCGGCCACCGTGGAAATGGCGGACTCGGATATCACCCTGCAGGTGGTAGAGGACGCAGAGAGCGCCCAGGATCTGTTGAACAATATCGAGCTGCCGGAAGAAATGCGCGAGATTGCCGAGCAGAAACTCGCCGCTGCACTGGCCGCAATCAAGGCCATGCGCGAAGCGCAAACGGGTGACAGTGCGCTGTCAGGCGAGGGCGCCGCAAACAGTGAAGCGATGCTTGCGGAAATGGCTGAGCGCCGCGCCGAGCTGATGGCCAGCGCGCAAAACTCGGCGCTGGCGGCCAATGAGCAGGCCCAGCAGGCGGTGGAATCCGCGCGCGAGGCAGTGGAGGAGGCCCTGAAAAATGGCCTCACCAATGCGGAAATGCAGGGCATGATCGAGCAGATGATGCAGGACATCCTCGGTGCTGTACCGGAAGACGCGCGCGGCAGCATGGGGGATGTGGATGCCCTGCTGGATTCCCTGCGCGGCGATGTCGCCAGTGATGCCAGCGACGCGGCAGAGGGTGCCGGAGGATAAGGAACCGTGACCGAAGTCGGCCCGGGCGCGCAGGAAGCCGCCCGGGCTGGTGCCGATTGATGCGGCACAAAACTCCATACCGGGAAGTCAGGTAACGAGGCACGGAATGCGCGAATTTATTCAACTGTTTTTTTTGATGACCGCTCTTGTCGCGGTCTCCGTGTTCGGCCCGGCGCGGCTGAGCGCCGAAGAGCTGCCGTCGGCTACCGGCGCCTTCAAGCGCGGCGATTATCCGCAGGCGCTGACCCTGTTCCGGCAGGCGGAGCAGGGTGGGGATGACAGCGCCAAGCTCAAATTCAACCTCGGAGTCACCCTGTTCAAGCTGGGCCGGTACGCGGAGGCTTCCGACTATTTCTGGCAATTGGTGGCCGAGCCCCAGTGGCGGGACCTGGCGGAATACAATTTGGGGCTGGTGGCGCGGCGCCAGGGCGATCAGGTGCTGGCGGCGAAGTATTTTCGCCGGGTGAGCGAGCGCGCCGGCTCGGCGAAGCTGCAACGGCTGGCAGCGCTGCAGCTGGGCAGTCCGGTCGAGGCGCCGGCTCCCCGGTCGCGACCCTGGCTGGCCATGGTCAGTATCAATGGCGGCCAGGATGGCAACCCCTACGCGGTAAAGACCGAGTTGCTGGGTGAGGACGCGGTGGGGGAAGACAGCTTCTTCGAACTGTTCGGCTGGGGACAGTACCGGCTCGCGGGGACCGAGGACGACGGTTGGCGCCTGCAGGGCTACGGCTTTACCCGTCGCTATAGCGAGCTGGACAGTCTGAACCTGGGCAGCCTCAGCGCGTCGTTCATTCGCGATCTGCGCTGGAATGGCTGGAGCCTGGAAGCCGGCAGTGGGGTTGAGTGGGTAACCTTGGGTGGCGAGCGGGTCAGCCAGCAGCTGCAGCTCATCGGGCGGGCCAAGCGGGATTTTGGCGCGACCCGTGTGCAGCTGTCGGTTATTCCCGCCTATTACGCCGGCGGTGAAAACTACAGCTATCTGGACGGCTGGCGCCAGCGTTTCTCGGCCCGTGCGCGCCGCGAGACATTCGGCGCAGACTGGGGCGTGTACTACCTGTACGACACCAACGACCGCGAGGACCTGCAACAGGCCGCGGAGGACTACTACAGCTATTCCCCGGTGCGTCACGCATTCGGCAGCGACCTGCGCTGGCGCTTTCTGAGCCGCTGGGAACTGCGCGCCGGAGTCGAGTACCTCTACAGCGTGTACGACGGACTGAATCGGGTGGTGGACGATGGCGGCAATGTGCTTGAGTACGAACGTGAGTCCGATCGCATCAAAACCTGGGTCTCCACCCGCTACCGCCTGACCCCGCGCTTCAGTCTCGATGGCAAGCTGCTGAATATCGGCAATCGGGAAAACCGGGCGCTGTATGACTACGACAAGACCGAGTTGAGCCTGGGAGTCAGTTACGTCTTCTGATTGATACGGGGCGGCCAGTGGCTGGGGCAGGAACGGAATGAGAGGTGAAAAGAAACGCTGAGGGGCTGAGCCCCTCTGCGGATTGGATCCCGATTGTTATTCTTCGGTCCATGTTATTTATTGTTATTTTTTCTGGGTCTTTGTTTTCTTGTTGTTCGGCTTCTGGGTTATTGTCGCGACCATTGCCCCTATGACGAGGCGCGCGCCAATCCCCTCAATGAAAACCGCATTTTTTTGCTCGCGTGCGGCGACCCGATAGTCACGTAATCTGTTTTGCTGCGCGCCACTCCCCGAACTGTTCAACTTGCAACCACCTCCCCGGGCGCATAGAATACGCCGCCCGCAATAGCACCCTTCGGACTGCTACTGTGTACTCCTTGCCTCACTGGGCAGCCGCGGTACCAAAACCGCAGCAAGCCGGGAGGCTGTGTTAACCCGTAAGGAGCAAAAATGCGTCATTACGAAATTGTATTCCTGGTTCACCCGGACCAGAGCGAGCAGGTGCCCGGCATGGTCGAGCGTTACACTGCGACCATCAAAGAAAGCGGTGGCGACGTTCACCGTCTGGAAGACTGGGGCCGCCGCCGTCTGGCTTACCCGATCAACAAGATCCACAAGGCGCACTACATTCTGATGAATGTGGAGTGTACTGAAGAAGCGCTGGCGGAACTGACCACCAACTTCAAGTACAACGATGCCGTGATCCGCAATCTGGTGATTCGCGAAGACGAAGCCATCACCGAAGAAAGCCCGATCATGAAGGCCGAGAAAGAGTCCCGCGAGCGCAAAGCAGCGCGCGCAGAACGCTCTGAGCGTCGCGAGCGCGCCGAGAAGGAAGAGTCTTCTTCCGAAGGCGCCAAGGAAGCAGCGTCTTCCGACACCACTGAAGACGAAGAGTAAGGGGATAGTCAGATGGCACGTTTTTTCCGTCGTCGTAAGTTCTGCCGTTTCACCGCCGAAGGCGTTAAGCGTATCGACTACAAAGATCTCGATACCCTGAAAGCCTACGTTTCTGAAACTGGCAAAATCGTACCGAGCCGTATTACTGGTACCAAAGCCAAGTATCAGCGTCAGCTGGCCACCGCGGTCAAGCGTGCGCGTTACATCGCGCTGCTGCCGTACACGGACAGCCACGAAGCCTAAGCTGCGCTTTGCTTCGTAGCAATTGTTGTAAAAGAGAAGCTATCTAGTGCGCGCTATCGCTGAATTTGCCATGCGATCGCGCGTGCGCGCGGTGATCCTCACCATGGTGGGAATCCCGCTGATCAGCCCCGCGGTGCTTGCACTGGTAGGGTTGCGCCGTGGCAATAGTGACGGCCTGTTCGTTCTGGCCTGGGCCCTGTTGCCGATTGGGGCCGCCGCCGGTGCCGGCTATATGTCGCCACTGATGGCGGGCATGGCCATCACCCACTTTGTGGGGGTGTTGGCCGGTGCAATGGTGCTGCGCACGACCCGCGCCTGGAGCTGGGCGCTGGTGGCAATGACCGGCGCAACCGCCGTGGGCATCCTCGTCACCTCGCAGGTGAGCGGCGGAGTTCTGGACAACCTGGTCGCCGCGGTCAACGAGGCTGCTGGCGGTGCCAGTACCCCGGAGGCCCAGCAGCTGAGCAAGGCATTTGCCAGCGAAGCGCAGGCCACTGGCTACCTGACCTGGGTATCCGTGATCAGCGCCATGCTGTCTCTGCTGCTCGGGCGCTGGTGGCAGGCGCTGCTGTACAACCCCGGTGGTTTGCGGGAAGAAATGCACGGGCTGCGCATGCCCCTGCCGATTGCCGCGGCCGGCATGCTGTTGTGGATCTACTGCCTCGTCAGTGAACACTTTGTGTTCTGGGGCGCGGTGGCGGCTTTCCCCATCATGGTGGCAGGCATCTGCCTGATCCACTGGCTGGTTGCCCAGAAGGGCTGGGGGCGCGGTCCGCTGATCGCCATGTACATCATGCTGGTAATCGCGGCACTGCCGCTGGCCGGGTTCCTGTGTGGACTGGCCCTGATCGATAGCTGGATTGATATTCGCGCGCGCTCAAGCAATAAACGCTGAGCGGCGCACAAGAACTGAAACTGAGGGTTCCGAGATGGAAGTTATTCTGCTCGACAAAGTAGGCAAACTGGGCAACGTGGGCGACCGCGTTGAAGTCAAGGCCGGTTTCGGCCGCAACTTCCTGCTGCCTACCGGTAAAGCCGTACTGGCCAACGCAGCGAACGTTGCTGAGTTCGAAGCCAAACGCGCTGAACTGGAAGCCGCTGCCGCTGCGAAAGTGAGCGAAGCGGAAAGCCGCGCTACCAAGCTGGCCGACCTGGTTGTGACCATCGCTGCCAACGCTGGCGACGAAGGCAAACTGTTCGGCTCTATCGGCACACGCGACATCGCTGAAGCAATCACCGCCGCTGGCGTTGAAGTTGCCAAGGCGGAAGTGAAACTGCCGGAAGGTGCGCTGCGCGAAGTGGGCGAGTACGACGTAGACGTACAGCTGCACGCCGACGTGATCAGCACCGTGAAGGTGGTTGTAGAAGCCGAATAAGCTTCTGCCACCGCTAGAACGCGCTGCTGCGCTGAGCGGAAACGGGATTGCCCGTTCCCGCCTCAGGCGCGCTACAATCAGGCGCTGGATTCTCCCTGTCGATCGCGAGATTGACGGGGAGAGCCAGCGCCTGATTTGTTTTTAGCCCGCGAACCTTCCGGTCCGGAAGATTTCGCGGGTCATCGAATACTAAGCCGAAGATGAACGAATACGCTCCGCACGAAGAAGATGCCCAGGAAACCACCGCCAGTTCTCCGCTGCCGCACTCGGTAGAGGCGGAGCAGTCGGTACTGGGCGGCCTGATGCTCGACGCCAGTCGCCTGGATGCGGTGGCGGAGCAATTGAGCGCGGAAGACTTCTTCGTCGCCAGTCACCGCATCATCTTCGGCGTCATGCTGGAGCTGTCCAACGGCGAACAGCCCCTGGATATCGTCACCCTCGCCGAGGGGCTGGCCAGCCGCGATCTGCTGGCGGACGTGGGCGGTCCGGCGTATCTCGCCGAGCTTGCCGAAAACACCCCGTCTGCGGCCAATATCGTCGCCTACGCCAAAATCGTGCGCGAGCGCTCCATGTTGCGCCAGCTGATTGCCGCCGCCGGTGAAATCAGCCGCACCAGCTTCAATCCCGGTGGTCTGGGTTCCGCCGACCTGCTGCAGATGGCGGAGCGCCGCGTGGCGGAAATCGCCGAGGGTCGTGCCAAAGAGGGCGGCTTTGTCGGTGTGGATGCGCTGCTCAAGAAGACCGTCGAGCGTATCGATGAGCTGTTCAAATCGGAAGGTGATCTCACCGGTCTCAGCACCGGGCTCACCGAGCTGGATCAGCGCACCTCCGGCTGGCAGCCGGGTGAGCTCATCATCCTCGCCGCCCGTCCTTCCATGGGCAAGACCGCACTGGCACTGAACTTCGTCGAGGCGGCGATGTTGAGTCAGGAAAAGCCGACCCTGGTATTCAGTATGGAGATGCCGTCGGACAGTCTGGTGATGCGGATGTTGTCGTCCATCGGCAAGATCGATCAGGGGCGTATCCGTAACGGTAAGCTGCAGGAAGAGGACTGGCCGAAGCTGTCGAGCGCGGTGCAGAAGATGAAGGGTAAGGGACTGTATATCGACGACACCCCGGGCCTGTCGCCGTCGGAAGTGCGTGCGCGGGTTAAGCGCACGGTGCGCGATCACACCAACAAGCTGATGCAGGCGGACCCGAAGCTGTCCCGCGAGGAGGCGGAGCGCCGGGCGATGCCGGCGATGGTGATGGTGGACTACTTGCAGTTGATGCAGGTGAAGGGCAGTACCGAGGGGCGTACTCAGGAGATCTCCGAGATTTCCCGCTCTTTGAAGGCGTTGGCGAAGGAATACGAGTGCCCGGTGATTGCGTTGTCGCAGTTGAACCGTGGGGTGGAGCAGCGCCCGAACAAGCGGCCGATGAACTCGGACCTGCGGGAATCCGGGGCGATCGAGCAGGATGCGGATGTGATTCTGTTTATTTACCGGGATGAGTATTACAACGAGGACAGTCCGGATAAGGGCCTGGCGGAGCTGATTATCGGTAAGCAGCGTAACGGTGAGATTGGTACCTGCCGGGCGGCGTTTGTGGGTAAGTACACGCGCTTTGATGATCTGGCGCCGGAGTATTACCAGGAAGAACACTGAGACTGAACATCGAGCCACAGAAGTCAAAAGTTAAAGGTGAATTGCTGGGTGCGGGTTTTCAGGATCGTCACAAACAGGATGTTTGTGCCGAAGCGCCCAGCGATGGGTTCACTGGGGGGCGCCTAGCTCGGTCCTGAAAACCCGCACCCAGTGATTCGCCGCCACGGCGGTGGTCCGGAGCACTGATCTCCAATGCGGTGGCGGCCGTGCGCTGGGGTAAGTTTTTCGAATCGCTGCGAGTACATCCATGTACGCTCCGGCGCCGCCATCCATGGCGACGACGGTTCGAAAAACTTGCCCCAGCCCCCGGCCTTCGATTCTGATTCTTGTACTTCGAATTTGTTGGCGCGGGCGTTACGGAAAAATCTCAATCGGCGTACCGGTATCCACCATCGCCCAGATCTCGTCCATCTCCGGGTTGGTTACCGCAATACAGCCGTCGGTCCAGTTCATTTTGGTCAGGTACTGTTCGATGCCTTTCCAGTGGGGCTTCTGGCCGTGGATCATGATGGAGCCACCGGGGCTGCGCCCCATTTTTCTGGCCCGCGCTCGGTCTTGTGCATTGGGGTAAGAAACCTGGATGGCACGGTAATAGGTACTGTTTTTCTTTTTCCAGTTCAGGGTGTAGCGGCCCTCCGGTGTGCGGGAGTCGCCCTCGTACTGTTTGTGACCCACCGGGTTTTTACCGAACACCACCTTGTAGCTTTTCACAACCCTTCCGTTGCGCTTCAGCTGCATCAGGTGTTTGGATTTATACACCACCACCTCATCAACCGGCTTGATCTTGGCAACGGCCAGAGTGGGGATCAGGAGTAAGGCAATCAGGCTCAATTTCAGGTATCGCATGGCTCTCGTCGGTGTTGATGGCATTTGCTTGTTATGTCATTCCGGGGCTGTAAATCAGCATCCGTACTTTCGCACTTCCACATCCCTGACCTATGCGGGGAGTCTCGGCGTTCAGGCGGGGAGCATCCGCCAGTGGCTGAGCAATGTGGTTGCGCGGTGCGACTTGGTGACGCAATAGCGTCATGACAGCGCTGTCCTCGGCTGTCACCCCATGCCAGCGGCGGGGTCTTCGTTAGGCAATTATCCTAACCCCGGCCGTGATTGGCGAAGTGGGTTGTACGATTACTGCTCTACGTGAACAATTTATCAGCAAGTAGATCATGTTTAAAGAGGCGTCAACATAAAAGATTTCCAAAAGGGAGGTAAGTTTCCGTGACCCGTACGTTTTTTGTGACCGGCACCAATACGGAAGTCGGCAAGACCTATACCACAGCCGCTTTGTTGCAGGCAGCAAAAGAGCAGGGGCTGAAGACCGCGGCGGTGAAGCCGGTGGCGTCCGGTTGTGAGCAGACACCGGCGGGGTTGCGCAACAGCGATGCGCTCACCCTGATGGAGGCCATGACCGAGGAGATGCCCTACGAGCAGGTGAACCCCATTGCCCTGGAGCCGGCCATCGCGCCACATATAGCGGCGATGGAAGCCGGCAGGCGGCTGGATCCGTCGCGTTTAGTCGGGATCTGTCGCGGGGTCATGAGCAACAAGTCTGACCTGGTGCTGATCGAAGGGGCCGGTGGCTGGCGGGTGCCGCTGGCGCCGCGGCAGTTCCTCTCCGACCTGCCAAGGGCGCTGGAGCTACCGGTAATCTTGGTGGTCAGTATGGAACTGGGGTGTATTAACCACGCCCTGCTGACCGCCGAGGCCATTCACCGTGACGGATTGAAACTGGCAGGGTGGGTGGCCAACTTTGTACGCACGCCCAAAGCCGAGATGCCCAGAGCCGACGAGAACCTGATGACGCTGCGGGCGATTCTCCCCGCTCCCTGTCTGGGGGAACTGGACTTCGATGCATCTGGCGACTACCGCAATGGCGCCGCCCACCTCGACCTCTCCCCGCTGCTATCTTCTTGCAACTGATCCCTTCGCGAACCGCCCCTTGCCCGGGTGGTGACTGATAAAGACAGGCCGGACCCAGTGTTCGGCTTGACTTGGCATACGCTTGGCCCTAGATTTCAAACATATGTTTGAAACATGTATTTGAAACAATCGATTGATCTAGCCATTGAGCTGTCCACTCAGTCATTGCGTAACCATCTACAACCGATCCAGCGAGGCGAGACCATGGCCGACTACAAGGCACCACTGCGCGAGATGAACTTCCTGCTGCACGAGGTATTCGAGGCAGACAAACTTTGGGCGCGCTTGCCCGCGCTGGCGGAAACCGCAGACCGGGAAACCGCCGACGCCATCCTCGAGGAGATGGGCAAGCTGGCTACCAATACCCTGGACCCGCTCAACCGCAGCGGCGATGAGGAAGGCTGCCACTGGAACGACGGTGTGGTAACCACCCCGAAAGGCTTCCCGGAAGCCTACGCCACCTACTGCGAAGGTGGTTGGGGAGCACTGGTGGGGAATCCGGAATATGGCGGTATGGGGATGCCCAAGATGCTGGGTGCCCAGGTGGAAGAAATGCTGTGCTCGGCGAGTATCTCCTTTGCCCTCTACCCGGTACTCACCAATGGCGCCTGCCTGGCTTTGGACGCGCACGGCAGTGACGAACTGAAAGAAAAATACCTGCCGAATATGTATGCCGGCACCTGGGCTGGCGCCATGGATCTCACCGAGCCCCACGCCGGCACCGACCTGGGTATTATCCGCACCAAAGCGGAGCCACAGGACGATGGCAGCTACCGCATTACCGGTAGCAAGATCTTTATCACCGGCGGCGATCACGACCTGTCGGAAAACATCATCCATCTGGTGCTGGCCAAGCTGCCGGACGCGCCCAAGGGCCCGAAAGGGATCTCCCTGTTCCTGGTGCCAAAGATCCTGGTGAACGAAGACGGCAGCTTGGGCGAGCGCAACGGCGTGAGCTGTGGCTCCATCGAACACAAGATGGGCATCAAGGCCTCCGCCACCTGTGCGATGAATTTCGACGGTGCCAAAGGTTGGCTGGTGGGCGAGGTGAACAAGGGCCTCGCTGCCATGTTTACCATGATGAACTACGAGCGCCTGGGAGTGGGTATTCAGGGGCTGGGTGCCTCCGAGCGCTCCTATCAAAGCGCCATTGAATACGCCCGTGAACGCGTGCAGAGCCGTTCGCCGGAGGGTGCCAAGCAACCGGAAAAATCCGCCGACCCCATCATCGTGCACCCGGACGTGCGCCGTATGCTGCTGACCCAGAAAGCCTATATCGGTGGCGCCCGTGCGCTGTCCACCTACGTGGCCAGATGGCTGGATCTGGCGAAATTCGGCGAGGGTGAGGAAAAGCAGCACGCGGAAGCCATGGTGGCGCTGCTGACCCCGGTGGCCAAAGCCTTCTTTACCGACAAAGGCCTCGATTGCACGGTACTCGGCCAGCAGGTTTTCGGCGGCCACGGCTATATCCGCGAGTGGGGCCAGGAGCAGCTGGTGCGCGATGTGCGCATTACCCAGATCTACGAAGGGACCAACGGTATTCAGGCACTGGATCTGATCGGCCGCAAGACCGTGGCCAACGGCGGCGCCTTTTTCGAGCTGTTCGCGGCCGACGTGCAGGCGTTTATCAATGCCAATGCCGGCAACGACGCCCTGGCGGAATTCATCGTGCCGCTGGCAACCGAGCTGCAGCGCTTGAAAGACGTGACCGCCGCAGTGATCGAGGCCGCCAAGACCGACCCCAATGCGCCGGGTGCGGCCTCTGTGGAATACCTGCACCAGTTCGGTTATGTGGCTTACGCCTATATGTGGGCCAAGGTCGCCAGTGTTGCCGTGGGCCAGAGTGATGACTTCTACCGCAGCCAGGTCAAAACCGCCCGCTTCTTCTTTGCCCGCCTGTTACCGCAGGCCAAGGCGCTGGCCGCGAGCGTGCTGGCCGGTAGTGAGACCCTGATGGATCTGGAAGAAGATTTGTTCTAACCCCGGGTGCTGGATGCCAGATGCTTCTGTCGTGCCGGACGAGATCCGGCATGACGGGCGTTCCGGTCATCTAGCCTCGTATTGTCATCCCGGTACCGGATCGAGTCCGGCATGACAAAAGCACCCGTGATCCAGGCCCTCTCTGGAGGGGCGCTGCGCTCGGGAGCCGATATTCTCCAGGGCTTTTTTAGTATCGACGAATCTCCTAAACTCCGGTCATCACAATAAAAAGAGCCCGGGTTAGCTATGTCCAGTTCAGATTCGCCCAGTCCAGACTCCGAAAACACCATCCCGCCAAAAAAGCTCTCTGATGAAGATCAGGCCAAGGTCGATCGTTACCTGAAAAGCGGCCACAACGATGTGGAGCGCAAACCGTTTCGTCCTTTTCTGTTACTCGGCATTATTCTCGTGGTGCTGACCGTATTATCTCTACTCAGCCTGTTTATCGCGCGCACCAAAGGTGTCGTTTAGGCTCCGAGTTTCAATAGCAGTCGCCATTCGCTCTCGCTTACTGGCTGAATCGACAATCTTCCCTGTTTCACCAGCACCATCTCCGCCAGCGCCGGGTTCTGCTTGATCTCTTTCAGTGGCAGCGGGCGGGCAAATTCGCTTTGCCAGCGGATATCCACACAGAACCAGCGCGGCTTCTCTGCGGTGGCCTTGGGGTCGAAGTATTTACTCTCTGGATCGAACTGAGCGGGATCCGGGTAGGCGGCTCGCACCACCTGCGCCGTGCCGACGATGGCCGGCACCTTGCATGCGCTGTGATAGAAGAGCACACCGTCGCCTTCTTCCACCTCGTCGCGCAGGAAGTTGCGCGCCTGGTAATTGCGAATACCGTCCCAGCGTCCAACATGACCAGGTTCGGCCTTGAGGTCATCCAGGCTATATTCATCCGGTTCCGACTTGAACAGCCAGTAACTCATTGCTCTGCCTCCACTTGCCGCGTTTTCTGCGGCAGTCCGTCCGATTGTTGCGTTTGGTGGTATTTCGTCCACGGCTTGTGTCCTTTAGGCTATTTTCCCAGATTGGCGCCGTACGTGCGCACCTTTGGAGATTTATGGGTACTTCTGTTTTCAACTGGCTGTCCGACTGGCTGGCAACCGAGCGCAACCAGTACTGGGCGCTGCAATTCAGCGGCTGGGCAGGCTACACACTGCTGACCTTTATCGGTGGCTTCTTCTGGGTGGAAAACCACTGGCTGTACACCGGTTATCTGGCGGTGGCTACAGCCTCGGGGGTCGCCCTGTCCGAGGGTATGCGCCGCGGCTTCCAGCACCTGTGGGACAAACCGCCGGCTACCCGTCTGATTGGCACTCTGGGGGTGCTCATCATTGCCGCCGCGCTGTGGGCGGCGATCAAGTTCGGTGGCTCCCTGTGGCTTTACGGCAAGGACAGTGACGAACACCCCATGGTGATGGCGGTCTACTGGTTCTCGTACTCCTTTCTGATATACATGACCTGGACCGCGCTCTACTACGGTATCAAGTACTACCAGACCTCACTGCAGCAGCAGGAAAAAGCCCTGAAGGCGGAGTCCATCGCGCACCAGTCCCAGCTCAAGATGCTGCGCTATCAGCTCAACCCGCACTTTCTGTTCAATACCCTGAACGCGATTTCCACCCTGATTCTGGATCAGGACGGTAAAACCGCCAACAGCATGGTGACGCGGCTGTCTCAGTTCCTGCGCCACTCGCTGGATAACGATCCGATGCAGAAGGTCACGCTGGCAAAGGAAGTCGAGGCGTTGATGCTCTACCTGGATATCGAGAAAGTGCGTTTTGCGGATCGCCTGCAGATCAACGTGGACCTGGACAGCGATGCGCCGAATGCACTGGTGCCCAGCCTGTTGCTGCAACCTATTGTGGAAAACGCCATCAAATACGGTATTTCCCAGCGGGAGTGGGGTGGTGAAATCACGATGAAAGCGCGCGTATTTGCCGGCGAACTGTTGATCGAGATCAGCGACAATGGGCCAGGGGTGCGCGAGGAGGATCTCGCGGGCCTGGGTCGCGGTGCCGGTGTGGGTATTCGCAATACCTGCGAACGTCTGCGCGCGTTGTATGGGGTCGAGCAGAAAACCCGATTCTGTAATCGCCCGGAAGGCGGGCTGGCAGTGCATCTGCGTATTCCCTTCGAACAGGAATAGCGCGCAATGGCGCCAAGTGCGGTAATAAGGCGGATTATCCGGAGAGAAGCGAGCAGTGAGTAACGAAACCCTGAACGTCATCATTGTGGACGATGAGCCTCTGGCCCGGCGCGGTCTGCGCCTGCGCCTGGAAAACCTGGGTGGCATTGAGGTGGTGGCCGAGTGTGGTAATGGCCGCGAGGCGCGGGAGCAGATTCTGGCGCTGAAGCCCGATGTGGCGTTCCTGGATATCCAGATGCCCGGCGTCAGTGGGCTGGAGTTGGTCCAGTTGCTGCCGCGGGATGAAATTCCTCAGATCGTATTTGTGACCGCTTACGATCAGTACGCGGTGGAAGCGTTTGAGGTCAGTGCCGTGGATTACGTGCTGAAGCCGATTGAGGAAGACCGCCTCGCGCTGGCGTTGCAGCGGGTGCGGGAAAAGCTGGGCAGCGAAAACCTGGTGGCACAACGGGAGCAGTTGCTCGAGGCTGCGGCAGACCTCACCCAGGAATCACCGGAGGCTCTGGAGGAAAAGCTGGCTGCCGGAGAGCTGGGTGGTAGCCGTTACCCGGACAAGATCGCGATCAAGGATTCGGGAAAGATTACCCTGGTGCCCGCGCGGGATATCGACTGGATCGATGCTGCCGGAGACTACATGTGTGTGCACGCCAATGGAGAAACCCATGTGATGCGGATCACCATGAAGGAGCTGGAGCAGCAGCTGGATCCGAAGGTATTCCAGCGTATTCACCGCTCCACCATCGTCAATTTAAAGCGGGTCCGCGAGATCTGCGCGCACATCAATGGAGAGTACCACCTGGTGCTGAATAACGGTGAGCGCCTGAAAATGAGCCGGAGCTACAAGAACAAGGTGCAGCACTTCATCTAAAACCGCCGCTCACTGAAAAAATAATCTCGTTTTTCGCTTTTCGGGAGACTAAAACTCCGGCGTAACGGTGGCCCGCATCGGGCCCCCCATGTCAGGAGGCCCCCATGGCACCCGAAAGTGACTCTCAATTATCCCTGTCTTCCCGACCGCTACTGCGCGCTATGGCCGATAACTGGTGGGTGGCGCTGGTGCGTGGCCTGTTCGCTATCGCATTTGGTGTGCTGACATTTATCTGGCCGGGCATATCCCTGCTGAGCCTCGTGTTCCTGTTTGCGATCTACACACTGATCGACGGCGTGGTGGCGCTGTACGGGGCGATCAAGGGGCGTGGCCAGGTAGAGCGCTCGTCCCTCTGGTGGCTACTGTTTGTGGGGATCACCGGCATCGCCGCGGCGATTCTCACCTTTGTCTATCCACAGGTCACGGCGCTGGTGCTGGTGATCTTTATTGGTGCCTGGGCGCTGGTGCGGGGCATCTTCGAGATAATTGGCGCTATTCGCCTGCGCAAGGAAATTGACCAGGAATGGCTGCTGATTTTTGCCGGGGTGCTGTCGGTGATTTTTGGGCTCGTACTACTTCTGAAACCGGGCGCCGGTGCGCTGGCTTTACTCTGGCTGATCGGCAGCTACGCGATTGTATTCGGTATTATTCTGGTGTGGCTGGCATTTCGACTGAAAAAACTGGCACACAATACGCATGGTACTTGAGCCATAGAGCCTGAATGCCTTCGCAAGCCCGGGCAGGGCGGTGCACTTGGTCTTCCTGGTGATTCCAGGGGTGCCCATTCTCATGGCGCTCGCCCCGGCTTGAATCTGAACGGGGCGCCGTGCAAACTGCGAGCAATCTCCAGTATGCGCACCCAGGCCAAAACAAATATAACGAGCCGTTCATGAGCGAAGCACTGATCGTTCTCGATCCCGCTGCGGATAAAAGTCTGCAGCAGCAAATCCGCGAAAGACTGATCCAGGGTATCCTGTCAGGCAGCATCCCTGCGGGCCACAAAATGCCCTCGTCGCGCCGCATGGCCGAGCAGTTGGGTGTCGCCCGCAATACGGTGGTACTGGCCTATCAGCAGCTGGTGGATGACGGCTTTCTGGTCACCCGCGAGCGCAGTGGCTTCTATGTCAGTGAAACCGTGTCACAGCAGGGGGTAATCAGTCACAATGCCGGTGAGCCACAACGGGACGAAGACGACCGGCAGTTCTGGCGCGCGCACTGTAACCCGGTGTCCGTCAGCCGCAGAGCATTGCAGAACCGCCCCGCCAACTGGCTGCAGTATCCCTACCCCTTTGTCAGTAACGAATACGACCCGCGCCTCTATCCGAGCGCCGAGTGGCGGGAGTGCACACGGGATATCTTCACCGCGCGGGAAGTCGCGCAGTGGGCCACTCTCGGCAACAACGAAGACGATCGCCACCTGGTGGAACAGATCTGCACGCGGCTGCTGCCGCGTCGGGGTATCTACGTGGACCCGGGCCAGATACTGCTCACCAGCGGGATGGAGCAGGCCTGTTATCTGCTGGGAGAATTATTGCTTGGCAGCCAGCGCAAACTTGCGCTGGTGCAGCCCGCCGGCGGCGAGACCGGTGAGATCTTCCGGCGCACCGGTGCACAGATATTGCCGCTCTCCCAGGATGCCGATGGCCCGTTACTGGATGACGCCTTCCAGGCGGCCCACAGTATTTATCTGCAGCCCAATGTACATAACCCCACCGCCGTCACCACCAGCCTTGAGCGCCGCCGTCAGCTGTTAAGGCAGGCGCGGGAGCAGCAGGCGGTGGTCATTGAGAACGACTGCGACCACGATTTCTGCTACCACGGCAATCCGTTGCCGCCACTGAAAAGCATGGATGGGGGCAGTTCAGTAATCTATCTCTATCAATTCCCCAAGATCATCGACCCGGGCATGCAGCTGGCGTTTGTAGTGGCACCCAAACCGGTGATTCAACGGCTGCGTGCACTGCGCTACACCCTGCGTGAACGCGTGCCGGCGCTCAACCAGCGGTTGCTGGCCAAGTTCGTTGCGGCCGGCCACCTGGACGCGGCGCTGTTCAAGCTCACGCAGCAGCTGAAGGAGCGGTGGACCGCACTGGGGGAGGCCCTGATGTACCACCTGCCCAAACTCAAGGTACGTCGCGCCAGCTGCGGTACTGCATGCTGGCTGGAATTACCTCCCCATGTCGATGGTGCCCAACTCCAGACCAGTGCGGAACAGAACGGGCTGCTGCTGGAAACCGTGGGGGATGGCAGTGCCGTGCGCCTCGGTTTTTCTGCAATCGATGCCGACAAGATCGAGGGAGGTGTGCGGGTGCTTGCGCAGTTGATCAACGGAGAGTTGCAGGCGGAGGAGGAGTCACTGGATGTGGCCTCTGGCCGGCGCCTGAGCGCGGAAGATCTGCAGCGGGAAATGCCCGGAGCCATATTTCTTGGCACCAACACCCTGGGTGAGTCCTACCGTATCGAGCTCAAACCGGATGGCACCATGCTCGGCTATTCCCGCAACGATGTGGAGATGGACGAGACCGACACCGGGCGCTGGTGGCTCGATGGAGACCAGTGGGTGCGCCAGTGGCGCACCTGGTCCTACGGTCGCAAAGCCAGTTTCTACGTGGTGACCGACGGTCACCGCATCAAGTGGTTTAATGAAACCGGCAAGCTGATTGATGCGGCGATTATTGCCAACGAGTGAGAAACTCAAGACGCGCGATCGAGTCGCGCTGCAGCCGGTACCGCCACCAGACAAATTGCCAGTACCGCAACGGTAACGATGACCAGCTGCGTATAGCTGCCCCCGCCGGTAATGAAATACCCCGCAAACAGTGGCCCACAGGCCAGGCCAAGCTTGGACGCGAAACCGCCAAAGGCACCCATCTGGCCGGCGCTGTCAAACCGCGAGGCCATGGTCAGGAAGTAGGGCACACAGAAAGCCCAGGTCATCCCGGTAACCACATTCGCCAGAATAAACAGCGGGCGAATATCACTGAATACGAACAGCAGCAGGCCGAGCAGGGTGATGATCAAGGCGGCGGCCAGAGGCTTGGCCAGCGGATATTTCTGTCCGGTCACCGCCGCCAGTGCCGCGCCGCCAATTGCGATCAGGTTGGCCCAGAACAGGGTCTGGCTGATAAAGCCCAGGGGTAGTGCAAAGGTTTTGCCGAGGTCAAAAATAAAGGCGAACAGAGCCATGTTCGCAAACTGGAAACAGAACAGTGCGATCAGCGTAATGATGATCGGCAACAGTGGCAGCGGAGCTGCGTTTTCCGCACGTTGACGATTCTCTGCCTCTGTTGGCAGCGGATAGTCCGCGATCAACGGCAGCATCAGCAGCGTGATGACACTGAAAGTGATCAGCGCGAAAAAGGGCACGTAGGTACCGTGTTCGGCTACCAGTGCAGGCAGAAAGCCCACGCCGATGGCTCCGCCGGTATATTGCACCAGCAGCACCATACTGTAACTGCGCCCGGCAATGCCGCTGCGGGCAATCACCGCAAAACCCAGCCCCACCAGTGCGCCGCCGAGAATACCGTGTACCAGTCGCAGAGGGATCAGCAGGTCCAGGTTGGCCAGCTGGATGGTGAGCACATCCATGCCGATGGAGCAGCACAGCAGAATTGCCGCTGCGCGTTTCCAGCGAGGAATGTGCCGAATCAGCCAGGAAACTGTAAATGCGCCGATTACCGCACCCATGGTGTTGGCAAAGGTGATCTGCCCCGCCTGCTCCGCACTGAGGCCGGCACCGGCCATCAGGGCATCCACAATGACCGGAAAAATATTCACATAGTAAAGACCGGCGGAAGACAGGAAGGCGAGAAAAATACTCGCGATCCAGCCGTTACTGACCAGAAGGCCGCGCCCGTGGGTATTTTCGGGAATTTTATTTCCGGAATAGCCTGATTCGGGGGCGTCTGTTACTGCAGACTGGGCTGGGTTTTCCATGGGTACTCCGGCGCTGTGGCGAATTGTTATCTGTCTTGTTTGATGAACCGATTTGTTGAGCGGACGTCCATTCAGAAGAAGTCGCGGTCGGTTCCTGTGCCGGACCAAAGCTAACTTATTACAGCCTGCGTGATAGTGCCAGATTCATTCCGGCGTTAGGTCCAAATCCCCCGATACTCCGTCTCCACCCCGGTTGGACTCATGCCTCCCGCCAATCTGGCCCTATAGCCGTGCCTCGCTCTGGGCCAGTATTAATCCAGCTGGCCACGGCTGCGCGAAATGCTCCGCCAAGGCTGTGGCGACAACAACAATCAATAATCCAGAACCAGGAACCGGTGTGATGAGTAGCAACCGCAGGTCTTTCGGAATAGCAGCACTGCAATTGAAGCTGGATGAGGCAGACAACCTGGAGCTGCTGCTGCAGAAAATTCAACGCACCAAACTGCGTTACCCCTGGGTGAAAATGATCGTGCTGAGCGAGCTGGCGCTGCGCGGTGTCGGTGCGCAACACGCCCGCGAACTCCCCTCTGCCGAAGAGGATGCCTTTTGCCGCACCGCACGGGAACTGGGTATCTGGCTGATCCCCGGGTCCATGTATGAAAAGTGTGGCAGTGCCGTGTTCAACACCACGCCGGTGATCAATCCAGCCGGTGAAGTCATCGCCCGCTATCGCAAGATTTACCCGTTCCTGCCGTACGAAAAGGGCGTCACAGCAGGAGACCAGTTCGTGGTGTTTGATGTGCCCGAGGTGGGGCGCTTTGGGGTCTCCATCTGCTACGACATGTGGTTCCCTGAAACCACCCGAGCCATGGCCTGGATGGGTGCAGAAGTGATTATCCACCCCACCAAAACCGACACGATTGACCGCAAAGACGAACTCTCCATGGTGCGCGCCAGTGCGGTGATGAACCAGTGTTACATCGTCGATGTAAACGGAGCCGGCGAGCAGGGCAACGGCCGCTCGATCATTGTCGGGCCAGAAGGCGATACCCTGCATGAGGCCTCTATTGAGGAAGAAATTATCTCCCTCTATCTGGATGTAGAAAAAGTTACCCAGGTGCGCGAGCGCGGCATGAAAGGCCTGGGACAAACCCTGAAAAGTTTCCGCGATGGCAAGGTGCACTATCCACAGTACGAGCGGGGTGCGGTATCCCCTGCACTGGAGCAGCTTGGCGAGCTGAAAGTGCCGGAATAAGACCGGCGAAGCAAAAGTTCATTTCTCACAGGATGGCTTTTAACAACCACAACAAACTGGACCAGTCGTTGTAGACTAACTGGCACTAGGTATAGGCCAGGGTCCAGTTATACAAAAGAATCACAACAACAGCCGGCGTAGTTTGGCCAGCGGCGAATATTCAAATAAGAGATCCAAACCTAGCAGAGGGCATCATGAAGCAACCAATCAAGCAGGGGTTTAGCAAATCCACACTGGCAACCGCCGTCGCGGCAGTATCCGCGGGTACGCTGCTATCCGTTCCGCAGCTGGCGAGTGCGCAAGAATCACTTATTGAGGAAGTGATTGTGACTGCTACCCGCCGTGCGGAGAGCGTTCAGGATATTCCATACAACATTTCTGCCGTGAGTGGGGATGAGCTCGAAGCGGGGCAGATTACCGATGCCGCAGAAATGATGCGCAGTGTTCCAGGGCTGACCGTCGTTGACCGGGGCTACCGCAATTCGGGCACCGTCAACGGTGTCATTATCCGTGGTATGAATGTCGACAGTGGTGCGAACGGTGATGTTCCTCTCTCCGCTGTGCCAACCGTTGCCACTTACGTTGATGACACGCCTCTGTACGGCAACTTTATTCTTAAAGATATTGAGCGTGTGGAAGTACTGCGTGGCCCACAGGGTACGCTGTATGGATCAGGCTCTCTGGCGGGTACCGTTCGCTACATCATGGCCAAACCTTCTACCGAAGGGTTTGAAGCGAAAGTGGGTAGCAGCGTCAGCCAGACCGAGGGCTCTGGTGGCACCAACTTCAGTGCCGACGCACTGGTCAATATTCCTCTCGGTGAAAAAATGGCGCTGCGCGCTTCCGCGGGTATGATCGACAACGATGGTATTGTGGATTACACCAACGTTTACGAGCTTGATTCCCAGGGTGCTCCGGTTGCGGCCGGCGGTGACATTGCCAATGGGGCACCGGTATTCCGTAGTGTAGAGGATGCGGATACCGTAGATATTACCTACGCACGCGCATCGCTGCTGATCGAGCCGAATGATGAACTGAGTGTGCAGCTTTCTCACCAGATGCAGAGCGATGAAATCGGTGGCCGTCGTCAGGTTACCCGCGGCAGCAACTGGGTGAGTGGTGAAGAAGAGTTTTACGATGACTACGAAAATGGTGCGGTGACCCTGGAGCCTTCCGAGCGGGATGTGTCTCTTACCGCGCTGGAAATTTCACTGGATATGGGTTTTGCAACCTTTACCTCCAGCACTTCAAATTATTCCCACGATGGCATCGCCATCAGCGACAATTCCGGCTTCTACGCACAGAATGACTGGTTCGGCGCCTACTACGGTGGCTCACCGCGACCGCTGGCTCAGGCCGAACGCTTTTACGACGACAGCGCGCTGGTGCAGGAAATCCGCCTGGTTTCCAATGGTGATCAGTTTGTCGACTGGGTAGCGGGCTTCTTCTATATGGATCAGGAGAGCAACGCGGGTCAGAACAGTTATATGCCCGGCTGGGCCGCGTGGGCCGCTGAGGCCCCTGCGGTTTGGACTCCGGGACTCTCCTTCGCTGAAGAGTTTGCCAGCTGGGGTGCAAACGTTCAGGACCAGGACTTTTACTTCCGCCGCAACCAGAGCTTTACCGACGCGGCCATCTTCGGTGAAACCACGTTCAATTTCTCCGACACTTTCCGTATGACCCTTGGCCTGCGTCACTTCGATAATAAGCTGACCAATGACAGCGTACTGCAGCTGCCGATCTGGCCCGAGCCGGAAGAGGACACCAAAGCCAGCTTTACTACCGAGGAGAGCGATACCCTGTTGAAGGCGAATGTCTCCTGGGATATGAACGCGGACACCATGCTCTACGCTACCGTTTCCGAAGGCTATCGCCGTGGCGGCGCCAATGCGGTGCCTCTGGTCGGCGGCTTTGCCGAGAGCCCGGATTACCTGCAGTACGGATCCGACCAGGTGATGAACTACGAGCTGGGTGTGAAAGGTACCACTGACTCTCTGCGTTACACCGTGTCGCTCTTCCGTATGGACTGGGCCGATCCACAGTTGAATACTTCTACGGCAAACTGGGGCTTCTTCGCTGCGGTCAATGGGGATGAAGCCAGAACTCAGGGGCTGGAACTGGAACTGCAGGGTGACCTGACCGAGAGCATCGGCTACAACCTCGGTTATGCGTTTGTCGATGCTGAACTGACCGCCGATTTCTATCAGCCCTACGGTAACTTCCAGGGCAGTGGTGTCACTGGGGAATACATTGTTGCAGAGTCAGGCGCTAGCTTGCCGGGCACCGCCGAACACACCCTGTCGGTCGCCATGGATCACACTACGACCATCGGTGCCTTCACCCTGGTTAGTCGTTTGAATGGTTACTACCAATCGGAAACCTCCAACTCCATTGGTGACGGGGCGACTGCAGCAGAGTTTGACGGGTTCCAGTTATGGAACCTGAGCAGCACGCTGGTGGCAGACGACTGGGATGTCACCCTTTATGCCAAGAACCTTTTCAATGAAGATGGTGTAACCGGGGCACTGACAGAAGCTCATATGGGGACGGATCCGGCGGAGAACTTCTACGGTAATTCCTCCAAAGACTACATCAGTCTGCCGCGTACATTCGGTGTTTCTGGTCGCTATCACTTCTAAACGTTCATTGTTGTTTTTCTAGATCCTGTTTAGCCGGCCTTGTGGCCGGCTTTTTTATGTGCGGGAAACGGGTACACTGTTCTGTAAAGCTCAGACAAGTTAGAAGTCATGTCATTACACGCCGAGCCAAGCAGTGAAGCGAAACAGGCCTATACCAGGGCCAGAAAACTTTTTCAGTCCGGTCACTTACGGGAGGCAGAAGAAGTCGCTCGTACAGTTGTTGAACTGTCACCAGGTTTTGCAAGTGGCAGACGGTTATATGCTGATATTCTGATGGCAGGTCAAAAGTTCTCTGCCGCGAGAAGCCAGCTTCAACAGGCTTTGACACTTTTCCCGGGAATGGCACCAAGACGCTGGCCGATCCTTCTCCATATTGCGACCAGTTATGTACGCGAAGGGGATATCGCTGGTGCGTTGGGTACACTGCAGTCCGCAGATTTTGAGGATCTAGAACTGCTCGATAGCGCGACGCTTTCGCAACTTGGGTATCTATTTACCATGTGCGAATCCCATGAGCACGCACTTGTAGTGTTTGAAACCGCGGTAACCAAACAGCCTGAAGAGCCATTGCTGCTGTTCAACTGTGCTGCGGCGAATCGTGCCATGGGAAATCTGGAGCGTGCAGAAATACTCTATGACCGAGTCATTGCCCTTAGGCCTGATGATTGGGAAGCATACAAGAATCGATCTGATCTGCGTAAGCAGAAAGCAAACCGCAATCATGTGGGCGAACTGAGTGCCCTGGTCACTCGAGATCGACTGCCAGAGCAGGCAGCGATTCAGTTGAATTATGCGCTGGCCAAAGAGTACGAGGACCTGGAAGAGTACGCAGCAAGCTTTGCGGCACTTGAAAAAGGTGCCAAATCCCGCCGCAAGAATATCGACTATCAGCTAAGTCGCGACCTTTCGGTGATGACAGAGATTGCGGATGTATTTGACCGAAATTTTCTGTCGGGCCGAGCTGTTCCCTGCGAGCAGGGTCAAGAGGTTATTTTTGTGCTTGGCATGCCGCGCACTGGTTCTACACTGCTGGATAGGATTCTTTGCGCGTCCGGCGAGGTCGCTTCAGCGGGTGAGCCGGATACGTTCGCGCGCCTGTTATTACAGCAGGCCGCTACGGATTGCGAGCGGGATGAAACTCGCAATGTTATTTTGACAGCGGGCAATAATCTGGATATTGCAAATGTGGGAAGCCTGTATATCAGGCAGATGCGTGCCCGAGCCCGTCAGACAGGGAGTCAGTGGATTATTGATAAAAATCCAATGAACTTTCTGTACCTGGGGTGGATTGCCAGAGCGCTACCTGCGGCCAAGATAGTGCATCTGGCGCGCAACCCGATGGATACCTGCTACGCCACCTATAAAACGCTGTTCAAGAGCGCCTACCCGTTTTCGTACGATCAGCATGAGTTGGCACGCTACTATTGCTCGTATCGAAAGTTGATGATGCACTGGCGTGAGGTGTTCGCAGAGCGGGTTATCGATGTGCACTATGAAGATCTGGTCAGTGATCTTCCCTCGGCAAGTCGTGCGGTCTATGCGGCCTGCGGGGTCCCCTGGAAAGATCAGGTGCTGGAACACTACTATTCCCAGGTTGCGGGCACTTCAACAGCGAGTGCTGCGCAAGTTCGGCAGCCGGTATACCAGTCGTCCGTACACAAGTGGCATCACTTGCGTGCGCAGCTGAAGCCGATCCAGCAGGTTCTGGAGGATGCCGGTATAAGTGTTGAATAAAAAGCGCTAAAAAATGGCAGCCATGGCTGCCATTTTCGAAGCTGCTATAGCCACTGCCTTTTATTTGAGACTCTCCACCAGTGCCTGTCCATTCTCTTTCAGTGCCAGGCACAGATTAATCCCTTCTTCGGTCTGCGCCAGGGCTCGCTGGTAGCCGGGTACCAGTTTTTGTTGCTGGGTAAACAGTAGCTGTATCTGCTGCAGTGAAGGCTGGTCACAGAAGTTGGCGCCAAAGCGCGGGGTATTGCGGCGCCACTGCTCCGGAATTTTAGCAACTACAGCGGCAAAGTTGTCCCGCAGCCACTGCCAGTTTCTAGCCTGAAGCTCCGGTTCTATCAGGGCGTTCTGGATCAGACCAAACGCTTCCCGCGCGCCCATTTTCTCACTGAGTGCCAGCTGGTGGATGGTGTCCAGTTGTAGCGGGTCGGTAACGCGGCCCATGGCATTGGCACTGGCGCTCTCAAACAGCGGGTCATCCAGTTCACTGCGGACCTGGATCAGATGGTCGAGAAATGCCGTGCCGGAATCCTGGATGGCAACGGTAAGCGCGCTTTCATACAGATCGGAGTCCAGTGCCGCTGGATCGCGCTCGCCATCGAAACCGGTAAACTGTTCCGCCTGTTGTTGCAGTTGCTGGCGGGTGTCCGTGTCTTTCGCCTCCAGGGCGAGAAAGCCCAGCAGGCGGCTGCGCAGTAGCTGGCTTTCGGAGTCATTTTCACCTGCGAGCTGCTGCACCTTCGCGCCGTACAGTTTTTTCAGAAAGCCCTGCCAGTTGGTGGCATTGGCATCGTCTACATAATGGTCCGAGTATTTGGCCAGGTAACCCAGAGGTGCCTCGACCACCTGGCGCTTGTCAGAGGTTGCCGACAGGCGCACGACTTCCAGCAGTGTTCCCGGTTGGAGGTTTCCGCTTTCGAAGGCGGCGAAGGCGCTGTCGATCAGAGACAGCCGCTCGGTAGGATTGAGATTGTCGAATTCATCCAGCAGGGACTGCCAGTATTTCTCTTCCATGGTGAAGCGGTAGTATCCACTGCCGTTCACATTGGGCATGACCCACTTGGGGCAGGTGCCGCCGGATACGGCAATCTCCTGTTGGCGGTCACTCAGAAATTCACACTGGGCGACGCCGGAATCGGTGCGCATACAGAATGGGATACTCCACTGTTGGCCGGTTTCAGCAATGGGGGAACCCAGTGGTTTGTAGCGCTGTTGCTGCACGATCACCGTGGCTTGGCCCTGAGTATTGCAGTTTACGGTCAGTGACAGCAGGGGTACGCCTTTCTGCTCTACGAAGGTGCGGAAGGTTTCGTTGAGCTGCGGGCTTTCGGTT
Source organism: Microbulbifer elongatus (assembly GCF_021165935.1). Lineage (NCBI taxonomy): Bacteria > Pseudomonadati > Pseudomonadota > Gammaproteobacteria > Cellvibrionales > Microbulbiferaceae > Microbulbifer > Microbulbifer elongatus. The sequence goes on along the minus strand of NZ_CP088953.1, from coordinate 393,124 downwards.
TCGTCGCCGATCACCTGGTAGAAGTCCGGCGAGTCCGCGACGCCATCGGCGAACGTTTCTATGTAGCGGCCCAGTGCCGGGCGGAAAGTGTCCGCGCCAAAGTACTCGTCCACCATGTGGATAACACCGAGGCTCTTGGAGTAGGTAATGGCGTCGTAGGCGTTGCGGATATTGTTGTTGTCGGTAATCGGCTCGCGGATAGCGCGGGTGCTGGCAAGGGAATCCAGTTTCATTGCGCTGATGGCGCGCACCGCGGCATTCAGGTCGTGGCCGCCGTCCGGTTCCATGATGGTCAGAGCCAGCGGGGTGCCCCAGGTGGCGAAGCCTTCTTTCAGCCACAGGTCGTCCCACCAGGGCGGGGTGACCAGGTTGCCGAACCACATATGTGCGATTTCGTGGGCGTGTACGCCGAGCAGGGCCAGGCGCAGGCCGGGGGCGGGTTCGTCACCTTCCACCAGAATGCGCTGTTCGCGATAGGTAATCGCGGCAGAGAGCTCGGTGGCGCCACTGGGCCACTGGGGAGCGGCGATGATGTCGAGCTTGCGGAAGGGATAGGGGCGCTGCAGCTGCTCTTCAAAAATGCGCAGCATTTCCGGGGTTTTATCCAGCACGTACGCCATATCCTTGCCGCGACCTTTGCGCGCGAAGCCGCGCAGGGGCAGTGGGTCCTTGCGGTATTTGTTGGCGGGAATGTCCGGGCGCTCGACCACGTCGAAGGGGCCTACGGCGAGCGAGAGTAAGTAGGTGGGCATGGGACGGGTCTGGGCAAAGATGACCTTTTCCATACCGTTGCCGGCGTCTACGCGTTCGGTTTCGGGTCCGTTGCTGATGGCTTTGTAGCCGTTGGGGATGGTGAGGCTGATATCGTAAGTGGCTTTCAGGCCGGGTTCGTCGAAGCCGGGCAGGAAGCGGCGCGCCTGGATGGATTCGGATTTGGCCAGTGCGTAGGCATCGCCTTTTTCTTCGACCTTGAACAGCCCGGCTAGGTTTTTATCGAAGGGGGCGCTGTATTTGGTGCGCAGGGTGATTTTGCCGGCGGGGATACCACCGGCGAAGTCCACACGCACCACGCCGCTGTCGAGCATCTGGCGGTAGTGGGCGGCGACTTCTTTTTCTTTCTCATCGCCTTGGGCGGGTACGATGGCTTTGATGTCGGCGACGTCGATGTTGTTGCCGTGCATCCAGATGTGGTCGGTGGCTTTGTCCACTTCTATGTCAATTTCCACCTGGCCGTGGAAGGTATCCTGGCGGGGATCGAGGGTGAGGTCGAGGCGATAGGCGGTGGGGCGCACGCCGTCGGGGAGTTTGCCGGCGGGTGCTTGTTCTTCGACGCTGGGTTTGGCCTCAGTGGTTTTTGTCTCCACTGTCTGCTCGCTGGCGGTGGTTTCCTGTGTCGCGTTTTCCCGGTTGGGGTCGCTGGTGGTTTTGTTGTCAGTTCCGCAGGCGGTGAGCAGTATCAGTCCGGCAAGCAGGGCCGGAAGAGTAAGAATTCGCATGGTAAATCTTTGCTTTGGAATGGTTGGTTCGCTGGTTGTTCCTATTGTAGCGGGTTGGGTGGGGTGGTTTGGAGGGGGGGCGGGACAGAATGTGTCTGGTGCCGGCTCGACAGGGCTCTGAACTAGCTTAGGGGCGGCAAAAAGCTGGAGACGCGGACTCCAGCGTAGCGGCAAGCTTGTTTTTGATGGTGTGGTAGCTGTTAGTGTCGGTCATATTGGCGGACGCCGGGATACCGTACCGAAGCCCTTCAGCGCATCGGAAGTTGTAGCACCGGTTTTGGTGGATTAAGCGCGCCTGTTTGCCACTGTCGGTATGACCGCATGGTCATGGTGAAAGTTGGGAAGAGGGATGCATTCAAGCAGATTATGAGGGATTGCAGAAAAGGGGCCGATCTGGTGAAGGCGCTGCTGAAAAGCTCGGCTATTTCTAGGTTTGATTTTTAATTGGTCAACTCGAGTGATATCTGCTCATCCCTATTACAAGAAATTACAAATATCTGAATAAGTTTCCTTGGCAACTAAATGTTGGCGGGATATTCATCGTAGTTTTCTCGTTCCCCCTGAAACTGTGACACAGTTTTTGGTTTAATTTTGCGTCATTTGCCAGAAGTGGTGAATTTTGCATCTTGTGACAAAAAAAAATCAATAAATTTGGGGCTGGGGAAATGTTGCTTCCATTGATACGCCGATATCGTCGGTCGTTAACTCATGTGCATTCTTTTTATTTTTGGGCTCTTTTGCTGGCTGTTTCTATTCCCCAGTCTTATGCCGGTGAATTCGAGGTTTCTGGTAGTTACCTTTTTGTCCGTGATAAAGGGCAGCCGGTGGAAGAAACAATTAATTTCGGTGCTCCTGTGGCAGGGAGCTCTTATCGCTTGCGTGTATACAACGGCGCCGAAGATTCACATCCAGTTACATCGGCGACGGTGGTTTTGAATGGCAGTGAGCTGTTGTTCCCAAACGACTTCAGCCGAAAAGTCGATTTTTTGGAAGTTCCCGTCTCTCTGCAAATTCAGAACACCCTTATTGTACAACTGGGCGGCAAGCCTGGTAGTGGGTTGGTCGCGGAAGTTATTGGGATCGACAGTGAAAACCCGGTAATAACGGCTGCTATCGACCCGGCAGCAAATACGGCTGGCTGGCATAACAGCAATGCGACGGTGACCTTTAGTTGCTCCGATGCCTTTAGTGGTATTGAAAGTTGCAGTGACCCGGTTGTTGTGACCGAGGAGGGCGTCAGCCAATCCATCACCGGGATCGCAGAGGACAAAGCGACCAATCGTGCAGAAACACAGGTATCCGTCAGTATCGATAAAACGGCTCCGCAGATTGACGCCAATATTATACCTACCGCTAACAGCGCCGGCTGGCATAGGCAAGCGGTGAGTATTAGTTATCAGTGTGCGGACACTTTGAGCGGTGTGATCGAGTGTCCGAAAGAAGTGTCAGTTAGCGAGGAGGGGGGCAGCCAGATCGTGGCCGCCAGAGCCACTGATATTGCGGGCAATACGGCTGAAGTCCAGAGCAGCGTCAACATTGATTTTACCGCACCAGAAATTACTGCCAATTTATCTTCTGCAGCCAATGCGGCGGGTTGGCACAATGCCCCAGTAACCGTTAGTTATAAGTGTAGCGACGACCTGAGCGGTATCGTCCGGTGCCCAGAGGACCTCACCCTGAGTGGCGATGGTGAAGATTTGTCTGCAACTGGTACCGCCGAAGATCTGGCCGGCAATCTGTCTAGACTCGAAATTTCTTATAACCTGGACCAAGTCGCGCCTGAGTTAAGCTTCGTCTCCCCAGTAAATGGCTCTCTGGTTAGAGAGCCTCAGCCGCAATTAAAGTTGTTGGTGTCCGACAACCTGGCCCTGGACCCCGGAAGTCTAGAAGTGCTTATGGCTGGGAGTCCTGTTGCGGACTGTAGGATCAGTGAAAATTTCATCAACTGCACTTTGCCAGAATCGCTCCCGAGTAATTCCGAGGTGATGCTAACTGCCTCAATCATGGATATGGCAGGCAATATTGGTGAAGCGAGTATTACTACTGCAATCGACACTGATGGTGACTCAGTAGCCGACTACATCGACCAATGTGCGGAAACTTCAAGCGGCCAGCCGGTGAATGCAGATGGGTGCTCGCTTGCACAGCTGGACAGTGACAACGACGGCATTAACGATGCAGACGAAGTCGCAGCGGGCAGTGATCCAGAAGACCCCGCCAGCTTCCCACCATTGAGTATCGCGAGTTTTGTTGCCTCTCCTTCCGCTATTGAGAGCGGAGGGCAGCGGGTGGAATTGCGCTGGCGGGTCCATGGTGCGCAGCACATCGAGTTAAGCAATGATGTGGGAGACGGTGTCACATCCATTCTGACATCAGAGGGGACTCTGAATGTCAGCCCGCAAGTTACAACCAATTATACCCTCACCGCACGCGGCCCCCAGGGAGAGGTAAGTCGCAGTTTGGCTGTCACGCTGGACCTGCCTCCACCACCGGATTTGTGGAGTGAGCCCAGCATCCCAGTGCCGGATCAGATCGCAACTTCGCTAGCTGTGGCTAGTGATGGCAGCGCGTATGTGGGTGCTTTTGATGGCAATTTCTATAAGGTCGACCCTCGTGGAGAGATCGAGTGGACATTGGAGGGCGCTGGAGTCGTGATGGGTAAAGCGGCCATCAGCGGAGAGCGGGTGATTGTAGGTGCCAATATTAGTGGCAGTGGCTCGCTTGGGGGAAACGGCCGTGTTTATGCCCTGGCTGCTGATAAGAGCCTTTTATGGCAGGTTGATACCGACGGAGCCGTGGTTGCCGGGCCGCTGCTAAGTGACGACCACGCCATCATCTATATCGCTACCTACAGCGGAAATATCTACGCGTTCAATAGTGATAACGGCGAGGAATTGTGGCGCTTCCAGTTGCCAGGCGGTCAGACTATTACGGCCAGCCCAGTACTTTCCGGACATAAATTGATTGTGCATACCGAAGCGAATCAAGTATTTGCTCTGGACGCCGTTACCCCTTCTGCGGCTGAACGTGTCCTGTGGAACCGAAATCTATAATTGCTCTCACTCGTAGAGAACTGCAGTTTAGCTGGATTTGTAGATTATAGGCCGGCGGTTAGACCAACTTTTGGCTGCAGTTTTGCGGATTCTTGTTGAAGCAAAAATAAGAGTAAATGAAAGCGCTCCGCGCTGAAGAGAATGTAAAGGCAACGCTAAAATGACAAATGGATTTGCTTCTATCTTTAAAATTTTTCGGAATGTGCTAGCTGTTTCCGTAATAATTTTGGGGGCTTCGCAATCAGCTCATGCAAGCTGGCCGCCTTCGGTATCTATAAGTGATGGCGTAGAAAGTAACGATGGTGAGTACTTAATTACTGTAACCGCCTATCCGATCGCCGCTGGAAATGCTAGGAATATTTACAAGGTTTACGAAAAGCGCGCTGGAGAGAGCTGGACTCTTATAGATGAGAGTGAATCTTTGTACTTTCCTTATGCAGGAGGAGATCCAGATTTTGATGGCTCATACACAGTACCAGTTGTTAGAGAGAATGGTACGTATGAATATTTTGCGGAAGTAAAAAGGTATTGCGATATAGGTCCATGCGCTATGCATGGACCTATCCAAGATTCAGCGGATACTCCTATCATTGCGGTTGTGGTCAATAAGCCAGAAAAACCCGAAAAACCGCATATCAATTCCCTCCCATCATCTTTGGAAGCCGAGAACGGAACCTACAGTATAGGATGGCAACCACCTAGTTCAGGCGATTTCGATTACTACCTGGTTCAGGAACGCGAAGTCGGCGGTGAAAATTGGTGTTCAACCAATAACCCGTATAACGTTGGGGAAGACCAGTACGGGCACTGTTACGCCAAGAAAGTTAACTTCCCTACGGCTAACTACTCTGTTAGCGGTCGTCCTGAAGGGACTTATCGCTATCGTGTTTTCGCCTGTAATGCACTTGAGTGTGGCGATCCCAGTCCTGAAAAGTCGGTAACCGTACAGAAAATTAACCCGCCGGTAGTTTCATGGCGTCTTCCTGATGGGGAGGACCCTCTACAAGTCGGGCAATATGAAACACTGGCGGTATCGGTAAATGGAAACGGTTACGAGATTAGCAGCGTAGAATTTTATCGAAATAAAGTCGTGAGTTCGGGCGACGAAGATTTTTCTTCGCACTATATCGGCGTGGCCACTGATATCGATAGTAGCATCGACCAATGTAACAATTGCTACAGTGTGAACTGGCCATCCGTCGAAGACAATACAATCAAACTTATTGCCGTTGCTGTAAATGAGTACGGCAAAGAGACGCAGACATCGCGAACGATTCTGGTCGGCTCTAACGATCATCCGGAAGTGGCGCTGGATCTCGATGCCCTCCCAGAGACAATTGTTGAGGGAGAGGAGATCACCCTGATCGCACTGGCGAGAGATAGTGACGGCACTATCGATTCAACGCGCGTCGAATTCCTGTTAGATAGTGACACGAATGTAATCGCTACTGGTATCAGTGCAGGGATCGAAGACGGCTGGGAAAAATTCGAGGCGCAATGGACGGTCCCGCAAGCAGGTAGTTATTTGCTGGGCGTGCGCGTGTATGACGACGACAACGACTCTGGCACAATTTTTCATGAGGTAAGCTTCGACGCGCTTCTACCACCTGAAGCGCCAACCACGATATCCGTCAAGGCAGTAGATGGGAGTGGCGAGTACTCGTTGAGCAGTGGTGACACTTTTACTGGTGATTATTACACCGTTTCCTGGAATGAAATGGGTGCGCCGAGCTACAGGCTGCAGGAGGTAAGGGATGGCAATACTAACGATGCAAAATGGTATGAAACTAGCGGTCAGTCGGAAACTATCCCCAATCAATCGCATGGGGTGTACTCATACCGGGTAGTCGCCTGCAACGCCGCTGGTTGTAGCGATGAGTTGGAACCACCTCAGTGGAGCCCGGAATTTACTGTCGATGTAGTGCGAGTGGCACCTCAAGCCCCTGCTGGGCTGACTGCCGGTTCGGTACATGCGGGTTTTGATATTACCCGTCGTACCAAACTGAATTGGAATTCGGTCACCACGTCGCCTAAACCGCGTCATTATCTGGTGGAGGAAAAAACGGGTGGAGTAGATTCTCCAGCCAGTTGGAGTGAGGTCGCGCGTCCGCTCCATAGTGAGGACGCGGGCTACTCCCCCACCTTTACCATCCCCAATCGCGATCCGGGTATCTACAGCTATCGCGTGAATGCCTGCAATGCAGAAACCAGTTGTAGCAGTGATGGAGAGATTGTCACCGTCGAAGTGGTGCCGCCAACCCTGTTGGGCGCCGAGTCCGCCTGTGATGGTCAGTGCCTTCGCGTGGCCGGTATCGGCCTGGACCCGGGTGCTGCCTTTACTCTGACGAACCTCCGCAATGGTGACCAACTGTCGATTGCCAACAATGATCTCGACTGGTATCCACCTCAGAACAATGGCCCAATAGAACAGCAGGACCCCACCACTTACGTTCACATCCCGTTAAGCGCGGCAATGAAAAGCGCGTTCAATGAACAGGACGGGCTGCATATTTCCGTTGCAATGCCAAGTGGTGCGCGTGCTGGTATTGAGGTCTACGGTAACCCAACGGTGGAGCGCTTGAGTCAAATTGATTCCGCCCCTACAGTCGGCGCGGACGGCACAGTGTATGTGGGATCCGGTAGTAATGTTTATGCACTGAACCCTGAAGACGGCTCAGTGAAAGACGGCTGGCCTTTCGCTACCCAGGATACTGTCAAGGCTACCCCCTTGGTGGATTCGGTGAATGGCAATATCTACGTGGGCTCTCTGGATGACTACCTCTATGCCTTGACGCCCTATGGCCTGGAGCAGTGGCGTCTGCAAACAGGGGGGGATCTGGTGGCTTCCCCTGTACTGGACGAGAACCGGATTCTTTATCAGGGCTCCATGGACGGTGCCATCTACGCGGTGCAGGCGCAAAACGGAGCCGTGCAGTGGACATATCCGGCTGGTGCCGGGATCGCGGAAACGCCGGTGCTGGCTGGTAATGGCACTCTGTATTTCACAACTGTCGGTAGCGCGCGGGTATATGCATTGGGCCGGGGCATCTTGGGGCCGGATCAGCTTGCTTGGGAGAGCAGCGATAGTTCTTTGTTGAAAGACAGCATGGAGGCGCTGGACTGGCAGCCTCGTGAACGGCACCTGCCGGAATACCGGATGGCGGCGCGGCTGTACCGGATGCTGCTGCAACCCGAGCTATCCCTTTCCCGCGATGTGCTGACCTTCTGGACCTACGCATTGGTAAACCGCGCTGGCATTGAGGAAGTAGCCGAGGCATTCCTGTCCTCCGACACTGGCAAGGCGACCTTTCCACCTTTACAGGACGATACGGCGTTTGTAGACGCACTCTACGAGCGCGCTTTCCCCGGACAGGAGCAGCCTGCGTTTACTCACAGTGGTCAACTCTACACTCGAAATCGCTTATTGGACGCCATGTCTGGCGGTGCCAGCCGTGCACAGATAGCCGTATTGTTTGCCCAGTCGGTGGAATACATTGCGGCGACCAGTGATCTCCTGTTCCGCAGCTTTGAATATATGTACGTACAGGACTATTCCTGGGCGGTATTCAGTTGTGACGAGGGTGATGAATACACCCGCGACTGTGACGAAGACGGCCTGCCGGATTACTGGGAAATTCTCTATTTCGGCAGTGACGGAGTTGAGAGCGGCGATTCCGATGCCGATGGGGATGGTGTTAGTAACCGGGACGCCTTCCTGGCGGGTATAGACCCCTGTGCCGAACTCTGTCGCCGCGGCGTGCTGAACGAGCCGCCCGCACCGGAACCGGCGCCAACGGTGGAAGACTGGGAGCTGAATATTTCCGCGCAGACCGGCAGCTTGCCAGGGGAATTCCGCGTCAGCGAGTCCGGCGCGGCCAGCTACCGCATCCCACTGAGCCTGCCTGCCGGTACTGCGGGCGTAGCTCCAGAGATCTCGCTCAACTATTCCAGTCAGTCCGGCAATGGCTTGCTAGGCCACGGTTGGGCCATCGGCGGCCTGTCGGCAATCTCCCGTTGCCGCCAGACCCTGGGTCAGGATGGTCGGGCCAGGCCCATCACCTGGAGTGGCGAAGACCGCTTTTGCCTGGACGGCCAGCGCCTGCTGGTAGTAGAGGGCGAATACGGCGCGCCCGGTAGTCAGTACCGCACCGAGGTGGACAGCTTTGCACTGGTAGAGCTGCACGGCGCTATCACTGGCGAGGACAGCTATTTCACCGTCGAGCGTAAGGATGGCTCTATCAGCTACTATGGCCGTCAGCTAGATAGTCGTCGCTCTGTCGAAAAGGGCGCCATGAGCTGGAGTATCAGTACGTTTGAAGACAGTGCCAGCAATCGTATCGAATTTATTTATGCGAACGACAACAGTGGTCACCGTATTGCTGAAATCCGTTATGCGTATACCGATGTGGATAGCAACAGGGAAACTGGTTACAAAGCCGGGCTTCTGTTTGATTACGAGGGGCGCCCTGACCCGATTCGCGGCTATACCGCTGGTGAACTGTTGCAAACCGGTAAGCGCCTCTCTGCCGTTCGCGTCCGCAATGATGGCGGAAACGGTATGTGGGAGGTGCGGCGTTACGAGCTCGACTACCTAAACTATCCCGCCGACCGTTTGAGTCGACTGGAGCGTATCCGCCAGTGCGTAGGAAGTCAGTGCCAGTCGGATACTGTGTTTGACTGGCGCCTGCCGGTGCCTGGCAGCTTTTCCGCAAGTGCCAGCGATGGCCTTACGCTGAGCCAGCAGGACGATCGCTTGGCAGCGGGCACGCGTCCCGTGGATATCAATGGCGATGGCCGCATGGATCTGATCTGGCTCGAGCCGGACTGGTATGACGATGGTTCTGGCGATATCGCCTTCCAGACCTTCAAGTATGTGTTGGCAGAGGAGTCGGGGTTCGGTCAAGAACGCACCGTCTATCGGGAGCCGGATAATACCAGCCGGCCCTATGAATGGCAGATGATCGACTACAACGCCGATGGCCGCAGCGATCTGATTACCTACCTGGATGACAAGAAACATTGGGGGGTTGTGCTCGCACAACCGGATGCCGACGGTGAGTGGACGTTAACTGGTAGTCCGACGCCGTTACCGGAACTGACCGAGCGCTACGCCAAATTCGCGGATGTCAATGGCGACGGCCTGGTGGATTACCTGACGCACAACCACTATCGCCTGCTGGAGCCCGCCGGTTTGCCGTCCAGCAGCAGTTACTACGCTTTCAGTGAGCAGAAAGATGTGACGCTGGATATCGACTGGGATCTGGTCGACTGGGAAAACCCGATGGGTGGCGATGTTACCCAGCGCACTGCACGTATGCGTCACAAGGCGGCGCCAGCGGATTTCAATGGCGACGGGCTGGTGGATCCCTTCGTCGATCTGTCGATGAGCGCCGAGTGTGTTCCCCCCACCTCCGACCCGGGCAGACCCTGTTATTACACCGGCGGAGTTGCCATTACTGCTTCTCAGGGGCTGGGTGAATACCGCAGCTATGTTTACCTGGGGCGCGTTACAACCCCGGAGGCAGCAGATATTAATGGCGACGGCCTGCCGGATGTCGTGTATCGCAAAGGCGCCGAAGGCTTTTACCGTATCAATAACGGTGACGGTTTCGGCGAGCCCGTGGCACTCGGAGAGTTCCCTGAGAATCGTCAGTACTTCGACTACGACAACGATGGCGATACCGATCTGGTTTGGCACGACCACGAGGCGGGCCGACTCAAAGTCCGGCGCTGGCACAGCCTGGATGGTGACCACGGGGAGTTTGGCGAAGCAGAATCCTTCCGCCAAACCTCGGGCGAGGAAAACGCTCTTCATCTGTTTGTCGATATGAATGGCGATGGTGTCAGTGACTATGTCCGTGTCGAGAATGATCGTGCTTATTTGTATCCAGCCACGGATGTCCGCGTGCCGGTCAATGTGGTGGAAAAAATCACCAACGGCCTCGGCGCCGAGACCGAGATAGCCTACGGCTCACTAACTCACTCCGGCCACTACACCCGCCGGGATATCACCGCCACCACTGAAAAGCGTTGTTCCAGTGCCCGGTATGGCGATACCTATCCGGAGTCAAATGGGGCGAATTACCTGCCCTGGTGTCGCGATTTTGAAGTGGCAGACCTGGCAGAGTATTACAGCTACCAGAATGATCCCTGGGAGGGTGACCAGCAGCTGGGTAAACCATCCCCGGCGTTGGAACTGATGGGCCCCATGTACTTGGTCACCCGCGTGGACAGCAGTGCACCGACAGGCACCGATCCTGATGCGAAAAGCGCGATCAGCTACTACTACGCCCAGGCCAAGATTCAGGCTGGCGGCCGGGGTATGCTCGGGTTCGAAAAGCTCACTACCGTCGATGAACAAACTGGGGTAAAGACGAGTACCACCTACCGGCAGGACTTCCCTTATCAGGGCTACCCGCAGAGTACCGAGGTTAGAACCAAAGACGGCAAATTACTCAGCCGCTCCGTTAACACCTGGACACTGAAAAATAGCGATGGCGAAGCCTGGCAAGAAAGCTGGCGCACGGCCGCCATGGATAGCGGCAGTGCCGAGCTTGGGCCACTACAGCCGCGGCTGGCTCAGAGCGTGGAGGAAAGCTTCGCATTAAATGGTGCCGACGATACACCGATCAAGACGGTCACCACGGTCAATGAATACGACAACTATGGTAATCCGACCGATATCATCGTTACTACCGCACAGGACAATGGCGATACTTTCGTGACCATTACCGGGAACACCTATGGCGGTTCCGGTGATAGTGTTTCGTTTATCCGTGACCAACAGGCACTTTCCACTTACGCAGAGCTTGGACGCCTCACTCACACCGTGGTAGAGCACAACCGCACAGTGGCCGGCGTGTTCGAAAAAGAAACGCGCACCAGCAGTTTTGATTACTATCAGACCGGTGCTTACGCGGGACTGATCGAGTGGGAAGAAATTGAGCCGGACAGTGAGTTTGCGCTGACCACGCGCTACACCTACGACAGTTACGGCAACAAGAAAACCGCAACCCGCGAGTCCGCCGGCGAGGCTTCGCGCTCTAGTGAATGGAGGTACGAGAACGACCAGGGCCGCTATCTTTTGTGGGAGAAGAACGCCTACCAGCAGAAAACCCGGGAGGTGATTGAACGCAATCACCTGGGGTTACCGGTACATGTGACCGATATTGCCGGCGTGTCTGCATTCATGGAGTACGATGCCTTTGGGCGTAAAGTACTCGAGTACAGCGAGACCGGCGCTTTCTCCAAGACCCTACTAGCGGCCGCCGGTGACCGCTGCCCCGTTGGCAGTGTCTACCAGCAGACCGTAACGGAAGCGGGAGGTGCGGAATCACTGGCCTGCTTTGATGTCTTGGCACGAGAGGTACGCAGCGGTACCCGCGGATTTGATGGTAATTGGGTATTCGCAGATACCGAATACGACAAGCTTGGCCGCACTTACCGCAAGTCCGAGCCCTACCGCAACAGCGCCCAGCACTGGACGGTGATGGACTACGACATCCTCGGCCGTGTGGTGGGTACCGATCTGCCGGGAACCATCAGCTTCAATGGCTTTATCGGTGACAGTGGTATCGCTCACGATGTGCACGTTGACTACAGCGGCTACCAGACCGTTACCACCAACCCGAACGGGCATACCAAAACGGAGCGTAAGAACGCTCGCGGTGAATTGGTGTTTGTCGAGGACAACCTTGGCGGCACACTTGAATACACTTACGATGCCCAGGGCAATCTGAAGACCGTCACCCGCACCGGCGACGAGGGATTGTTACAGTCCGTCACCACGATGGACTACGACAAACTCGGCCGTAAAAAGTCCATGAAGGATCCGGACAAAGGTGACTGGTACTACGGGTACAACGGCTTTGGTGAACTGGTATGGCAGATTGATGCCAAGCGGCAGCTGGTGATCAATGAGTACGACATGCTCGGCCGCCAGGTGCGCCGCACAGACTACCGCCACGTTGCAATCGAAGATCCCGCCACACTGGCCAGCAACGTCAACCCACAAGACTTCGCCTCTGTGGACGATATAGAAGGCGATACCTACTGGACATACAACACCGATAGTGCGTGGCAGTATCCGGAGGGGGCTCTGGCGATTCCGCCGGGGGCGCTTGAGCACGTTATGGACGTCGAGAGCGGATATATCAAGCACCACAGCTACGATCGGTTCGGGCGCGTTGAGATCACCAGCATCGACCAGAATATGGGCGAGACGGGTGACGAGTATGTACAGCGCACCACTTACGATGGCTACGGGCGAGTGTTCCAGCAGTTCGACGCCGGCGGCGACGGCTTCAGTCATAGCGCCACGGAAAACCGCTACAACGATTACGGCTATTTAAAGGCCGTGGTGGATGGTGAGGCTGTCAACCAGGCTAGCGCGGAAAACTTCTATACCGTGCTGGCCATGGATGAGCGCGGCAATGTTACCCGCTTCCAGCAGGGCAATGGCGTGGTTACCGAACGTACCTACGACCCGGCCACCGGTCGCCTGCTGGGCCAGACCGCCTCAATCGGCAGTGCCTTCCATGTCCAGAAGCTCACCTACCAGTGGGACAATCTGGGCAACCTGGACTGGCGCAAAGACGAGAGCGGCGACAAAGATCTGTTTGAGGATTTCGAGTACGACGGTCTCAATCGCCTGAAGAGTGCGCAGGTCACCGGTCGCGAGTCGCAGACGATTCAGTACGACGGCCTCGGTAACATCGAATACAAATCCGATGTGGGCGACTATTACTACGCCGACGAAAGTGAATGCGATAATGCTGCCGGTCCGCACGCAGTCTGTGCCACTTCCGACGGCGTCCAGTACCGGTACGATGCCAACGGCAACATGGTCGAAGACAGCAGCCGCAGCCTGCAATACAGCACCTTCGATAAGCCGCTGTGGATCAAAAATACCCGTAATGGCCACGTTACCGAATTCAAGTACGGACCGGATCGCAGCCGCTACCTGCGCATCGATACCACGTCCAGCGGTGCGGTGACCGAGACCCGTTATATCGGCAACGTGGAGCGAATCTCACGGCCCGACGGTAGCGAAGAGGTCAAGCGCTACCTGCCCGGAGGTGCGGTGGTCACTATTAGCAGTGGTGAGCGTGAAAGTCGCTATCTGCACAAGGATCATCTGGGCTCGGTGGATGTGATTACAGACGCAAGCGGGTCAATCCTGCAGGAACTGTCCTTCGATGCCTGGGGGCAGCGGCGCAATGCACTGAGCTAGGAAGCGCTGATTACCTCGGAACTCGAGGGCTTCGACAGCAGTCTTACCACGCGGGGGTATACCGGCCATGAAATGTTGGATCAGGTGGGACTGATTCATATGAATGGGCGGATTTATGATGCGCGGTTGGGGAGGTTTTTGCAGGCGGATCCGATACTGCAGTTCCCAGACAATGCACAGAGCTATAACCGATATAGTTATGTGCTGAACAATCCCCTGACTTACACCGATCCGAGCGGTCACATTATACCCGCTATTGTTGGTATCGTGATGGCCGTTGCCAAAGTCAAAGTTGCATATATCGCAGTCACTGTCGGGGTTCTCACGTTTGCGCAGGCGATGGTACAAGGGGCTGATTTTGGCGATGCGTTAATAGCGGGAGTATCTGCCGCAGCGATGTCCTACGTTGGCGGCACGATTGCGCAAGGCAGCGGTTTTGGAGCTAACCTTGAAACTCTTGGATTTTCTACTCTGGGAGGAATAACGAGCGCTTTGCAGGGTGGAAAATTCGGGCACGGATTTGTCAGTGCCGGTGTTGGCGCTGTTACTGGTGGTTCTCTTAAATTGGAGTCTGGCGCCGGTTGGGCAAATTTGGGTAAAGCCGCAGCGCGTGTTGCTATTGCTGGGACTGTATCTCGGGCTACTGGTGGGAAGTTTGCAAATGGGGCTAGTACCGCCGCCTTTGCGATGTTACTGAGCGCAGCAGCTCAATCCAGACAAAAAATTCCTGGATTCGATTTGAGTACATCTGAAGGGCGAGAGCAGTACGCGAATTGGGTTTGGGAGAATAAAGGGATGTTCGGGATAGAGGCTGCAGATGGTACGTCATTTGAATATGTTGATGAGTACATGATGTATGACAACACTTTTGGCCGGGTTATATGTGATGGCCCTTGTACTCAGGTCGATAATGTTAGTCGCTTCGAAATGGGCGGCGAATTTTTCCAAGACAGTGGAAAAATTGTTCTCTACCGTGGAGCCTTCACTCCCATGGAAGCTGCGGTAATCATGGGCCCGGATTCCAATCCAACCATTCTTGGCAATCTGAATACATCTCCCGCTGGCAGTGTTGTTTGGGCGATGGGGCACGAGGCAGCCCATACACTGGGTGTGGATATAGGTTCAGCGGTCTATCCCCATTTGGGAGCGGAAAACTACGGCTATAAGGCATATCAGAAGTATAGGGCTTTAGGAGGTAAATGAGCATGAAAAGGATCTTTCTATCGGTTTTCTGTTTAGCTCTGGTTTGGTAATCAACGGTTCAGGCGGCCACTATTCGAGTCCCCACGTTCGAAGCTGTTGTCAATCAGTCGGAGACGATAGCCACCGGCTTTATTTATGAGGGAAAGTCTTCCGATCAAAGTTTAACTGGAGCGGGTTTAAGTCCTACCTCTAGGTACTGTGCTCGCTTAGAGCGAATTATTTTTGGCTCATATGAGGGCAGAAAAATTTGTTTCCGTGCTTCGGCCGGATTGAAAATTGGAGTACCGTATCTTTTATTTCTTTCTAAGAGTGAAGATGTTGATAGTGATGGTGAGCCAGTTAGCTATGTTGGGCCGTTGGCTTTAGAAATCGTGGGGCCTAATGTGTATCACGATTTTAGAGCTGTGCGATGGGAGGCTGTTCAGAACCCAATAATTCCTGGGCTCATTGAAAGTAAGGCTGTGGCAGATTATCAAGATGTTAGTGATGCTAAAAAAAATCGGTCTATCTTGGTCTATTCGTATTTTCCATTAAAGTCAGTTGAAGAAGCTGTCCGGCAGTTTAAAAGCAGCAATCATTGAAACCGAATAAACCACCAAAGCCCCGGCAGAGCCATCTGCCGGGGCTTTGTGTTATCTGGCATTCCCCTCTTAGCCGCTAAGCCGCATCCCCCGCCGAGAGCCGATTGGCGGCGTGCTTGAGGATCAGGAAAATATTGGGGTCAGAGAAAAATTTTGACGTCAATTTATACTATGTGGACCAAGCCTGTACTTTTCATAATGGCCATACGTTCAAGGAGGAACCATGGCTAGATTGCCTCGACTCACGCCCGCCGGTATGCCTCAGCATTTGATTCGGCGAGGTAACAATCGACAAATCTGTTTTGTTGCGAAGATGACTTTGTTGCCTACGCCAGCTGGCTGAAACAGTATTCACGGGAATCCCAGGTAAAAATCCATGCCTGGGTATTTATAACCAATCATGTTCATCTACTGGCGACGCCGGAAACTGATGATAGTATTTCCCGAATGTTGCAATCCCTTGTCCGGATGTATGTACGATATTCAATCGAGCATACAGGCGGTCTGGCACGTTTTGGGAGGGACGCTACAAGTTCTGCCTGGTAAAGTCGGAACCCTATCTGTTGTGATTAAATTCGACATATTTACCCCAAGCTCCAAGCCCCCATTTTTTTAAAAAACGTTGTGGACCCATCCCTTTACGCTGCGTCGGCGACGTCCTGTCGCCGACGCTTCTGAAGACCGATCCCCGGCACCCCTCCTTCGCGTGTTACTGCAGTGCTTTTTCTTGTGACCGATTACAAATGCGGAATCGTCAGCACCGACTGCCGGCTGCTGCGATAGGGCACCTCAATTTCATAGTTTGTATCTTCCGGCTTTTGATAAATCGCACCTTCGGTATCAATCGCGAGGGTCACCACGTGCCCCGGTGGTACGTCATAGGCGGTGGTGAAGAGGTCCATGGAGATCTTCTGTGCCTTGCCTACTTTGGCGTTGTGCAGGGTGTAGGGGGCGTGGGTGATGAGGCGGCCGAGCCCGAGGGGGCCGGTGTCGTAGAGGTGTACCTGGAGTTGCACTTCGGGCTTGCTGGGTTTTATCCACATTTCGAGGCTTGGGGTGCCGCGGATTTTGAAGGTGCTCCAGTGTAACGGGGAGTTGTATTCGATGGCGTGGTAGCCGTTGATGCCGGTCATGGCGGTGTAGACGGGAATGCCGAAGCCCTCGAGGGCGTCGGAGATGACGGGGATGCCGGTGCCGGCTTTGGTGTCAGAACCGCCGTGGAAGTCGTTGCTCCAGCCCCAGCCGCTGTAGGGGCGGGTTTTCATGCTGGCGTTGTTGAAGTAGCTGAACCTGGGGTGCAGGTGGTAGCGGGTGGTTTTGTCGGTTACCGGGAAGTCGTCGAACTGTTCGAGTCTGTTGCTGATGCGCACGGTCATGTCCACTTTGGGCTCGTGATCAATGCCGTTGGGTTGGTCTTTGAGGTAGCGGTCGAACCAGCGGAAGGTGGTGGCCCAGATGTGGCCGTTGTTGCCGCCAAGGGTTTCGGTGACGGCGTGGGTGCCGGGGTTCAACAGGAGTTTCTTGGGGCCGTCCAGCAGGCTGTAGAGCTGGGTCATGCTGTTGGGTTTGAACAGGTAGTCGGCGAAGTTGTTGGACATAAGCACGGCGGTGCCGTTGCTGTTCAGTTCTGGCACGTAAGAGAGCGCGGAGCGGGGCGCGGCAAATTCCTCGACGCCCTGGATATTTTCGGTGGCGCGGAGGTTGGCCCAGATGGCGTCGACTTCGGGGTCGAGATTGAGGGCGGTGGTGGTGAGGATGGTGCCCCACACCAGATTGACGGTGTTGCCGGGGTAGAGTCCTTCGATCACGTCGGACCAGCCGGAAAGGGCGGCGACGGCGTCCACGCGGGGGTCCCGGGCGGCGGTGATCAGGGAGATCCCGGCGCCGTAGGAGATACCCGCCATCCCCAGTTTGCCGACCGGGTAGTGGGCTTCGAGCCAGTCGATCAGCACGCCGGCATCGCGGATGGAGTTTTCTCCGGCCACGTCCACCATCCCGCCGGAGGTGCCAAAGCCGCGGGTGGAGTAGCTCATTACCAGGTAGCCAATGTCGGCAAGCTCGGCGGCCTGTAGCAGGTACTGGTGCTTGTCGAGCATCCAGCTGTTGGTAAACAGCACGGTGGGATAGCCGCCGGCGGGGGCCGGGGTGTCGGGGATAAACAGGTTGGCGTCCAGTTCCGTGCCGTCGAAGGTGGTGATATCCAGGTCGGCAATAAAGGTGGGGGCGGCCTGAGTGGCAGGGGTAAATGCGGCGCACAGGGCACCGGCCAGCAGCGCCGGCAGGGCGAGTGTTTTCATGCTCTTCTCTCTGTATTTATTTCTTTTATTACAGCGTCATCGCTCCGGCCGGGCCCCACTTTTCGCAGGGGGCAGTGGTTCGGTATGGATTACCTGAGCCGGCCAGAAACTGGAGTCTATGGGGAGGACCCAGGCAGAGAAGATGAAATTTCTGTGACTGTGAATTACTTATCAGTCAGTGACGCGTACCTATACGTAGAACTTCAGGGTCATTTTGTGACCGGGGGCGACCAGCTGGTCTGTGACCGGCTTATACTCAGGATGAATTACAGGTTCTCGTTTAAGATTGTTCTTTTTTTAAACAGTGAAAACAGGTATTGTGGAATTTCGCGCAACGTCGTTCAAAAAGTGAACAGTTGCTTCCTTCTGAGAAGATCTAGCGAAAACTCCGGGTGGTCAGAATATGTTTTCACGAATGCTCGCATACTTGGTCGTTTTTTCCGGCGCATGGCTGTTTACCAGCGATGTAATGGCGGACAACCTGGCGAAAGACACCTGGTACGAAATTGACAGCGCTAACTTTCAGATCATCACCAACGGTGAGCCGGGCTCGGTGCGTCGCCTGGCGGAGGATCTGGAGCGCTACCGTGCGGTCGCGTTGGATTTGCTGGGCGCGAAAGACGATGGCGCCAAACTGACCATCTACGCCGCAGCGGATCGCGAAAGTTATGCCGGCCTGGTGGGGGAAGATCTTTCCGAGCTGACCAATGGTCTGTTCGATACCACCGCCGAGGGCAGCTATGCCCTGGTGAACCTGGATGGCCGTACCGGGGAGCGCCAGCTGGAAGCGCGGGAGTTTCTGTTCCACGAATACACCCACTTTCTCAGCTACAACGGTACCACGACCCACTACCCCTACTGGTACAGCGAGGGCTTTGCCGAGTTCATGTCCACCATGACCTTTGGCCCGGGTAATACCTACGATATCGGTGCCATTCCCGGCGAGCGCGCCATGACCCTGCTGTACACCGCACCGGTGCCCCTGCAGGAACTGCTGCGTGCCACCGTGTATAACACGCCGGATGAAGAGAAAGGCCGCGTGTATGCCAGTGGCTGGATGCTCGCACACTGGATCGTGATGGAGAGCGGCAAGACCGAGGAATTCAAACAATTTGTTGTGGACTACAACAACGGCGCCGACCCGGTGAAGGCGTTGACGAAAAACCTGGGTATGTCCATCGGTGAGATCGAGGATATCTACAACGAGAAGTTTCAAGATGGCCGCTTTAAGCTGGCGCGCGGTAAAGTTCCGGCGAGTTTTAAACCGGAACGCCCCAAACTGACGGTGCTCAGCGGGCAGGAAACCGTCGTGGAGCTGGCGCGCTTCCTGGTGAAATCCGGCTATAACCCGCACGGCATTCACGACCTGGTCGAGTACGCCGAGCGCGCCAACCTCTACTCGCCGGAGCTGACCGCAGTGCGCGCCGATGCCGCTACCCGCGCCGGTGACTTCGATCAGGCCGCGCGCCTGCTGGCTCAGGTGGCGCCGTCGAACCGCGACAAGTTCTGGTATCAGAAAGCCCAGGCCTGGTTGTGGCTGAACCGTGAGATCAGCACCCTGGGTGGTGATCGCAGCAAGGAAATGCTGAAGGGAGCCCGCGACAAGTTCGTCAGGTTGGTCAACAACCAGGCCGATGAAGCGATGAACTGGTACGGCCTGGCGATCACCATGCAGATGCTGGGTTACCCGAAAAAGCAGTACGTGGAAATGCTGGAGCAGGCCTACCTGCGTGCGCCCCGCGAGTTGCATATCGCCCAGTGGATGGCCCAGGAACTGTACGATCGCAAAGATGCGGAGTACTTCGCCGAGGTGGCCCAGCCGCTGATGCTGGAACTGACCAACGAAGCCGAATACAACCAGATGAAGATGATGCTGGCGGAACTGAAGCCGGCCATTGCGGACAAAGGCAATAACCAAAGTCAGATTCAGGGTAAGGCGTCGGTAAAAGACAAAAAAGCCAGTGGCGCTGGCGGTGCCACCAAGGCGACACCCTGATACGGAGACTTTGTCCGCTGAAGATAAACTGGCGGGGCGAAGAGTGCGACGCGCAAGCGCGGTCACCCTTCGCCCCGTTTTTTATTTGTGCAGGGGTTTACTGTTCGTAGAGTTCGAGCGGTAGCCCATCCGGGTCACTGAAAAATGTGAAACGCTTGCCGGTGTACTCGTCCAGCCGCACCGGCTCTACCTCTACACCGCGCGACTCCAGGCGGGCTTTCACCTCGTCAATGGATTCCACCACAAACGCCAGGTGGCGCAGTCCTCGGGCCTCGGGGTAACTGGGTCGCGCTGGTGCATCGGGAAATGAAAACAGTTCAATCTGGCCGCCGTTTGCAAGACGCAGATCCAGCTTCCATGAATCGCGCTGTGCGCGGTAGTTTTCCGCAATGATTTCCAGCCCGAGAACTTCCGTGTAAAAGTGTTTCGATCGCGGATAATCCGAGCAGATGATTGCGGCGTGATGGATGGCGTTCAGCATGGTATTTCGTCGATTCCGGTCAGGAGGTCGGTTCGATGGTGCGAATGACTTTCGCCGGGTTTCCGGCCACTACCACATTGTCGCCAAAACTCTTGGTGACGACCGCACCGGAGGCGACCACCACATTGTTGCCGAGGGTGACACCGGGATTGATCACCGCCATGCCCCCGATCCAGCAGTTGTCGCCAACGGTGATCGGCCTGGCGTACTCTCGCCCGCTGTTTCTTTCTGCCGGATCCAGTGGATGGGTCGCGGTATAGATGCCAACCTGCGGGGCCAGCATGCAATTGTCACCAAAGCGGACTTCGGCTACATCCAGAATCACACAACCAAAGTTGGCGAAAAAATTCTCGCCTACGTGAATATTTTCGCCGTAGTCGCAATGGAAGGGAGACTCGATCTGAATCTGCTCGCCAGTGCTGCCAAATAATTGCCTGATCAACTTATCCCGTCGCACCCTGTCCTGCTGGCTGACGGTGTTCAGCTGTTCGAACAGCAGGCGAGCCGCCAGGCGCAATTCGGCGAGCTCCGGATCTGCCGGGTCGTACATTTCGCCGGCGAGCATTCTCTGCTTTTCTGTCATGTTTTTGTGTTCATTGTCCTGAATCAGGTTCTCTTCCAGCTGGCGATAAAAGCCATTGGCGGACTGAGTGGCGAGCTGGCCAGATCGCCACAATAATTTCCGATGTTGGATCGAGACTCCTCGAATGTCTGCAGCTGCAGGCCACTGGCGATCGCTGCGGAGAGTATGTCACTTAACGTGTGCTGGAAGTAATAATTGGGCTCTGCGTCGTACTTTTCACCAGAGAAATAATCCAGCCCGTGGGTATCAATCTGTGCCTCTCGGTTAAAGTAGGAGTAGGCAATGTATGAGGGGTTTCCTTCTTCATACATATTGAGCACCGGGTGCATTTCTTCCATCAGCATGAAGCCGCCGGGTTTCAGAAGGCGGCTGCAAACCGTAAAGAACTTATCGAGGTCCGGCATCCAGTTCAGTACGCCTACGGTGATAGCGACAATATCGAATTTCCCGTGGTGATGCTCCGGAATTTCGTAGACATTGTGTGTTTCAAAATTTACATCTGAGTAGTGCGGATGGTTGGCAAGAGCGCGCGCTTGCTCGATGAACTTACTTGAGCCATCAATTCCCAGGCAGTATCCCGCCCCTTTGTTCTTTATCGACAGCAGGTCTTTTCCGTTATTGCAGCAAATCTGTGCGACGGACGAATCTGCTACAAGCCTGGCGTCAACAAGGCGATTAAATTCCTCGTGTAGAGCGTTGAAATCCGGCGCTTTGGTTTGGGTTGCCAGACCGGGGTTTCTGCGGTGGTGGATTTCCGCAGCCTGATCCCATGATTTCAGCGTTTGCTCTGTATAAAACTTGGTTTTCATGGCTTTACGTGGCTGTCGTGTATGCGTATGGAAGTGGTGAACAACTGCACCGCTGGCTGTTCCAGCGCGCTGCTTTTACAGGTAATCGCATTCTGGATCTGGTAGCAGAAGCGCTCTGGCCTCAGTGCGGCCAGCTGCCCATTTCTAACATATTCCTCCGCCAGATAGGTGGGCAGGAAGCCGATAAATTTTCCCGACAGGATCATCGCCAGGCGCGCGGCCATATGGTTGGCGATGCTTTTGTTGGGGAACAGGCGGTACAGGTGCGCGGCACCGGACAGCACCGCGTGGTCCGGGGCGGCGAGCTCCTGTTGGGTAATCCGTTCATCATCGGTATCGGCGACTGTGCACGGATGACCGGCGGCTGCGTAGAGCAGGGACTGGTGACTGAAAAGTGGCTGATAGCTGAGGCCGGGGCGGCGCGAGTGCAGCGGGTTGATGCCCACGTCGGCGCGGCCAGCGAGGATTTCCAGTTCCAGCTCGTGGGGTGCTGCCAGCTGGATATCCAGTTGCAATTGCGGCGCCCGCTCGCGCAGGCGCGCAATGGTGGCGGGCAGATCCAGCTGGGGCATGGCCAGGGCATCGTCCGGCAAGATCACCCGCAGTTTGCCGGTGAGCTGTGACTGGATGGCGTTGACCTGACTTTTGAAGGTGGCCAGGTGCCCGTCCAGTTCGAGGATGGCCTGGTACAGGGACTCGCCCTCGGGGGTGAGCTTGAAGTCCGCGCGCCCGCGGGAGCGGATACACAACTGCATCCCGAGGCGAGTCTCCAGGTCCGTCAGGTGCACACTGATGGTGGAGCGGTTGATGTTGAGCGCGACCTCCGCAGACGCCAGGCCGCCGGCCTGCACCACTTCGCGAAAGACCCGAAGCAGCCGCAGGTCCATATCACTGAGGCGGCCGGAAAGGGCATGCTTGCTGCTGGTTGGCTTGGTTTTTGTTGCGGGTTTCGGGGTCGAATCTGGCATGGGCTCGCCTACAGGGCAGGTTCCTAGAATCGGGAATTTCACAAAGTTTGATGGATTTAAACTTTAGTTGCAAAGATCTTACTATTCGCCGTCGAAGTACCGGGCCAGAATCCATGAAAAGCTTATATACCGGCTGATTAGGGAGTGTTCGATGAAATTGAATAATAGCCAGCTATTGAAGACCCAGAACTACATCAATGGCCTGTGGTGCGAGGGTGCCGGTAAGTTAGCAGTTACTGACCCGGCGACTGGAGAGTTGCTGGCAGAGATTGCCGATGGCAGCGCTGCCGACGCTGAGCGCGCGGTGGGCGCGGCCCACGACGCCTTCCCGGAATGGAGCCGCAGAACCGCCGCCGAACGTGCCGCCGTACTGAAGCGCTGGTACCAGCTGATCGCTGAGAACCGAGAGGATCTGGCCCGCCTGCTGACCCTGGAGCAGGGCAAGCCCCTGGCAGAGGCCATGGGTGAGATCGACTACGGCGCCTCCTATATCGAGTGGTACGCGGAGGAGTGTCGTCGCGCCTACGGTCAGACTATCCCCACGCACAACCCGGCCATGCGCCTGCACACCATCCGTCAGCCGGTGGGTGTGGTGAGCTGCATCACCCCGTGGAATTTCCCCAATGCGATGATTACCCGCAAGGCGGCGCCGGCGCTGGCGGCCGGCTGTACGGTGGTGATCAAGCCGGCGTCGGAAACGCCGCTGTCGGCCCTGGCCCTGTGTGCACTGGCGGAGCAGGCCGGGTTGCCGGCGGGCACGCTGAATGTGGTGGTGGGCACCGATTCTGCCGCGATTGGCAAGGTGCTGACCCAGGATCCGCGGGTGGCGAAGTTCACCTTCACCGGTTCGACGCCGGTGGGCAAGCTGCTGATGGCCCAGTGCGCGAGCACCATCAAGAAAATGTCGATGGAGCTCGGCGGCAATGCGCCGTTTATCGTGTTCGACGATGCGGACATCGATATGGCGGTGAGCGCCTGTATGGCGACGAAGATGCGCAATGCGGGGCAGACCTGTGTGTCCACCAACCGGATTTACGTGCACGAGTCGGTGCACGACGTGTTTGTGGATAAGTTGCGCGCGCAGATGGAAAGACTTCAGCCGGGTCATGGCCTGGATGAGGGGACGACGTTTGGGCCGCTGATTTTCCGCCGGGCGGTGGATCGGGTGCACGGCCTTGTTGAAGAGGCGGTGGCGAACGGGGCGCGCCTTCTGTTGGGCGGGGATTTTCTGCCCAACGGGGAGAATTTCTATGCGCCTACGCTGTTGACGGAGGTGCACGATGAGATGCGCATTGCTCGTGAGGAGATTTTTGGGCCGCTGGCGGTGGTGCAGAAGTTCTCTGATGAAGATGATGTGATTGAGCGCGCCAATGATACGCCGTTCGGGTTGGCGGCCTATGTGATGAGTGAAAACATTCACCGGGCGAACCGGGTGGTGGAGGCGCTGGAGTACGGGATGGTGGCCTGTAACGCGGGTGTCTTTTCCACGACGGTGGCGCCGTTCGGTGGTTGCAAGGAATCCGGTATCGGTCGCGAGGGCGGTGTCGAGGGCATGGCCGAGTTTTATGAGACCAAATATTGCTGCTATGGGGTTTGAGCTTCGTCTTTTCTGACGAACCTTCTTTTAGGTTTTGTGGCGGCAAAGCACCGGGTACAGGTTTTCAGGACCACTGTGAACCCATCCATGGGCGTTGCGTCGCAAACTTCCTGTTTGCGACGCTCCTGAAAACCTGTACCCGGCACTTTGCCTTCGCGTCGATATTTTTACTACGTTAGAGACACGTAAAAATTTTAATCGGAGAACATCATGTCCGAACTGAATACCAACGCATTCTGGATGCCGTTTACTCCCAACCGCACCTTCAAGGCGGCGCCGCGTATTGTGGAGCGCGCGGAGGGGATTTACCTGTTTGAGAGGTCTGGTCGCAAGATCATCGATGCGACCGCGGGCCTGTGGTGTTCCAATGCGGGCCACTGTCGCAGTGAGATTGCCGAGGCGATTCACCAGCAGGCGATGAAGCTGGATTACAGCTCTATTTTCAATTTCGGCCACGAGCTGAGTTTTGAATATGCGGAGCGTCTGGTGCAGTACACGCCGGATCCGCTGAACCATGTGTTCTTCGGTAACTCCGGATCCGAGGCGGTGGAGTCGGCGCTGAAAATTGCGCTGCAGTACCAGCGCGCACGGGGTAAGGGTACCCGTACCATGTTTATCGGCCGCGAAAAGGGCTACCACGGGGTGAACTTCGGCGGTATTTCCGTAGGTGGTATCGCGCCGAATTATCAGAGCTTTGGCCAGCCGCTGAAGGCAAACCATCTGCGTCACACGCTGGATATCGAGCGCAATGCGTTCACCAAGGGCTTGCCGGAGCAGGGTGTGGAGCTGGCGGAGGATCTGGAGCGTCTGGTGGCGTTCCACGGCGCGGATCAGATCGCAGCGGTGATTATTGAGCCTTTCTCCGGTGCCGGCGGTGTGATTCTGCCGCCCAAAGGTTATCTGAAGCGCATCCGCGAGATCTGTGATCAGCACGATCTGTTGCTGATTTTTGATGAGGTAATTTCCGGCTGGGGCCGTCTGGGATCGCCGTTTGCCTCGGAAGAGTTTGGCGTGACGCCGGATATGATTACTTCGGCGAAAGGCATTACCAACGCCACGGTGCCGCTGGGCGCGGTGTTTGTCAGCGACAAGATCTACAACACGGTGATGGATGCGGCGGCAGAGGGGATGGTGGAGCTGTTCCACGGCTATACCTATTCCGCACACCCGGTGGCCTGTGCGGCGGGGATGGCGACGCTGGATATTTACGATCGCGAAGGGCTGTTGACCCGCGCGGGTGGGGATATTGGATCCTACTGGGAAAATGCGCTGCACAGCCTCGCGGATCTGGACAATGTGATCGATGTCCGCAACTACGGCCTGGTCGGCGCTATCGAGCTGCGCGCGCCGGAAAATCTGAAAGGCAAATTTGGAGCCAAGGCATCGGCGCTGGCCTGGGACGCTGGTGTGATGGCGCGAGGCATTGGTGATGCGCTGTGTATGTCACCGCCACTGATAATCGAGACCCATGAGATCGACGATATTGTCGGAAAACTGCGCGAAGTGATTTCCGGCCTGGGATAAGCCGGCTGTCATAAAAGCCTGAGACGGGCGTGACTTTTCCACAGCGGCGGGAAAGTGCACGCCCGTTTCTGTTTCCCTTTCCGCTAGATATTGCTCTCTGCATATTTCCTGCCCCCGCCTGTCAACCTTTTCCCCGCAGTTCCGTTGTTATCTTCGAATCGGCCGAATTCACCCCTGCTCACCCTGTTGAAACGAATACCGATAACGAGGAATCAAGGATGTGGAAAATCTCTCTACCCCCGGTCCGGCACTGGCTGTTCCAGCTGTCGGCTGCCTTTGCACTGAGTACTCTGCTAACCGCCTGCGGCGGTGGCGCTGGTGGCAATGCCCCTGCCGGGGAACAAAATAACGCTCCGCCACCACCCAGCAATGCGCAGTGCGAAACCTCGGATACCGGCAGCGACTCAGAACAATGCGGTGCGCTGTTTGTGGGGATCACCGATGCCGACGGCGATTTCCTGCGGTACCAGGTCGCTGTGGTGTCGCTCAGCCTGGAGCGCGCCGATGGCGTGGTGGTTGAAGTATTACCGAGCGCCAATACGGTGGATTTCGCGCAATACGTGGACGTTACCGAATTGGTCACCGCAGCGACTGTGCCGGTGGGCACTTACATAGGTGGCGAGATTACGCTGGATTATCGCGAGGCCGATGTACGCGTGGAAGTGGCCGGCGAAGCGCGTGCGGCGACGGTAGTGGATGAAGGTGGTGCGCAGATCGAGCAGATTACGCTTGCGTTGACCATCGACAATCGCAACCAGCTGGTGATCGCGCCGGGAATACCCGCAATGCTTACCGCAGATTTTGATCTGGCGGCCTCGCATACCGTTGATGTGAGTGGCGCGGAGCCCGCTGTGACCCTGTATCCCGTGCTGGTGGCGGAAGTCAACGCGCACGCGCATAAGGACTTCCGCATTCGAGGCCCGCTGATCACTGTGGCGGAAAACGAAAATGATTACCGTATCGCGGTGCGGCCGTTCTATCGCAGCCAGGGGCGCTTTGGTGGTGTCGATATTGAAACCGACAGCGAAACCACCTGGGAGATCAATGGCGAGGCCTACGTCGGCGCAGCCGGTCTGGCGGCGTTGGCCGAACTGGAAGCGGGCACGGCGACACTCGCCATGGGTGTTTACGAGGGAGGATCGCGGGTGTTTCGCGCGCGTGCGGTGCTCGTTGGCGCCAGCGTACCGGGTGCCGAGCTGGACGCGGTCGAAGGGCATGTGGTGGCGCGCTCGGACAACCTGCTGACCGTGCGGGGCGCTACTCTGGTGCGCACCGACGGCGCGCTGGCGTTCAATCAACAGGTAGCGGTACAGCTGGCTGACACCACGGTGGTGCGGAAGCTCCTGAAGCCGTTTGAGCCGCTGACCATCGACGATATCTCCATCGGCCAGCGCATTCGGATTCTCGGGGAGTGGGAGCATGAGCGCGGGACGTTACAGGCGCAGAGTGGGCGAGCGCATTTATTACTGACCCGTTTGTCTGCCACCGGTGGTGAAAGGGTTTCAGACACTTTGCAGGTGGCGGCGCTGGCTTTTGGCGGTCGCGATATTTCGCTGTTCGACTTTTCCGGGACCGGTGATGTGCCGGAGAACGATGCGAGCCCCACGGCGTATCA
The DNA here is from genome assembly GCF_021165935.1 of Microbulbifer elongatus. Taxonomy (NCBI): domain Bacteria; kingdom Pseudomonadati; phylum Pseudomonadota; class Gammaproteobacteria; order Cellvibrionales; family Microbulbiferaceae; genus Microbulbifer; species Microbulbifer elongatus. Next base: position 365,689 of record NZ_CP088953.1, on the reverse strand, counting down.
GGTGAGTGCCGCCGGCCTGGATCTTGGTGCCATCGATCCCGGCGCGCCCCTGAGTATTCGCGGCTATGTGGCGCCGTACGCGGGTGCGCCGACCGATTTCAATGCACTTTCTGTTGCCGATTTCAGCGATGCCCGCGCGCGAATGCTGCTGAGCTGGCAAGGGGAGGGGGATACCGGTGCGTTTGTCAGCCTGGACGGAGCGGGACTCACCCTGTCTGCGGAGGGCGCCATCGGCGCAGCCCATCATATCCGCCGCGGTGCCCATCACACGGATCTGTTTACCCTCGATGCGCTGCCGTCGATCGCGCCAGTGGACGCCCAGCGTTTTGGTCGTGGAATCTACACCCTCGCGGTACCGGCGGATGACAGACGTGAACTGTTGTTCTTCTCGGATTTCGGCAGCTTTGCCACGGAGCTGGATGACCGGCTGGCCGGCGGTGCCGCCGTGAAGCTGTTGCATGCCAGTGGTTATTTCGACGATGGGGACAACCGCTTTTCCGCCATTGGTCTGAGCGTGGTTTTGCGCCGACCGACAAACTGAATGGCGTGGCGAGATCGGCGCCATGGGGGTTATTCACCAGGGAAACTACACTGAATAAGTAGTCGGTCGAGTGGCAGGCGCAGCGCAGGCTCCGTACCTGTGGGCGCTGCCGCGATCGCCGGTCTCCTGAGCAGAGCGGCGCCTCCGGCTACTATGCGTGCGCGGCCTTCCGCCGGCGGGTTTTCGCGGTGGCGGGAGACCGTGCGCTGCTGTGTGTTGCCCTGGCGACAAGCTGCGGAGCGCAGTGGTTGCTGGTATCCCGCGAGGTAATTGCCGGTGAATTTGCCCAAGTTGATCGACTCCAGGTGTGCCATCTGCGGAGTCAGGCCGCATCTGCTGGCTGCTGCATTGCTGACCGCAGCCAGTCTCGCTGTTCCTCCGGGAGTGCAGGCGCAGAGCACGCCCCCGGCGGGGCAGTCCAGCGGGGAATCGGCGGAAGATTATGCCCGTGATCCCAATCGCCAGAAGCAGCTGTCGGCCGATGCCGTCCGCCTGATCTTGAGTGGCAATATCTATTTTTACCAGGGAGGGTATTTCTACCGTCAGGAGGATGACGGTTACCTGCGGGTGGAACCTCCACTGGGGGCGGAACTCACGTTCCTGCCGTACGGCAGCCAGGGGTTTGAAATCGATGGCCGGCGGTTTTTTCTCAGTGGTACCGGCACTTTTTATCGTTACGAGCCCCGCCGGCGCAGTTATGTGGTGACCACGCCACCCTACGAGTGGAGGCGGTACTATAACGGTGACCTGGTGGGCGCTTATGAAGACCGTCTCTACGGCGATCCCGACCTGGAACTGGAAAATCTGCGCGACCGCTCTGGTATCCCGCGCGCCTATCCACCTGTCCCACCCAGTGGCGCCCGTCCCGATGGGATGAACAGTGAGCCCCTGCAGGAGGACGGATACCGCGACCCCCGTCGCCGGGATCCGAGCCCTTATGCCAACATCCGCCCGCGCTACGATGCCAATGGCGAACGTTACGACAATCGCGCCCTGGCGGAGTCCCTGTGCCGCCAGGATGCCACCAGTGCGGCACAGCGGGGCAGCAGTCTCGACCGTCAACGATTGCGTATTTATCAACGGGAATACCGGGACTGTATCCAGCGTTACGACCGTCAGCGCTAGGGAAGAAATCCACCAGTGCGGCTCATCTACACTGAAACAGATGTGTGGTGTATAGCCTGCGCTGTGCGCCGACGGTTGTGAATTCCAGCGGTACAGGGAAGTTACGGCATGATCGCCAGTCACGCCCACAACAAGCACGCGCCCCGGGCAGATATCGCTCGGTGGTTGTTGCTGTGCCTGTGTTTCGCAACGCTGCTGATCCCCGCGCTTTCCTGGGCCCAGCTCCCCTCCACCAAGCCCAAAGAATTCTCCCCCGTCGTGCCGGACTTCAACGCCTTGGCGGCAGACTGGTGGACCCAATGGCCGGAGGCCACCCAGGAACAGAAAACACAGTGGCTAGCGGATGTAGAAAGCGCCTGGCAGACGTGGAGTAATAACCTACCGGAAGAGGCGCAGCTGGACGACCGGGTGAAACGGGTAAACCAGCGCATTGCCGGTATTCGCAAAACCTGGGAGAAAAGCGAAAGCCTGAAGAGCGTGCAGATACTACCGGATGTGGAGTTTCCGGCTAAGCCGACGGTATTGCAGTGGGCGGAGTCCGATGCGGCGGTAGCCCGCGGGCAGCAGCGTTTTCTCGGACTGCAGCTGGAAAAAAACCAGCTGGACGACGGCGTCGCCCTGTCCCTCAGTCGAGTGCGCGAGCGGGTAATGGTACTGCGCGATACCAACCGCAATGACCCCAAGTTCCTCAGCGCCACACTGAACGTATTTCTCGCACAGATTACCCATATTCAGGCCCTCGAAGAGCAGTTGCTGCTGAAGAATCAGCTGGCGGCCTGGGATGAGGAGCTGACATTCGCCCGTACCGAGCTGGAGCGTATGCTCAAACAGCTGCAGTACAGTGCCGAAGTGGCGGAAAAGCTGGCGGCTGCGCGTACCGAGGAGAAAACCAATCTGCAGGAACTGGCAAGGGAGCGCAGCGATTCCCAGCACCTGATCTTTGAAAGCTCCGATGCTGCAGTCACCCTGGAGCAGCAGATCAAAATGCTGGTGTTCAGTGTGGAGGCGCTGGAAAACCGCTTGCAGATTCGCAAGCAGGAGCTACTGCAGGCGATCAACAGTGTGCTGGCACCGGGCGGTGAGGACGAGAACCTGTCCATCGACAAGGACCTGGTCGAGAACGCGGAGAAAGCCCAGGCCAACCTTTCCCGGCAGCTCAATGTGCGCCAGCGTCAGATTGTTGCCTGGGTGGGGGAAGACACCGAGGGCATGCGGAAATGGTGGCGCCAGTTCGAGAAAATCGACAGTGCGCTGGGGCGGACCAACGACCTGATCGACGATGTAAAGCGCTACGAGACCGCGCAGCTGTATGTGTATCAGCGTCAGCAGGGCTGGTGGAAAACCCTTGGCGAACGCTTCGTGCATCAATTGCAGGAAATACGCACGGGCTGGCGCAATCTCGCCAACTACAAACTGTTCGCGATCAGTGAGCAGGCGATTACCCTGAAAGACATCGCGCAGATGGCCCTGGTGATCATCGGCGCCTGGGCCTGCTCCCGCCTGCTCAATATTATTTTGCGGCGTATGGTGCACAAGAGCCGCACTACCGAGCAGTCTGCCTACACCCTGTGGCGGATTCTCAATTACTGCATCGTACTGATCACCTTCATCATCATTCTCACCATGGTGGGGCTGGACACCTCCAAGCTGACACTGATTGCCGGTGCGCTCTCGGTGGGTATCGGCTTCGGGATGCAGGCGATTTTCTCCAATTTTATCTCCGGGATTATCCTGCTGTTCGAGCAGCCGTTAAGGGTCGGCGACCTGGTGGAACTGGAGTCCGGGGTGTTCGGGCGCATCCGCGATATCAATGTGCGTTCCACCCGGATTACCACCCGCGACAACGTGGATATCCTGGTACCCAACTCCGAATTCGTGACCGGCCGGGTCACCAACCACACGCTGGAAGATCCGGTGCGTCGGATACACGTGATGTTCGGCGTCGCCTATGGCACCGACCCGGAGCAGGTGCGGGAGGCGGCCATGGCCGCGGCGGAACGGGTGCCGGTCACCTTTACCAATTGGCAGCGCAAAACCGAGGTGTGGCTCACCGGCTTTGGTGACAGCGCGCTGGATTTCAAACTGGTGGTGTGGGTCAACAGCAATGCGGTGTCGTCCCTCGGTGATCTGAACGCGCTCTACAACATTGAACTGCTGCGGGAGTTTGATGAGCGCGGCATCGAGATCCCCTTCCCGCAGCGGGACCTGCATGTGCGCAGTTGGGGAGAGGGGGCGCCGCTGCCCCCAGCGCCCGCAGATGGCGCGTCACCCGAGGCCGGCGGAGTACGCAAGCCCTTAGAGCGGCGGGGTTCCGCCGGCGCCGAGGACTGGCCGGATGCCCCGGATGATGGCGCCAGTAGCGGGGGCGAGAGCGGTGGAGACGGGGACGCGCCAACCGGTCACTGATTTTGGCGCTATCTGCGGCGCGAAACCCGTCATTGTGGCCATTCGGGCAGAAATCGGGGCTGACCTCTATTCTCCTCCCCTGTATTCTGATGGCCCAGATAACAACGGCCCACTGCCCAACCGACCGCAGGCCCCCTCTTGCTGATTATTCCGATTCAGAACAAACCCGACTGGCGCCGGCCCCCACTGGTGTGTTTTGCGCTGATCCTCGCCAATCTGCTGGTGTTTGTGCTCTACCAGAGCGGTGATGAAGACCGCTGGCGGGTGGCGGAAGAGTTTTATTTCTCCAGCGAACTGCCGGTTCTGGACGAGGGGCGCTTTTACGAGTTTGTGGATGCGGAAAAGCCCGAGTGGCGGACCCAGGCGCAGGGTGCCGGAGAAGAATTCATCTACGAGCAGCTGCTGTGGAGCCGCGAATTCCATAACTGGCTGGTGACCCGGCTGGAGCAGGAAGGGGCGGAGCAGTGGCTTGCGCAGCGGCAGCAGTTTGCCGAGCGGCGCGACAGCCTCTCCAGTTTCGCCTTTGGCCTGATACCCGCAGAGCCCACCCTCAAGGGGTTATTGGGGCATATGTTCCTGCACGGCGGCTGGGATCACCTGCTGGGCAATATGGTCTTCCTGCTGCTGTTTGGTCTGTCGGTGGAACTGGCACTGGGTGCCGCCTGGTTTATCGGTCTGTATCTTGTCGGTGGCCTCGCCGCCGCCGGTCTGCACATGGGGGTGGAAGCGGGCAGCATGATGCCGATGATCGGTGCCTCCGGTGCCGTCTCTGCGGTGATGGGTATGTTTGTTGCCGTCTACGGGATTCGTCGACTGCGGTTCTTCTACACCCTGGGTTTTGCTTTTGGCGAATTCACCGCACCGGCACTGATGGTGCTGCCCCTGTGGTTGGGCAAGGAAGTCTTCGGGTATTTCTTCGGCAGCGAGAATATCGCCTACTGGGCGCACTTCGGCGGACTGATTGCGGGGTTTGTCTGCACCATGGCGCTGATTCGCGTGCGCCCCAGCCGCGAGATCCAAGTGGAAGAAGACCTGCCTCCGACCCCGGAGCAATTGGCGCTGGCGCGTATCGAATCCCTGCAGAATAGCGGCAAGCTGCTGGAGGCGGGTCAGGCCGCCACCGCCGCGGTCAGGCAGCATCCGGAATCCCTGTCCCTGATCCGGAAGTCCATCGAGCTCACCGCTCTGGCACCCGAAAGCGAGGCCCACCACCGCGCCTGGCTGGGGCTGTTTGCCCTGGCCAAGATGCCCGAGCAGGACTTTGCGCCGGTAGCGGAAGGGTTGGAATCCTATCTCGCCCAAACCCGAGAGCCCCGTGCGCTCACGGCGCGTGTGTGTCTTGTTCTGGCGCAGCGGGCGGCGGGGGAAAAACACTGGGGATTGGTGGAAGTCTTACTGCAGCGCCTGCAGCAAAAACAGCAGCGCCACCCGCTGATGGCGCGCCTGGCCAATGGCCTGGTCGAACACTACCGCCGTTGCGGCGATGAAGAGCGTGCGCGCAGGGCACTGGATTTTGCGCGGACGTTACAGCCGGCGGCGGTTTAGGTCTCTCTACCGTCATTCCCGCGAAGGCGGGAATCCAGAATTTTTTTTCGGCACCTCGGTATTCTGGACCCCCGCCTTCGCGGGGGTGACGAAAGTTAAGCAGGCTGTGCGTTTTCTTCCGCGGCGAGAATCGCCTCCAGCTGTTTCACTTCCCCAAGCACCGCACTTTTCGGAAACTTACCGCGCACAAACGCCAGCAGTTTGCGGCTGTTGTCCGTGCGGTTGAACCCGTCCATATAGATTTTCGCCAGTAACAGGTATGCGCTATCCAGACGGGTATAGTGGGGGTCTTCCTTGTGCAGGTTGTTCACCAACGCCAGTGCCGGTTTGAACTGGCGCTGGCGGTAGAGTGCCTCGGCGATCTGGTGGCGCAATAAGGACTTGTCGATGGCCGGAGCGCCGTGGGATTGCATGGTCGCCACATACAGCTCCGCGGCCTTGTGGGGCTGGTTCAGGGTAACGAACCGTTCCAGCAGGTGCGGCCCCAGTTCCCGCAGGGCCTTCTTGTCATCGGTGGCCAGCAACAGGCGGTAATAGCGTTCGTTCAGGGGGATATCGTTGGGCTGCTGGCGCAGTACGCTGACCAGCGTCTTGCGCGCCTCATCGAAGCGCCCTTCACGCAGGAAAATACTCGCATCCGCCAGCGCCTTGCGCCGGTCAAACTCCCGCTCCTCCAGATAGTCCTGGTCGTCCACCTGTGAGGTGACGCCGAGCTTTTTCTGCCGGGTCAGACAGATGTAGCCCATCATGGCACTGGTCACGATCGAGAAATAGCTGGTGGCGAAGGCCAGTAACGGCAATAGCATCCACACCGGCAGTTTGCCGGCGACCACCGGCAGCAGAAGGCCCGGCGCCGCCGAGACCGCACTTGTGGACAACCACAGCAGCCAGTAGGGCCAGCCGATAATCAGGGTGAAATGCAGCAGCTTGAGGGGGTTTACTGCCGCCCGCAGGCTGTGTTCCAGCGCCAGCACGATCATCGCCGCCGGGCCCAGCAGCGACAGCGCGATGGAGTAGGCCTGGGTGGCGCCCTCGCCAAAGGTGCTCATTACCAGCGCACCGCCGCCACCGGCGACCAGTATCATGCCGATCACACGGGCAAAGACCGCGGCGCTGCGCCCGTCCTGGGCGTCGCCGAAGGTTGGGGCGTTCAGGTCGCCGCTGGCCAGTTTCTCGATCACCAGCAGGTTGTAGCGGATCACCACCGCCAGCATGGCCACCAGTACAAAGATGGAGAGCCATCCAAGTCCGCTGATGGCCAGCGCCGCCACTGCACAGATGGCGGAAACGGTCAGGGGACCGGGGCTGATAGCGTAGCGAAAGTAGAAGGGGGCCATCTGCCAGAACGGCTTGGCCTTGTTGCTGGCGCCGACATTTTCCAGCCGGTTGTTGCACAGAATGCATTTGGGGGTGGATTGATAATAGTTATCCACAGATCCGGGAACGCAGTCCCCGCAGTACTCCTTACTGCATCCAGTGCAGTGCCAGACGGCATCGGCGCTGGAGTGGTAGTGGCAGGCATCGGCCATAAGTCACATCCTTGTCGTTATTTTTAACCCCTGAAGTGTATCGGCAGTGTCCCGGGGCGCGCAAACCTTTGGCCCTTGCAGGCTGCTAGAATGACCCAATACAGTGTCACAGACACAGGCAGCCATTAGGCTACCCATCATTCTATTTCTCGAAATCAAGCAAGGTGTGAAGATGACAACGGCGATGCAGGTAAAGCTGGAAACAACTGCGGCGGCAGAGCACTGGGGGAAAAATGCACTGCTGAGCTTTGCGGAATCCGAAGCGCGTATTCATGCCACCGACGCAACCGGCGGTCTTCTGGTGGCAGTACAGCGCGCTGCGCGCCGTCTGGATGGTATGGGCATCACCGACATCACTCTTGCCGGTGACAACTGGGATCTGGAGAGCCGCTGGGCATTCTGGGCGGGTTACTACAATCCCAACCGCAAAAGCACACTGGACTGGGGGCTGGCGGAGGGCGCGGAGCGCGAGGAACTGGAAGCGCGCAAGGCGGCCGGGTTATGGGTGCGCGAGATCACCAACGGCTCCCCGGAAAACATCTTTCCCCGCGCCCTGGCGGAAAGTGCTGCTGACATGCTGCAGAAGCTCGCGCCGGATGCGGTGAGCTACCGCATCGTCGACGGTGACGCGCTGCTGGATGAAGGCTTTATGGGCATCTACAACGTAGGTCGTGGCAGTGAGCGGGGCGGTGCCATGCTGCAGCTGGACTACAACCCCACCGGAAAAAGCGATGCTGCGGTGGATATCTGCCTGGTGGGTAAGGGTATTACCTTCGACTCCGGTGGCTACAGTATCAAGCCGTCGGCGGGCATGGCGCATATGAAATCCGATATGGGCGGCGCGGCCATGGTGAGCGGCGGCCTGGCACTGGCTATCGCCCGAGGATTACAGAAGCGCGTCAAGCTGTACCTGTGTTGTGCGGAGAACCTGATCTCCGGAACCGCTTTCAAACTGGGTGATGTGATCACCTACAGAAATGGTGTGACCGCGGAAATTCTGAATACCGATGCGGAAGGGCGCCTGGTGCTGGCGGACGGTCTGCTGGAGGCCAGTGACCAGAACCCGCAGTATATTCTCGACGCAGCAACCCTGACCGGTGCCGCGAAAATGGCAGTCGGGCGGGACTACAACTCGGTACTGAGCCTGGAAGATGCCATGGCGGACAAGGTGCTGAGTGCAGCAAAAGCAGAAAATGAAAAAGCCTGGCGCCTGCCGCTGGAAAAATTTCATCTGGAGCAGATCCCTTCAGGGTTTGCAGAAATTGCCAACGTCGGAATGGATGGTACCCCGGGCGCATCCACTGCTGCGGCGTTTCTCGCGAAATTCGTACGTGATGAAGGGCGCGGCTGGGTGCATATGGATCTTTCCGGCTCCTACCTTCCCGGTGCCAACGATCAGTGGGCGCAAGGTGCCAAGGGGCACGGTTTCCGCACGATTGCCCGTTTCCTGCAGGACAGTTAACGCTGCCTGATTTTTTTACGGTTATAGCCCCCATTTTCAAGGAGTCCGCCGCATGGAAGAGTATCAGGTCATGATCCAGTCGCGAGAGTGGCTGGTTGGCTGGGGAACGCTGTCTCTGATTAATGCGGGGCTTGCCCAGGGAAAAAATCGCAGTGGGCTTTTCTGGTGGATAATCAGTTTGCTGTTCGGTCCACTGGCTACGTTGATTATTGTACTGCTGAGTAAAGCACCCGAACGTTCCTGACACGCAGTGGTGCCCGCAGGCATCCATTGCCGTCGCCACGGTGCATGGAAACCGAACAAAAATTCGATACGTCGTTTTTACCGGTCATTCGTTCAATACCGTAAAAACCTGATAAAAAAGGCACGAGACTCGTGCCTTTTTTATTTCTACGACCCGGGGCTGATGCAAAATTGGCAGACTTAATGCAACAATTTAGTCGGACCTGGTTCTCACTGAAGGGAGATAATCTAAATCGCTTGCTGATTTCGGGATAATTTTTATTATCATCCTGTTGTCTCACCGTGTATGTAGCAAGCATGTGGGGACGTAAATAATAACAATCAATATACATGGAGGTATAAATGCGCGTACTGCTACTGTGCAGTGCTTTCAATGGTTTGAGTCAGCGCGTGCACCGCGAACTGTCTCGATCCGGGTGTGAACTGTTGGTGCAACTAGCGACCAGTGACGCCGAGATGGAAGCAGCGGTCGAGCGCTTTCGTCCGAATTTGATCATCTGTCCGTTTTTAAAACATAAAATTCCCGATGCGATATGGCAGCAGCTGCCCTGTCTGGTGGTGCATCCCGGCATCGAAGGCGATCGCGGGCCTTCGTCGCTGGACTGGGCCATCCATCAGGAGCAGCCCCGCTGGGGTGTCACCCTGCTGCAGGCCAATGACACCATGGATGCCGGGGATATCTGGGGTACACAAAACTTTCCACTGCGTCCGGGCGCGTCCAAATCCAGCCTTTATCGCCGCGAAGTTACCACCACCGCGGTGGCACTGGTAAAGCAGGCGATCCAGTCTTTTATGGAGAATGATTTCGTGCCGCGCCCGCTGGATGAAGCCCGTGCGCCCGGTTGTCTGTTACCTACCATGACGCAGAAGGACCGCGCCATCGACTGGCAGCAGGACACCACCGCGGTCGTGCTGAAAAAACTGCGTGCCGCGGATAGCCTGCCCGGTATTCGGGAAGAAATCGGCGGGGTCACCGTTAACCTGTTCGGCGGCGTGGCGGCGCAGGAATTTACCGGCACACCGGGGGCGTATCTGGTCAGTGCCGGTGGCCGCATCTGTCGGGCAACGGTAGATGGTGCGGTGTGGCTTTCTCACGCCAAAGTCGCCGGTAGCTTCAAATTACCGGCGGCAGACGTGATTCCGCCATTGCTGGATTACCCGGTGGATGCGCTTCCGGAAGCACCGCCTGCGGTGCAGGATATCTGGGTCGAGTACACCGATAATGTGGCCTATCTATTCTGGTCCTTTCACGGCGGTGCCATGTCCACCGGGCAGTGCAAAGCGTTGCTGGCTCAGTACCGCGAGCTGGCGGCTTCCGATGTGAAGGTGATTGTGCTTATGGGCGGGGATGAGTTCTGGAGCAATGGTATCCACCTCAATACCATTGAAGCGGCGGATGACCCGGCCGAGGAGTCCTGGGAAAACATTAACGCCATCGATGATTTTGTTGCAGAGGTGATCCATACCCAGGACAAGATCACGGTTTCTGCGGTGCGCTCCAATGCCGGTGCTGGCGGGGCCATGATGGCGCTGGCGTCAGACCTGGTCATCGTGCGCGATGGGGTTGTGATCAACCCCCATTATCAGACCATGGGCCTATACGGTTCCGAGTACTGGACCTACCTGTTGCCGCGCCGGTTGGGTGGCGAGATGGCGAAGCGCTACACCACCTCCTGTATGCCGGTGCTTGCCTCGGAGGCGCTGGAGGACGGTTATGCCGATCTGCTGTTTTCGGAAGATCCGGAGGCCTTTAACCGTGAGTTGCGGGATTACTGCACGGCTCTGGCCGCACCGGAAAGCGTCAGTCTGTTGTTGACGGAGAAACAGGAGCGTCGCGCCGAGGATGAGCGTATCAAGCCCCTGGCAGCCTATCGTCGTGAGGAGCTGGAGATTATGCGGCGCACTTTCTTTGATCCGCAGGCAGAATATCACCGCGCGCGTAAAGCCTTTGTGTACAAGCAGTGTCCCAAGTGCACGCCTGCCTATCTGCAGTCGGCGCTGGTGGATTTTCCAAAGGAGGTGGAAACGGCCTGATTACTGCCGTTTGACCATCGGTGGCCACAAAAAACCGGCATCGGATGCCGGTTTTTTGTGGCGGACTGGATGGCATCACACCACCGCGCCGATATGCCAGGGGGCAAATTCATTGTCGCCGTAGTCCAGCCTTTCACTGGCACTCTGCTCGCCGGAAGCGATCGCCAGAACATGCTGAAATATCATCTCGCCGCACTCGGCGACGGTGAACCGTTTATCCAGTATTCCGCCGCAGTCGATATCCATATCTTCTCGCATACGCTCAAACAGGTTCGAATTGCTCGCCAGCTTGATACTCGGCACCGGTTTGCCACCAAATGCCGAGCCGCGCCCGGTGGTGAAGCATACGATGTTCGCCCCACTCGCCACCTGCCCGGTGACGGATACCGGGTCGAACCCCGGGCTGTCCATAAACACCAGCCCTTTTTCGCGCACCTGCTCACCATACAGGTAAACGTCCTGCAGTGCGGTAGTGCCGCCTTTTGCCTGTGCGCCGAGGGATTTTTCGGCAATCGTCGTCAGGCCACCGGCTTTGTTTCCCGGGGATGGGTTATTGTTCAGCTCGACACCGTTAATCCTGGTGTAATGCTCCCACCAGGTAATCCGGTCGACCAGCTTCTGTGCGACCTCAGGCGAGCAGGCTCGGCGAGTCAGTAAGTGTTCTGCCCCAAAAATCTCCGGGGTTTCTGAATAGATCACGGTGCCCCCCTGGCGCACCAGAATATCTGCAGCAGCGCCGAGACCGGCGTTGGCGGTAATACCGGAATAAGCATCACTGCCGCCACACTGCACCGCCAGGGTCAGTTCGGATGCCGGGATGACCTCGCGCTCGCAGGCATTGGCAGCCGGCAGCATTTCAGTCAGGCGCTCGATGCCAGACTCGATCGCCGCGCGAGTCCCCCCCTGTTGCTGGATCGTCATTATCTGGAAGTTGTCGCCTTCCCGAAGACCGGTTTCGCGCATCAGGCTACCGATCTGCATGGCCTCGCAACCCAGGCCAACCAGCAGAACGCCGGCAAAATTCGGGTGTGCGATATAGCCGTGGAGGGTGCGCAGTAAGGTCTGGTAGCCTTCGCCGGTCGTGGACATACCGCAGCCACTGTCGTGGCCCAGAGCAACAACACCGTCCACGTTGGGGAAATCACGCAGCTTGCCACTATCGCGAAAATGCGCGGCGATTGCCCGGGACACCGTCACCGAACAATTTACCGTGGAAACCACGGCGAGATAATTGCGGGTGCCGGCTTTGCCTGTGGGGCGCCGATATCCCATAAATGTGGCACGCAGCTCTGGCGCGACGTATTCCGTCGGCACATAGTCCCGGCAGAAGTCGTGCTCCACCTGATGGTCGCCCGCCTGCATATTGAATTCGTGCACGTGGGTGCCGGGAGCAATGTCCTCCCGCGCAAAGCCGATAACCTGGCCGTACTTGATCACGGGCTGGCCCGCTGCAATCGGGTGCACGCAGACCTTGTGCATCGCGGGTACATCGGTCACCAGCGGCATCAGACTGCCGTGCCAGTTGACCAGCGTGCCGGCGGGCAGAGGGGCCTTGCTGACGGCGACGTTATCGTCGGTATGTATATGAATGAGATCCATCTTGTCCTGACTCCGCTGAAAAGGACTTGCGGTCAGTTGTCGTTATGATTGGTTGCAATCTAACACTATATTGGTAAGGCCGCAATCGGAAGGGTAGACCAATTTGGTAAGACTGTATTGGCTATTTCTGTATTGTGGTGGTTAAACCCCATCTGCTAGAATCCGTGCAATATTTCCCCAACTTATATATATGCACCGGTTCACACGAAACTTGCCGGAAAATGCGGCTTGGGAGCCGGACGAGCGGTGCGGTAGCGGGGGCGGATGGGTCAGGCAGGTTTGTCTGAAAGTGACCCAATCGGGATTACCATTACCTAGCGGTTGGGAGTCGGCTGGCGGCCGCGCGAGCGGAGTGCGGCATGGGCCGCGCCGGCGGTGCACCGAAATAGGTGTACCCGGAGCGCAACACCAACAAAAACAGATGCAGCAAAATTTGCAGGAGTGAAGTTCAATGCAGGGTGCCAGACTTTATCAACAGGTGGCCGAAAAACTGGCCGCTGCCATTGCCGCCGGTGACTACCCGGCCGGTACCCGTCTGCCCGCAGAGCGCAAACTGGCCGAACGTTTTGAGGTCAGCCGCCCCACCGTGCGCGAGGCGATCATTGCGCTGGAGCTGGCAGGCTGTGTGGAAGTGAAAGGTGGCTCCGGGGTCTACGTGACCGACTCCGAAGCCAGCGCCTTTTCCGCCGGGGAGAGCGATATCGGTGCATTCGAGATCCTGTAGGCACGCATGATGTTTGAGGGCGAGGCCGCGGGCCTGGCTGCGCGCGAAATGACCGACGATGAGGTGCAGCAGCTGGAGTCCATCCTGGAAGAAATGGTCGCGGAGAATGCGACGGAATCCAGTGCGGAAGTCGCGGATGAAAAGTTTCACCTGCATATCGCCCAATGCACCCACAACGACGCGGTGGTGTCGGTTTGTGAGCACCTGTGGAAGCTGCGCAACAGTTCATCGGTTTCCGCCCGCATTCTGGAAAAGGTGCGTCAGGCCGGGTCCAAGCCCCGTATTGAAGAGCACCGCCGGATTCTGGATGCGATCAAGAGCCGCGACCCGGACGGCGCGCGCAATGCCATGCGCGATCACCTTCAGCGGGTCGTGCAGCAGTTGCTCGATGCCACGGAAGCCGAGGCACTGGAGCAGGCGCGCCGTGAAATGAGCGCCGCGCGTCAGCGTTTTGCGCTGCCCTAGGACTCAATCCCGCCTCCCCGAAAAGCCGGCCCTGTGCCGGCTTTTTTGTGCCTGCTATCTCGGCCGCGATCCAGGAGTTTTGTCGCGAACCGGACAGGCGGATTCACGATCGGCGTGACCGCATGGTTATTGTCCTGGTTAAATTGGTATGACATTATTGAGCCGACTTTGAAACTGGTCTTGCCATTTGTGTGACCTGTCAGCGATGAACACTAGTCCTACGCCTGTAAAAGAATAAGTCCCGGGAGGTATTTATGACCGGACTCAACCGCCGAGTCTTCCTGCAATCACTGGCCGCCGCTGCCGCGCTACCCGCTGTGCCGGGGCTGCTGCCCCAGGCCGTCGCCATGAGCCGCCCGCCACGGGCCGAATATGCCGGCCCCTGGGCTCGGGTGCCGAAGATTCTGTCCGATATCCAGCTGCCGGTGATTCCCGCGCGCGATTTCAATCTGCGCGACCTGGGCGCGCAAGGCGAGGGTGAAGATGCCTCCGAAGCTTTTGCCGCAGCGGTGGAGGCAAGCCGCAAGGCCGGTGGCGGGCGCATTGTGGTGCCGGCGGGCAAATATCGTACTGGCCCCATTCATCTGGCTTCCAATACCGAGCTGCACCTGCAGGAAGGTGCGGAGATTCACTTTATCCCCGAACCCGAACGCTATCTGCCCGCGGTAAAAACCCGCTGGGAGGGCATGGAGATGATGGGGTACTCCCCGCTGATCTACGCCCATCGGTGCGAGAATATCGCCCTGACCGGTAAGGGGCTGATCGACGGCGGTGCCGACTGCCACACCTGGTGGCCCTGGAAGGGGAAAAATACCAAGTGCGACAACAGCACCAATGAAGGTGATACCTAGCACGGCCCCCGTGATGCATTGATGAAAGATGTCGAGGCCGGTGTGCCGGTGGCCGAGCGCCTCTACGCCGAAGGCTCCTTCCTGCGCCCGCCCCTGGTGCAGTTCTACGAGTGCGATAACGTGCTGATCGAAGGTGTGACCCTGGAGAACTCTCCGTTCTGGGTAATCCACCCGGTGCTGTGCAACAGTCTCACCGTGCGCGGTGTGACCACGAGAAGCCATGGGCCAAACTCCGATGGCTGCGACCCGGAATCCTGCCGCAATGTGCTGATTGAAGGCTGCCTGTTCGATAACGGCGATGACTGTATTGCGATCAAGTCCGGTCGCAATGCGGATGGCCGTCGCGTCAATGTGCCGACCGAGAATGTGGTGGTGCGGAACTGTCAGATGCGCGATGGTCACGGTGGCCTGGTGCTGGGCAGCGAAATCTCTGGCGGCGTGCGCAACGTCTTTCTGGAAGACTGTGTGATGAGCAGCCCGCACCTGGAGCGGGGGCTGCGGATCAAGACCAACTCCGTGCGCGGTGGCGAGATTCACGATATCTACGTACGGAATCTGACCATTGGGGAGGTAAAAGACGTCATCGTCATCAACTTCTACTACGAAGAAGGCGACAAGGGCGACTTTGACCCCACTGTTTACAACATTCAGGTGGAAAACCTGGTGTGCAAGAAAGCCAGGCGTGCCTTCCAGATCCGCGGCTTCGAGCGCGCCCCGATTCGCGATCTGCGAATTTCCAACAGCCGCATTGAGCACGCGGATTCCATTGGTGTAATCGAAGAAGTGACTGGCCTGACCGTGAGTCAATTATCGATCAATGGTCAGCTATTCCAGCCCGGCTGACCTCTCAGCCATCTAACGCAAATGCAACCACGTTGAGCCCGACAGCGCGCTCTCCCGCGCGCTGGATTAAGCCGGGCTGGCGCGATATTCTTCCTAATCGGCCGTAAAGCAATCAAAAAAAGTAAAAAATTGGTCAGCCAAAAGTTGATAGTTGGTAATCCGTGTGCGACTATCGACCTGCATTGATAATAAGCGGTATTACCAAAAAGGTTTTACCAGAATAACGACGACAAGCGGAGATGAGAGTCATGAAGACCTTTGAGCTGAAACCACTCACTCTTGCAATGGCCATGATTGCGGTGCCGGCCTTTGCACAAGCCCAAGACAGCCAAATTGGCGATGCAGCCCTGGAAGAGATCACGGTAACTGGTAGTTACCGTGCCAGCCTCGCAAAAGCCCTCGACCAGAAACGCGATGCTGTAGGCAGCAAAGACACCATTCTGGCGGAAGATATCGCCGATTTCCCCGACCTCAACCTGGCGGAATCCCTGCAGCGTATTCCGGGTGTCGCCATTACCCGTGATGCCGGTGAAGGCCGTAACATTGCCGTTCGTGGCCTGGGTTCCCAATTCACTCGTGTGCGCATCAACGGTCTGGAAGCGATTTCCACTACCGGCGGTGCCGATTCCTCCGGCGGCGCGAACCGCGATCGCACCTTTGACTTCAACACCTTTGCTTCCGAGCTGTTCTCCAATCTGACCGTTCATAAAACCATGGCGGCAGACCTCGACGAGGGTTCCCTGGGTGCAACCGTTGACCTGGGTACCGGCCGACCGCTGGACATGGCTGATGAGTTTACTTTCGCGGCCAACATGCAGTACGGCTATAACAGCCAGTCACAGGAAGCGAATCCGCGTACCTCCTTCCTGGTAGGCGGCAAGAACGAAGCCGAGACGTTCGGCTGGATGGCTTCTTACTCCTACTCCGATCGCAATATTCTGGAGGAAGGTTTCTCCACAGTGCGCTGGACTGCCAGTGAAGAAATTGCCAATTGCTCTGCCTGTGCGGATGACAGTGAGCTGGCAGCACTGAACGAAGGTTTCTTCCCGTGTATTCCGCGCTACGGCAAGTTTACCCACGAGCAGGAGCGCCAGGGCTTTACCGGTACTCTGCAGTTCCGTCCCACCGAAAGCACCGAAATTCTGGTTGATTATCTGACCTCTCGGTTCGACGCTACTCGTGAAGAAGAGTTTGTATCTGTTAGCTTGAAGGATGGCGGCAACTACCCGGAATACGATGTGACGGATTACACCATGGACAGTAATGGCACCATTACTTCCATGACGGTAGATAATTACGATCTACGTGTTGAGCACCGTTTCGATGAGTTGGAAACCAAATTCGACCAGGTATCAATCCGTGCATCTCACGAGTTTACCGATCGTCTGCGCGGTGATGTCCTTTGGGGTACATCCGAGTCCAACTACAGCAACCCGATGCAGACCACTGCCATCGTTGATGCAATCAATGTGCAGAACAGTTTTACCTACAACGCCACCACCTCCGGCGGCAGCATTGATTTTGCGGACTTCGATACTTCCGACCCGTCCAATTTTGACTTCGTTGAATTGCGTCATCGTCCAAACACTGTGGATAACAGCTTTGACACCGCGGCGTTCAATCTGGAGTTTGATCTGAACGACACCATGACGCTGAAAGGTGGCGTGTCTCAGAAAAGCTTTGAGTTCGATGTGGCTGAAATGCGCTCTGGTCCGAAGTTCAGCGGTATTTCCGCAACTGAACTCGCGGGCAGCACAACCAGTATGAAGGGTATTAGCTGGTTCTCCCCCGATGTGCATTCCACCCTGGCCACTTATGCTGACGAAGTTGCGGCCGGTATGGCACCGCGTGCGCAAGATATCCGTAACGTGAAAGAAGATAGCCTTGGCTACTTTGTGCAGTTGGATTGGAGTTCCGAAGTTGCGGGTCTGCCGCTGCGCGGTAATGTGGGTGTGCGTCAGGTAACGACTGAAGTTGAATCCGCAGGTCTCGCCGACATCGGTGGCAACCTGGTTGGCGTCACTGCCGAAAACAAGTATGACGATACCCTGCCATCTCTGAACCTAGCGCTGGACGTCCATGAAGACATGGTCGTGCGCTTGTCCGTGGCCGACGTCATGGCGCGTCCGTCTCTGGGGTCGCTGACTCCAGGCGGTAAAATTGATCAGTTTAACGGCAGCATCAGCTACGGTAACCCGAAACTGGATCCGTTCCGTGCCCGGGCTTATGACGTGTCTTACGAGTGGTACTTCTCTGATGAGGCGGTATTCGCAGCAGCCTATTTCTATAAGGATATCGATTCCTTCATTACCCGTCAGACCGACTCCGGTATTTCCTGGGCTGAAACTGGCCTGGACGCGTCTGCGCTTGCCGATGAGGGTAGTTACGACGAAACCAGTATCTGGGATGTTTCTCGTAACGTAAACGGTGAAGGTGGTGAGCTGAGCGGTATCGAGCTGCAGTATCAGCAGATGTTCTTCGACAACTACGGCCTCATTCTGAACTACACCTATGTAGATTCCGAGATGAATTACGGCACCAAAGAAAACCCGATGTACGACGTGTTGACCGGTATGTCCAAAAATACCTACAACGCCACCGTGTACTACGAAAACGAAGATTGGAGCGCACGTGTTTCCTACGCGAAGCGTAGTGACTACCTGACTCAATCTCCGGCGGCTGTGCGTAACGGTAATGACACCGAGTACACCGAAGGTACTGGCAACATCGACTTCGTAGCCAGCTACGACGTGAACGACAACTGGAAGCTGAGCTTCGAAGGTATCAACCTGACCAACGAAGCCAACCGTCAGATGATCGACAGCTCCGGTCGTATCGTGGTTGACCACACTACCGGTCGTCAGTACTACGTAGGTGCTCAGTACAAGTTCTAATCCAAACTTTTAATTAAAAGTAACGATTAAGAGCTCGATGCAGTACTGAATAGAGCGGCCGGGTGCAGGGATTCTGCCGGTGGAAACACCGGTGTTGAGAATTCGAAGTCGCACCCGGCCGTTTTTCGATTTACCGCCGTTCTTTTTTCGAATGGCAAACAACAGAATAAAACCCGAATTTGTGGAGATGTCTGTGAAACTGTTTGATCCGTCCCAAAGCAAGCGGGGTCTGAATGCCCTTGCGTTCGCGCTCACCGCGGCGACCCTGACTGCCTGTGGCGAAAAGGCCGCGCAGTCCCCGGAAGAGGCTGCGGCTCCGGCTGCAGAAAAGCCCAGCGCTATCGCCCACCTGGAACTATCCAATCCGTCCGATTTCCCGCGCCTGGACGAAGCGGTTTACCTCAGCTTCTACGAACTCGGATTGAAAGCCGGTTTTGCCTCCCCGATTGCAGTGTGGAACCAGGCTGAACAGATTCCCGTGCAGACCATCGACAAAGATGCCGATGGCAGCAAAGACGGCATCCTCTTCACTGTAGATGTTGCCGTCGATGAAACTCTGAAACTGCGTATCGCCGAAGCCGATGCGCCGTTAGAAGGCGAGAAACGCACCCAGGCCGAAATCTCCCACAAGGTGGGTGGAGAATGGGTTGAGCGTGAATACAAGGGCGGCAGCTTCCAGAACGTAAGCTCCCTCGATGTGCCTGAAGAGCACACCGACCACTCCTACTTTATCCGCTACGAAGGTCCCGGTATTGAATCCGACTTGGTGGGTTACCGCGTGTACCTCGACTGGCGCAACGGCTTTGATATTTTCGGCAAAAAAGTGCAGACCCCGGTGCTGCAGGGGGTAGGACAGGACGGATTTGATTCCTACCACGAACCGGCCGACTGGGGCATGGACGTACTGAAAGTAGGCAGCTCCGTTGGCGTTGGTGGCTACGGCTACTGGGACGGCGAAAAAGTGATTCGCGTAAGCGATGTACAGGATTGGCAAGTAGACATCGCCGAAAACGGCGAGCTCTACTCCTCGTTCAAGGTGCAGTACAAAGGCTGGAAGCCCGTTGCCGACCTGCAGACCGACCTGACTGCCGTACTGTCCATGCACGCCGGCAGCCGCCTGGTGGAAGTGAATGCAAAAACCAGCGAAGAGCTGGATAACCTGGTGGCCGGTATCGTGAATCACGAGGGCACCGAGTTGATCTTGGGCGATACCGATATTACCGGCCACGCCTATACCTATTTCGGCACCTACGGCCCGCAGAGCCTGGATGGCGCCAACCTGGGTATGGCGGTGATTGCCAAGAACAAGGTGATCAAGGAAACCACCACCGACGAGCACAACCAGGTGGCGATCCTGAAGCCGGCAGACAAAGAAGTGCAGTACTACTTCGTGGCGGCCTGGGCCAACGAAAGCAAAAGTGAGCACGGCCCTATCACCACCAAGGCCGAGTTTGAAACTTACCTGAAGCAGGAAGCGGAAAAACTCACCATGCCGCTGCGTCAGCGCCTGACCACTGCGGCAAGTGTTGCCGAAACCGACAAGCCGCTGACCGCAGAGGTTGCGCTGGAATGGAGCAAAAAGCTGGCGGACTCCGAGCTTGAGCGCAAAACCCTGGATTACCGCTTCGGTGGTTATGACCACATCCGCAAGCGCCCGTCCTATTTCGAGTACACCACCGGTATGGTGCTGCAGGCCTACGACGAACTGAATATGGTCGCACCGGAAGCGCGCTACGCGGATGCAGTGCAGACCGTGATGGGTTCCTTCGTCAACGAAGATGGCAGCATCAACGGTTACGTGCAGGAAAAATACAATATCGACAGCATCCGCGCCGGCACCATGCTGCTGCGCATGTACGAGCGCAACCAGGATCCGGCCTACAAAAAAGCCGTGGATACCCTGTTTGAGCAACTGGAACAACACCCGCGCACCAGCGCCGGTGCCTTCTGGCACAAGAAAATCTACCCGTATCAGGTATGGCTGGATGGCGTTTACATGGGCATTCCGTTCCTGGCCCAATACGAACAGCTGATGCACGAAGAACCCGATGTGGAAGAAGTGCTGGCGGAGTTCAAACTGGTGAACGAAATCCTGAAAGACCCGGAAACCGGCCTCTTCTACCACGCCTGGGACGAAAAGCGTCAGCAGGTCTGGGCAGACAAGGAAACCGGTCTCTCCGGCTACCACTGGGCCCGCGGTATGGGCTGGCTGGCCATGGCGCTGGTGGATGTACTGGACTTTATTCCCGAAGAGAACACCGAAGAGCGTCAGTACCTGCTGAGCATGATCGCCGAAATTGCACCGGTGATCGAAAAATACCAGGACGCGGAAACCGGTACCTGGTGGCAGATCATCGACAAGCCGGGCAAGCGTGGGAACTACCTGGAATCCACCGCCAGCACCATGTTCACCTACTTCTACGCCAAAGCGCTGAACCAGGGTTACCTGCCGAAAGAGAAGTACCTGGCCACCGCGAAAAAAGCTTACCAGGGCCTGCTGGATGAGTTCGTACAGGTACACGCCGACGGCACCATCAGCATCACCGATATGTGCCAGGTGGCGGGCCTCGGCTTTGGCCGCGACGGCAGCTACGAGTACTACATGAGCGAGCCAATTTATGACGACGACCCCAAAGGCACCGCGCCGTTTATCACTTCCGGCGTCGAGATGTACAAGCTGTTGGAATCTGAATCTTAATTAACCCATAACGATTGGGTGCTATTAAATGGCACCGTGGCGGCACTGCTGTCCGGTCCCCTTTCGCGAGACACGCCGTGAACCCATCCCTGGGGGCTCTTCTAAAACGTCCCTGTTTTAGAAGGTCTCGCGAAAGGGGCCCGGCCATCAGCGCCTTCGCATTTGACTCCTGTGACCAATGGGATCGTTGAAGTACTACTGGGAATGAACATGACAACTCTATTTGAAGAGCGCTACGCCAGTCACCCGAGTGACTATGTGAAGTACGATACCGACCGCCTGCGCAAAGAGTTTCTGGTACCGAAACTTTTCGAGGCGGATACGGTGCGCCTTACCTACACCCATGTAGATCGCATGATCGTTGGCGGCATCATGCCGGTGGAGAAAACTGTACAACTGGAAACCGTCGAGGAACTGCGCTCCGAGTATTTCCTAGAGCGCCGCGAGATTGGATTCATCAATATTGGTGGCGCCGGGACCGTGGAGGTCGATGGCACGGTACACGAGATCGGTCACAAGGAAGCGCTCTACGTGGGGCGTGGTTCCGTCGAAGTGAAACTGAATAGTGCGGACAAATCCAATCCGGCTAAGTTCTACCTGAACTCCGCGCCGGCACACCGTGCCTACCCAACGGTGAAAGTCAGCAAGGCCGACGCGAATGTTATGGAGCGGGGCGCCAGTGAAACCTGCAACCAGCGTGTGATCAACCAGCTGCTGGTACACGGTGTTATCGAGACCTGCCAATTGCAGATGGGGATGACCGAGCTGGCGCCGGGCAGTGTCTGGAATACCATGCCGGCCCATACCCACAGCCGCCGCATGGAAGCCTACATGTATTTCAATGTGCCGGAAGATCAAGCGGTATGCCATTTTATGGGCCCGCCCCGGCAGACCCGTACCATCTGGATGCACAATGAGCAGGCGGTGATCTCTCCTACCTGGTCACTGCACTCCGGCGTAGGTACCGCCAACTACACCTTTATCTGGGGGATGGCGGGTGAAAACCTGGATTACGACGATATGGATTTTGTGCAGCCCCACGAGTTGCGTTGATCCTTTTCCTAACTGGATCCCGGATCAAGTCCGGGATGACGAAGAATTATTCTTAGCGTCATACCGGCGAAGGCCGGTATCCAGAAATTACCGAACATCCGTAGGGTAGATAAGCGCGGCGCATCTACCAAAAGAATTGGAGTTAAAGAATGTCAAAGTCACTGTTTGACTTAACCGGAAAACTCGCCCTGGTAACCGGCGCTACCCACGGCCTCGGCATGGCGATGGCGGAAGGCCTCGGCAACGCGGGTGCCAAACTGGTGATCACCGGTCACTCCTCCCAGGAAAAGCTCGACGGCGCCGTCGCGCAACTGCGTGAAAAAGGCTACGACGCCCACGGCTACCTGTTCAACGTCACCAACGAAGACGAAGTGAACGAAATGGTGCCGGTAATCGAGCAGGAGCAGGGTTCGATCGATGTGCTGGTCAACAACGCCGGTATTATCCGCCGCGTACCGCTGCTGGAAATGGAACTGTCCGAGTGGAACAAAGTTCTGGAAACCAACCTGACCGGCGTGATGGTAATGAGCCGCCCGGTGGTGCGCCGTATGATCGAGCGCGGCGCGGGCAAGATCATCAACATCTGCTCCATGATGAGCGAGCTGGGTCGCGACAGCGTTTCCGCTTACGCAGCCTCCAAGGGCGGCCTGAAAATGCTGACCCAGAATATGGCGACCGAGTGGGCGCGTCACAATATCCAGGTGAACGGTATTGGCCCGGGCTACTTCGCCACCAGCCAGACCGCGCCGATCCGTGTGGACGGCCACCCGTTCAACGATTTCATTATTGGCCGTACCCCGGCAGGCCGCTGGGGTAACCCGGAAGACCTGCAGGGCGCCGCGGTGTTCCTGTCCAGTGACGCGAGCAACTTCGTCAACGGTCAGGTGGTTTACGTGGATGGGGGTATCCTGGCAACAATAGGTAAACCGTCGAACGAGTGATGGTTTTTTATTTCGGATGGCATAAAAAATCCCGCAGCACAGGCTGCGGGATTGAAACGACAAACGTTTGATTCCCTAAGGAAAGGCCGACATCACTGTTCACTAAGCGTGAACAGCCGCCGGCAGATAGATCACAAAAAACTTACCGTCTTACAGGCTTGCGAACGCTTCTTCCACACAGGTCAGTGTGCCCTGTGCATCCAGTTTGTTCAGCCAGTCCACCACCGCCTCCTGCAGCGATGCGCTCTGCTTCAGGTCGTCACCGAACACCGGGGTAAATGAGAGGAAGCTTGCGGCCAGTGCTTCATTCCCTTGCGGCTTGTACTGATCGCAGATAGCTTTCAATTCCTCCGCCAGCGGGTCGGAAACCTCAATAGTATTGCCTTTCTCGTCCACCGCGGCTACGTAACGGATCCAGTTGGCCAGCGCAAAGCTCAGCACTTCGATAGACCCATTGATCGCCCCGTTGTTCGCCAGCTGGTGGCGCAGGGTGCCGAGCCAGCGCTGCGGAATTTTCTGCGAACCGTCCATGGCGATCTGCCAGGTGCGGTGGCGCAGAGCGCGGTTCTCGAAGCGCTCGATCAGTTGTGCCTGGTAAGCGGCAATATCAAACTCGGCGGGCACGTCGATAGAGGTAGTGGCCTCGGACTGCATAAAGTGCAGCGCCAGCTTGTTGAAGGCCGGTACCGCCATCACGTCTGCCACTGTCTCGCAGCCCGCCAGATAGCCGCTGTAGGCCAGCAGGGAGTGGCTGCCGTTCAGCAGACGCAGCTTGATCAGCTCGTAGACTTCCACATCGTCTACAAAGGTCGCCCCGGCCTTGTCCCACTCCGGGCGGCCGCGCAGGAAATTGTCTTCCACAACCCACTGGGCGAAGGGCTCCGCCATCACCGCCGCCTCGTCGCGGCAGCCGATCAGCGCTTCCAGCTCTGCGCGATCCGCGTCGGTCGTCGCAGGCACGATGCGGTCCACCATGGTGGACGGCGTCGTGGTGTTTTCCGCAATCCACGCCGCCAGTTCGCTGTCGACTTTCTCCGCGAACTGACCCAGTACGTTGCCCAGCAGCTTGCCGTTGGACGGCAGGTTGTCACAGGTCAGCACGGTAAAGCCCGGCAGACCGCGCTCTTTGCGCAGGGCCAGGGCGCCGACGATGTAACCCAGAGCAGACTTGGGCTGTGAAGGATTCGCCAGATCGTGAATCACATCCGGGTGCTGCGGGTTCAGGTCACCGCTTGCCGGATCGTGGCAGTAGCCTTTCTCGGTGATGGTCAGGGAAACGATACGCACGCTTTCCTGGGCCAGCAGCTCGAGTAATTGCTGCGGGCTTTCCGGGCCCACCAGCACATCACTCACCGCACCGACGATCTGCACCTTGGTGCCCGCGTTGGATTTCTCCACCACGGAATAGAGGCCGTTCTGCGGCACCAGCTGATCGCGTACACCGGCGGAGCGCAGGCTCGCGCCCACAATGCCCCAGTCCTTTTCCCCGGCGGCAATTCGGTTTTCCGTGAACCACGCCTGGTGCGCGCGGTGGAAAGCGCCGATGCCCAGGTGCACGATGCCGGTGGTGACTTCGTTGCGGTCGTAGGCCGGCTTGATCACCTCGGCGGGGAGGTTTTCCAGAAGTTTGTTGTTGAGTCTTTCTTGGCTCATAAATTCTCTACTCGGTTGAGCGAATGTGAATTCGCTTACGAAGTATTGGGCTCTAACGTTAAGCGGGAGTGCCGGGGATCTGTTTTCAGAAGCGTCGCAAACAGGATGTTTGCGCCGCAGCGCCCAGGGATGGGTTCACAGCGGTTCTGAAAACAGATACCCGGTGCTCCGGCGCCACAAAGGCAGACCAGAGCACCACCAAGCTACAGAGTTCAGAGCTTGTAAGCTTTCTTCGCCAGGTTGTAGGCGAGGTCCGCAGCCAGTTCGAAGGCTTCGTCTTCCTGCAGGCGGTGGTCGCTGACCAGTTGCGCCAGCCATACACAATCCATGCGGCGCGCCACATCGTGACGGGCTGGGATGGACAGGAACGCGCGGGTGTCATCGTTAAAGCCCACGGTATTGTAGAAACCGGCAGTCTCGGTCACCTGCTCGCGGAAGCGTCGCATACCTTCCGGGCTGTCGTGGAACCACCAGCTCGGGCCCAGTTTCAGCGCTGGGTAGTGGCCCGCCAGCGGCGCCAGTTCGCGGCTGTAGCTGGTCTCGTCCAGGGTGAACAGAATAATGCTCAGCTCCGGCTCGTTGCCCACTGCTTCCAGCAGCGGTTGCAGTGCGCTGACGTACTCGGTCGGGGACGGAATATCGCAGCCTTTGTCGCGGCCGAAGCGCTCGAACACCACCTTGTTGTGATTGCGCAAAGAGCCCGGGTGAATCTGCATCACCAGGCCATCCTCGATACTCATGCGCGCCATCTCGGTCAGCATCTGGCCGCGGAACAGCTCCGCATCTGCCGCACTGCCATTACCGGTAACTACCTTCAGGAACAGCGCCTCGGCTTCCGCCGCAGACAGGTTCGCGGTGGTCGCAGTGGGGTGGCCGTGGTCGGTAGAGGTCGCGCCCATCTTTTTGAAGAATTCGCGCCGGTTGCGCAGGGCCGCCAGGTAACCGGACCAGGTGGAAGTGTCTTCACCGGTGATCTCAGCCAGCTGCGCCAGGTTATCGGTAAAGCCCTCGAAATCCGGATCCAGCACCGGGTCCGGGCGAAAGGCGGTGATCACACGACCTTTCCAGCCGCTGTCCAGAATCTTCTGGTGGTGACGCAGGTCGTCCAGCGGGGACTCAGTGGTGGCAATCACCTCGATATTGAAGCGCTCGAACAGCGCCCGCGGCAGGAACTCCGGTGTTTTCAATGCGCTGTCGATGCGGTCGTAGTACAGCTCGGCGGTGTCGCTGTTGAGCTGAACATCCAGCCCAAATACATCGTGGAAAACCGTATCCAGCCAGGTGCGCGATGGAGTGCCGCGGAACAGGTGGTAGTTGTCCGCCAGCAGTTGCCAGATCTTGCGCGGGTCCTGTTCTACCGGGGTGCCGTCCTGAGTGCGGATGCCCAGGCTCTCCAGGGGAACGCCCTGGGAGTAGAGCATGCGGAACACATAGTGATCCGGGCGGATCAGCAGGTCCGCTGGGTTGCCGAAGGGCTGGTTGTCGGCGAACCAGGACGGGTCGGTGTGACCGTGCGGGCTGATGATCGGCAGGTCTTTCACGCTCTGGTAAAGATTGCGCGCGATATCCCGGCTTACTTGGTCGGCCGGAAATAGACGGTCGGGATGCAGGATCAGAGGGCGTGTCATGTGGATGCTTCCAGATTTCGGGTTTGCCATTTGGAACCGGCGGCTCGTGTCTCTCGCGAGGTTTTCGCTTGGCTTGTCGCTAGAAAAGAAGGAGGCCGAATCCGTTTATTGTTGTGTGGTTTCACCAGCGCCGGAAACTCATTTGGGCCAGATAGAAACCTAAATGGAGCCCATAAAAGAAAAGGGCCCGGCTCACCGCGCAGCACTGGCTGCTGCGGGAGCGGGCGGTATGCGCGAAGTGTTAGCAAAGGGGTCCAAACCAGGCTCCTATACCCGATGCGCCAGGCGATGGAGAAAACCTCGATGCTCGCTACAGAACCCTGTTGTGAGCAACGATTGTTAGCATGGTGCCAAAAATTGGTTATACCAGTCAAGCATTCTGGTAAGACATTTTTGTGCTGGTTGGAATCCGATTGGTGGTTGTAGAATACAAGTCCACAACCATCAATAACTAAAAATTTGGCGCCTGTGGCGCACGGGAGAGAGAAGTGAAACTGGCAGCACTGGGAGAAGTCATGGTTGAGCTCGCACCGCAATCTGCGGTTGGCAGCGGAGACGCGAGTAAGCCGCAGTTTATGCAGCCCTTCGCTGGGGATACTTACAATACGGCGGTCTACATTGCCCGCGGTGGCGTCAACGTCAGTTATGTAACCTTGCTGGGCGACGACCCCCACAGTAAGGAAGTACTTGCCTGCCTCACGCAGGAGGGCATCGACACCAGCGCTATCCCTCAGCTCCCGGGGCGTAATCCCGGCCTGTATTTGATCCAGAACACCGCCGATGGCGAACGCTATTTTACCTACTGGCGAGGGGAGTCCCCGGCCCGCGAGCTGTTTGCGGATGCGGATCGCCGCGAAGCACTCAAGGCGCACCTGCGTCAGATGGATTGCCTGTATCTCTCCGGAATCACCCTGGCGATCATGAGCCCGGAAGCGCGTGGCGAACTGCTGGTGTTCCTGCAGGAGTACCGTGCCAATGGTGGTCGCGTTGCTTTTGACAGCAACTATCGTCCGCGCCTGTGGGCTTCTGCAGAGGTCGCGAAGATTGCGGTGATGGACTTTTTGCAACAGACCGATATGGCACTGCTGACGTTTGAAGACGAACAGGCTTTGTGGGGTGATACGCGTGTTGAGGAGTGTGTACAGCGAAACACGGCAGCTGGCGTCAGCGAGCTGATTGTCAAACGCGGAGCAGAGCCCGTTCTGATGCAGGTTAATGGCGAGCTTGACGCGATCGACGTGCCCCCGGTCAGCCGTGTGGTTGATACCACGGGTGCCGGGGATTCGTTTAATGCGGGTTATCTCGCAGCCCGACTGCAGGGCGCCACGCCGGCACAGTCGGTTGCCGCGGGCAACCAGTGCGCGGCGCGGGTGATCGGTCATCGCGGAGCTATTATTCCCCGCGCGGAGTATATGGGGCGCGCGGCTGGGGCGATGGAGCCCGGCTGAACAGCGAATAGCCCGGGCCCGAAGGCGCAAGCTGCGAATTCGGGCCGCGGTATTTCCACCGCGAGCGCAACCGCTTAGCGTTCCGGGAGTAATCAACTATCCAGTACCCGGAGTACGTCCCAACACGCGCCGATCGAGTGGTAGTCGCACTTTCCACCTGCAATAGACTTCTCGTCGGAAAGCTTTTTGTTGTCGGCAGACAGTATTCGGTACCAGGCACCATGCTTGTGATCAATCATGTTGTCCCAGCAGTACTGCCAGATTTTGTTGTACCACTCTTTATAGTGCGGATCATCGATCTGTATCTGCAGGCGTGCGGCGGCTGCGAATGTTTCCGCCTGTACCCAGAAATATTTCTCGTCATCGCAGATAGCCCCATCCGGGGAAAATCCGTAGTAAATACCACCACGTTCACTATCCCAGCTCGCGTCCAGTGCGACATCGAACAGAAATTTTGCCCGCTCCAGCATCCAGTCTTCCGGCTTGTGCTGGTGCAAAGTTAACAGCAGTTTGGTCCACTCGGTCTGATGGCCTGGCTGGAAACCCCAGGGGCGGTACAGATTTTTTGGGTCGTCTTTGTTGTACTCCCAATCAATGCGCAGGTCTTTCGTGAAATGCTCCCAGATCAGACCGTTTGATTCCTCAGCGAGATTTACTGATACGGTTTTTGCGAGACGATAGGCACGATCCAAATAGGTAGACTCACTGGTCGCCTCGAAGGCGGCTAGCAGCGCTTCGCAGCAGTGCATATTTGCGTTCTGACCACGGTAATCACTAATCCTCGACCAGTCCGGTGATGCTTCATCTGCGTACAGTCCAAACTGCTCATCCCACAGTCTTGTTTCGAGTATGTGGTAGGCTCGCTGTATGTCTTCCTGAGCGCCGCTCACCCCCGCCTGATGCGCGGCCGAAAAGCACAGAATGACAAAGGCCAGGCCATAACAGTGGTTGGTTTGATCATCCGCCTGGTGATTCTCGCGCAGCGTCCAGTTGTAGCCCTGGCGGGATGCATCCCAATGTTTTTCCCGAATGTAGTCAACGCCGTGTTGGGCCAGCTGCTGGTATTTTTGATCGCCGAACAGTTCGTAGGCTTTACAGAAATTCCATACCATCCTGCAGCTTGACACCAGGTGCCGCTGCCCAGGGTTGAATACTTCACCATCATCCTTGAAGTTCTGAAAAAAGCCGCCACTCTCGTCGAGGATATGCGGCAGATAAAAATCAAGAATCGACTGTATATGGTTACGTAAAAATTCTTTGCTAGTGAAGTCCACAATAGAATGCCTCAACTTCATCAAACGAGGGAAATGCCGGGAAGGCACCAGGGCGGGATACGGCGATAGAGCCACAATGGCTGGCAAATGCCACCAGCGCGGATAAATGATCGATCTTCCCAATGGCTGACCGATCACTTCGGCTTAACCCGAAGAGTACCGCACCAATAAAGGCATCACCGCCGCCAGTGGTGTCGACAACATTGGTATTTGGTGCCTGGATTACCCGGTGAACTCCTTCCGCATAAAGGTTGATCGGGTTGCCGCCATCCGTTACCACAATCGCCCGCACACCATTCTCAATGCAGCGTCTTAGATAGACGTCGTTATCGCCGTTACTTAGATACTGGAGCTCATCGACTGAAAACTTCACCAGCTGGCTTTGCATCACAAACTGGTTGATCAAGTCCCTATCTGCGCTACCTGACGGCCATAAATTGTGCCTGAGATTCACGTCGAAACTGATCAGGCAGTTTCTTGCGCGCGCACGCTGTAAAACTGTACGGGTAGTTTCAGTAATGCCTGGATGCGTCAGGGTATTACTGCAAAAGTGCAGGATAGGTTGCTCTGTAAACCAGTTGTCCTCAACCTGAGAGGGCTCCATTACCATATCCGCACTATTGTCCCGGTGGAATAGAAAACTGCGCTCGCCTTGCTCATCGAGAAATACGAACGCCAGTGCAGTGGGAGCAGTGGTGTGATGGTAGGTGTGCCTCGTATCTACCCCATATTGCTCGAGCGCCTGTACAAGGAACTCACCGAAAGTGTCACTTCCTACCTATCCAGAAAAGCGTGCCGCGCCTCCCAGTTTGGCAATGGCGACAGCCGCATTCGCAGGGGCACCTCCGGGGAACTGGGTGAATTGATTGAGCGCGAGTTCACCGTTTTTTTGCTTCCCCGTGTTGAGAAAGTCGATCAGTGCTTCGCCAAAGCAGAGAATGGGAATAGTCATCGAGGGGGTTCCAGCGCGGTGCGGCGGTCCGCTGCCTCAATGCATTCTGAGGCAGCGGGCCTTGACCAGAGTGTTATCAAATAGCCCGGATCTTAATTGAGCGGAAGTGAACTTCATCGCCATGATCCTGGAGCAGGATAGGGCCTTTTTCCCACTCGCCGAAGTTCTTCCATTTGGCGTACTTACTCATTTGAACCAGCGAGCGAAAAATCTGGCTGCCTCGCGGGTATTCCACGACTTTAATGTTGTTGAGCCAGTGCTCCACGTTTCCATCTTTCACTACAATTCGCGCACGATTCCAGCTGCCTACAGGGTTGACGCGCTTTGTCGTACGATTGGCTTCACTCAGATTGGACGCTGGAATCAGGTCGTAGAGCGAACCGATAGTGCGGTTGCCCTGATGTCCCTTCTTGGCATCGGGATGTTTTTCATCGTGCAGAATCTGGAATTCCAGACCAATTGCTGAACCTTGTCCCTTGAGTAGGTCGGGGTCGACAAAGTACTTGATCCCGGAATTTGCACCCTTGGTAATCTTGAAGTCGACTTCAAGCTCAAACTCGGAGAATTCTTCTTCAGTGATAATGTCTCCACCATTGCGGGATTCTTGGCCGCCGGAGGAGTAAACAATCAGTTCACCATTGTCGATACCCCAGCCTTTTTTGGGGAATCCCTCGGCCCGAGCGCTCTTCCAACCCTGAGTGGTTTTGCCATCCCAGAGCAGCTTCCAGCCCTCCTGCATTTCTTTCGCAGACAGCGTATTTGGCTGGTAATTGATTTGTTGCACATCGGAAGGCGTGTACCAGCTGTTTTTTACCAGATCCTCGGTGAGGACCTGCGGATTGCGCATCGCGATCTGGGTTCCAACCAGGGACTTGTCCTTGATGCTGTGCACTTGCAGGGCGATAAATCCCTCTGAGTGCCCCTCCGTGTTATCCAGGAGGTCGGCACAGGGCACGGTGTTGACCCAAGTGCGGATATGATTGTCCAGAGCTTCGATCCGATAGTGATTCCAGCCGTCCAGGTTTAACGCTTCCTGGCACCTTTCGTTGCGCGACAGGTTATACAGCCATCCGCGGCGGCCTTCTTCGTAAATCCCTCCGCTCCATTTTCGGCTACTGGTGTCGATCTCGGCCTGGTACCCATGCACGCGACCATTCTGATAGCTTTCCAGTGACTGGCTTCTGAACTGGATGCCAGAGTTCATTCCGCTGTCGATCTTGATTTCGGCCTCGAAAATAAAGTTGCCAAAGTTTTGTTCCGTTGCGAGGAAGCTATTTGGTGAATTGGCAACGGAGGTTCCAACAATGGCACCGTCCTCTACGGTGTATTTCGCATTGCCGCCGAGCTGTTTCCAGCCTTCGAGGGTCTCTCCGTTAAACAGCGTTTGCCATTGAGCAGCGCTAGCGTGCATTGAAACACCCATCGTGAGTGCCAGTAGCATATTGAATTTCTTCATTATTATTTCCTCTCGTACATTAAAATGTTTTAGGTCAAAGATAGCGTCGCTATTTCCGCTTCTTTTGGCATTATGTATCGTTCATGCCATTTTACGGGCTTGCCGGTATCCATTGCCTTCTCTCCGAGCAGGGCGCCAATGGATGCGTGATACCCTTCGCGTAGTACACCCGGGTAAGCTTCGTTCTTCAGCACCGCAGCAGCGAATGCTTCCATTTGTAGCAATGTATCCTCGTACTCTCCGGTCAGGATGGGTGTGCCCACTTCCTGAGTTCCGGTTTCAGGCTGCCAGGTGGCGCCACCAATAGGGATGGGTTTACATTCACCTCGCTCTATCTCTGCAGCCAACTGCTTAACGTTTTTGGAAGTAGCTGGGTTCTCGCTGTACTGGCGATTCACCTCAAGCTCCATGGTGCCAAGATGTCCCATAACCTGCTCTTCCAGACCATATTTTTTATTGCTGATCAGGCTGTCATAAATCAGTTTGCGCCCTTTTGAGTACTCGTAAATTAGCGCAACGTGGTCGTAGACTTCACGACCATCCTTCCAGAAACAGATACTCCCTGAGCCCATGACCTGAGCCGGAACTTCATCAAAAAGCCAATTGGCTACCTGGATCTGGTGGCTTGCGAGCTCAGTCATCAAACCGGCAGATGATTCCTTATACAGGCGCCAGTTGAAGCGTTTTTCAAAAGAAGCATCATTATTTGGCAGTGAACGACGCCAATCGCCATTGCGGTGCCAGAAGGCCCGCATTTGATGTACCTCACCCAGTTCGCCCTTGCGTATCTTGTCCATGGCGTGAAGGTAAATAGGATTAAACAGGCGCTGGTGGCCTATCTGTAAGATGCGACCAGTAGCCTTCTGTGCAATCACCATTTCCCGGCAGTCTTCCAGAGTGCGCGCCATGGATTTTTCACAAAACACGTGCATACCGGCGTTCAGAGCGTCGATAGTGATGTGTTTATGCTGGTGTAGTGGTGTAGCAATGACTACCCCATCAATATCTTTTCGGCCGAGTATTTCCCGGTAGTCGAGATAGGAATCTGCTTTTCCCTGCGTGAGCCCGTGGGCACGGTCGAGATGCGGCTGGTAGCTATCGCACACTGCCGTAATTTCAGCGTGTGCGACAGCCTGAAGATTCAGCAACAGTGCGCGCCCTCTAGAGCCGACGCCGATCACGGCGAGCCGTGCGCGCCCATTTTTTTTGATCTCTGAGAAATTCTCTGCGGACAGCGCTTGCGCCCAGGGTGCAGCGGACAGGAGAGCCGTCGATCCTGCGAGGAAGGATATGTCGCGTAAAAACTCGCGGCGTCGCCGCTGAAATTCCTGGTTTTCGAACAGGTTAAACATCTGAAAAATCCCTGCTGAAGTGTTTGAAAATATGCGTATGTTTCAGGCCTGCCGTTTCGGGAATCAAACCTGTAGAAAAGGAAAAGCCGGAAACGAGCGATGCTGTGCTCAGCATCTCTCCCCAGGCCAGGGAGTCGCAGTGTACTGCGGTAGTGATCGGATCTAGCACGACCTTGCCGGCGATCGGGTTAACAATGTGCTGCCGGATTTCACCGTGTTGCAATCCATTGCCAAGGGTGGAAGACAACGTGAGTCCACTATCGCGCAGCTTGATGTCAATGAGGCTCGTTGAGGTATCAGTCGGATCAGGCACCGCGATGGGCCAGTGATCGCCATGGGGATGGCTGCCAATTCCCAATATTGAACTCTCGCCAAAGGAGATCAAGGCATTCTCAATGCCTTCGGCAACGAGAATGCCTCTTACGGAGTCCAACGCAATTCCTTTACCCAAACCGCCGAAATCGAATCCCAAACCTACGTGGCTACACACAAGCCGGTTTTCATCTTCCACTGAGAATGACGGAGCATAAATTCCGTCGAGAGGACGCCCCTCCTTTACCCGTCGAACTAACTCGCCACAGGATGCGTTGTAAAAACCTTTCGTGGCCTCGAGACCCTGCTGTGCAGTGCGTAGTGCAAGAAGCAGCTCTGCATCGTCGATCTCTACCGAGTCCTGGCTCGTCAGGATGTCATTTGCGCGAGTCAGGGGAGAGTCAGGCAGGTATACACTGATAGCTTGTTCAATTTCGAGAACCCGGTGACTGACGAGAGCCTGAAGGTGCTCGCCGAACATCTGATCGACATTCACCAACAGCATCTGCAATCGGGTTCCCATGGAATGAAAACAGCTTTGATACACCATGACCTGAATCTCTCGTTACTTCAGTTGCCTCAGACCTTTGGTTCCCATCCAGGTGCGTACTCACGACCCCAGTACTGCATGGCCGTTTTCGATGTGGGTCGTCCGGTTTTGGAGTCGCAAATGAGTGTTTCATCGGCACGATAGGAAAGGTTGGCCAAATGACACATCAGGGTGCTCTTATGACCTTCGTCGATGGGAGATGCTTGCAGAACGGCATCGCCGCGCAATGTATCCATGAAATTACGAACGTGTTGGCGAGTGAGGATGCCGCCACCCATCAAATCTGCGGAGTCATTACTCTGATCGACCTTGCTCTGCTTCAGGAGCGTATTGTCGAGGTCATATATCTCGTAACCACCGCGATCAAGGAGCGCGTAACCCTTGGTGCCATAGATCAGGATTCCGCGACCGCGGCCAAACTTAAGCACTTTGTTACAGGAGTGTCCTTCCCAGATTACTTTTTTGTCGCCAGAAAAGGTGAACTCTGCGTTCATGGTGTCGTACATCTGCCAGTCATCTTCCTTGAAAAAATTACGAGATGCATCGACCGCGACTTTCTCGGGGAAGTCAGCTTGTAGTGCCCAGCGCGCGATATCCAGCTCGTGCGCCGCATTATTGCAGGTTTCGCCAGTGCCCCAATGCCAGAACCAGTGCCAGTTGTAGTGCACGTAGTTGCTATGGTAGTCCCGGCGCGGTGCGGGTCCCTGCCAGAGGTCCCAATTAAGCCACTCTTGCGGGGCTATCACTTTACCGCTGCCGATGGACTTACGGTTGTTCGCGTACCACGTATAGACTTTGTATATATCACCGAGACCGCCCTGATGAACTAAGTTGATCAGTTCCGCGGTTTCATTAGACGACCGCTGCTGGTTACCCATCTGGACAACCTTGTTGTACTTTTTCTGTGCCGCGACAAGCATTTCCCCCTCGGCCGGGTTGTGACCGCAGGGCTTCTCTACATAGACGTGCTTGCCGGCTTGCATCGCCATAATTGAGGCTGGCGCATGCCAGTGATCGGGTGTAGCAATGGCAAGTACATCAAGGTCCTTGTCTTCCAGTGTCTTGCGCACATCCTCTTCGAGGGTGGGCTTTACCTGCCCGCGACCCACCAGCATTTCGCTGGTTGAGGCGAGTACGTGTCGGTCTACGTCGCATATGTGTGTAATCGCACAATTCGGACTGTTAAGAAAA
The DNA here is from genome assembly GCF_021165935.1 of Microbulbifer elongatus. Classification (NCBI taxonomy): domain Bacteria; kingdom Pseudomonadati; phylum Pseudomonadota; class Gammaproteobacteria; order Cellvibrionales; family Microbulbiferaceae; genus Microbulbifer; species Microbulbifer elongatus. The sequence continues at coordinate 330,920 of NZ_CP088953.1, read as the reverse complement.
CCATCCAGTAGGGCCTTGCCGCGACTTCTGGCTCCCATGAGGGCAATGTTGACTCGATCATTCGCACCGATAATGCGTGAATAGCTTGAAGCACTCATTGCTAAAGCTGAGGTGGCTAAAAGAGCGCCTGACCCTTTCAGAAAATTTCGCCGTGTTGTCATTTTATTATCCTCAAATGTTGGGTGTTTCGCCCATCTCCAGAAGCAGTAGCCCGCCGGAAACGATTTCATCATGTGTCAGGTAAAAACGGTCAAGAGGTTCGCCGTTAAGTGTGATCGATTGAACGTACCGATTTCTGTCAGAATTATTTTTTGTCTCGATTGTGAAGGTCTTTCCAGGATAGTAGTGGTCGTCAAGGCTAATTTCGATCGTGTCAAAAATAGGGCTCCCTATCTGATAAATGGCATCTTTTCCTGTCCCTCCATCAAGCTGGAATAAACCAATTTTCATCAATACCGACAGAGAACCCATCAGGCCCTGATCCTCGTCACCGTTAAAACCTTGCTTCTCGGAAACATCGGAATACACAGCTTTAATAACTTCACGAGACCAGTGCTGAGTGAGGTGGGGCTTTCCTAGTTCGTTAAAAACAAATGCAGTCTGAATGGATGGTTGATTTCCATAATTAATCGGAACCCGTCTATTTTGAGCGAGGCCTTCCTCATCATGTGATGATCCTGAGGTAAAGCCAGATTGGGATGCTGTTTCAAAGGCTTGGTTAAGCTTCAGTGCAGCTTGTTCCTTTCCTCCCATCAACTCACTCAGCCCGGAATAATCATGGGGTACGAACCAGGTCATTTGCGAGGAATTGGACTCAACGAAACCAATCCGGTAGTCGTAGGGGTCAAAGTCAGTCAGCCAGTTCCCGCTTGTATCACGTGGGCGGATAAACCCGGTCTCAACATCGAAGAGATTGATGTAGTTCTTACTGCGCTTGCCAAAATAGTCCGCATCATCAGCTTTGCCGAGTTCCAACGCTAGTTGAGCAAGTGTCCAGTCCTGAAACGCGTACTCCAGAGTTTGACCTGCACCGTCCTGATGAAAGGCCTCATTCTTTTTGGGTAGCGGATAGGGCACGTAGCCGTCATTAATGTAGTACTCGAGACCGCCAGAGTATGCGCTGTAATGCTCGTAACCGGCGCGCCCCATGGTGCCACCCGGGAGGTGGTTTTTCTTGAGCCCCTCATAAGCCAGCTCAATATCAAAATCTCGAATCCCCTTCATATACGCACTAACGATAAAGGGCGTAGACGAGGCACCTGTCATCACATGGGTATAATTGCCGCCAGATGGTCCTCGAGGAATGTAGCCGCCATCCTGGTACATGAGTAGCATAGAGTTAACGAAATTCGAGGCCACTTTCGGGTAGGCGAGAGGCCAGAGAGTCTGGATGGTCCACTGCGCGCCCCAGAATGAATCCGAATTATGATGGGTGAACTTGGGTGTGCCAGATTCATCCAAGGGAATCTGCTTAATCTTACGTTGCTCTGAAGTCTGATCGGAGTAGCGTCCATCTACATCAGATACAATTCTGCGGCCCTGTAAGGCGTGAAACAGATCTGTGTAAAACCGTATTTTGTCTTGTTCGCTGCCACCAGTTACCGAAATTTTTGACAGCCAACTATTCCACTCCTGTCTGGACTCCGCCGCTGTTCTATCGAAGTCCCAATGAGGTAATTCCGCCTGCACGTTGTTTTTTGCGCCGGCTTCATCTACATAAGAAATGCCGACTTTCATGAGGACAGGCTTTGCGCCCTCTTCAAGGGTCAACAATATTTCGCCACCAGACTCCTCAATGCCGCTGACAGGTGTATCTAATTCGATATGGAAGAACACAGGGGTTGGCCGTGGTCGTCGAACGGTCGGTTCGTTGATCACATGCCCTTGAAAAGTATTCGCATCCACCTGAGAAAAGGATCCTTTCCTCAAAGCAGACGGGCCAAAATTCCCCTGCAAATCCAACAAAACTTGACGTTGCTCGTTGTCACCATACTGATAGCGATGAAAGCCGACGCGAGTGGTGGAGGTCAGCTCGACATCTATATTGAAGCGTTGCAGAGATAACTTGTGGTAGCCGGCAGCAACAATTTCATCCTGGTGACTGAAAGGACTAAAATAATCATCCTTAAGTACTTCAAGCGGTTTCCGGGATGATACGGGCATTACTGACAAGCCGGAAAGCTGCCATGCATGTACATGGTTGAACCCTTTCACTTCGAGGGTATTGTAGCGGTACCCACTTCCCCAAGTGCCCTCCAGCTCTGTATCCGGGCTCAAGTTGACTAGCCCAAATGGACGGGTTGCCGAGTTAAAGTAAAACCAGCGAGAATTGGCGGAATCTAGCCATGGCCAGACGTATTCCACCGGTTCTTTCAATAAGGGCTTTTGTGTTGCAGTCGAATCAGTTTGATCGCCGCAACTGGAGAGAAAAGGTACCAGCGCAAATAGCGCAGCGGCTTTGAAAGCTGACTTCTTCATCAACGGACTTCCGTAATTATTATTGAATTTTCATGCCGTATGAGTTTCCAAGGCGATGGGGCACTCATGCAAGATTCTATTTATTATCTAAAAAGAAAAAACCTGCCGAACTTCTACCAATTTAATTTTTTATAAGGCGGTGAATAGAGCACTAGTTACTTATAATCAGTTACTTTCCGAGAAACGATTTAGTCGTCATACAGAGCGCATTCAGAGAATTCATTAATCACCCGCTGAATATGCTCCGCCATAGCTTCCTTCGATCCGGTCGCGTCCCGGCGCTGAAGAGCATCAACAATATTTTGATGCTCATCAATAATGGTTACCGGGCCTCGGTCTCTGACGATCGAATCAAAAACAGAACTGATCTTCGATCGGTCTCGCAACTGCCAAAGCCAGTCGACCATCTCAAATATCGTGGAATTGCGGCTGGCGGTCGCGATCAGAAGGTGGAAGTTGCGATCGATGTCCAGCGTTCCCGATAAATCGTGTTTCTCCTGATCCTTCATTCTTTTCAGCATGGTCTTTAGTTCGTGAACTTCCTGCATACTGATCCGCTGCGCCGCCAAATAGGCCGCTTCGGGCTCGAGATGAAGCCTTGCCTCCAAAATCTCAAACGGCCCCGGTATATTTGACTTGACGCTCTCGCCCAGTCGCGCTGCGGAACCGATCACGTACACTCCTGAGCTAGACCGAATCTCTACGATGCCACTTACTTCCAGGGCAATCATTGCCTCACGAATGGTGGGCCGGCTTACGTTGAACTGTTCGGCCAGGAGGCGCTCAGGTGGCAATTTTTGCCCGAACTTGAGCTTCCCCTTTTTGATGGGTTCCAGTAGCGCTTCGGCAATCTGAATGTAAAGTCGTTTTTCAGTAGAATTTGTTGAAATCATGAGTAACTGAGGTCAAGTAAAAAACCTATTCTACCCCGGTAGAAGCGGCCTTTCCCAGTGGCAAAAATTGAGATTTCGGTGGTTTACGAGTCACGAACTCTGCGCAATTAATTTGAGACTTATAGGCTCAGCCAACACTAATTGGCTGAGCCTATCCGACCTCTAGAAACTAGCTCTGACACTCAGCATGTACTGAGTGCCAGAACTGATCCAGCGATTCAGTCGATCTCCAAATGCGGTGTACTGCTTTTCACCCGTGACGTTCAGTCCCTCAAGGCTGATTGAGATATTGTCATTCACGCGGTACAACGCGGTCAGGTCCACCTGTTCCCGGCTTTCTCGAGTACGTAGAAGTGGCTGGTTATTCCGGCAGCATCCGGCTTCAGTAAACGCGGAGCGGTAGTTGTAGGATGCGCGTAGCGCCCAGTCATTCTGATCGTAGTACGCAAGCACATTCACGACATCCGGGGACAGACCGACAATGGAGTCCACCAGTTCTCCAAGTGCGGTGTTGTAGGTAATATCGGATGACTTGATGTGGGTGTAGTTGACCATGGTGCCAAACCCGTTGATCGGGAGAAGTTCATCGAACGGCATCTGAAAAGCGAATTCATAGCCGGTCATTTCCCGTGTTTCGTCAGAGTTGACGAATGTGGAGTAAGTTACCGTGGTGTCTGGTGTCAGACCACGGTAAATATCCGGGTCAAGGCTGCTTATCGCGATTCCGGAATCCCGGAATGGCCCCTCCACCAAATCACGTTCTACGAAGCCGCTAAGTTGCTTGTGGAAAAGATTCAGAGACAGTACTGATTCTGGAGCGAAGTACCACTCCACACCTACATCAATCTGGTCTGAATAGAACGGCGACAGTCGCGGGTTGTCATTGCTTACCAGGAAGTCACTGGTAATAGATGTCGTTCCCTCAAGCTGTCCGAGATCCGGGCGTGTCATGGCGCGTGCAGCAGACAGCCGTGCGACTACGTCTTCGCGAGCATCCCAAGCGAGGTTGAAGGAAGGGAGGTAATCCCAATACTCACGGTCAATCGCGACCGGTGCACCGGTATTTGAAATGTTACGGGTCGCCTGATCGGTTTTAATGGCACGGATGCCGGTATTGAAACGAAGCTCACGACCGGCCAATTGAGAGCGCCCATTGTATTGGGTATAAAATGCCAAGTTGGATTCTTTTAGCTCAGGAATATAGGCATCCTCAGGCCAGCCCGACATTAACATCGCGTCGAGACCGTTCTGGGTTAGCGCATCCGCCGCAGCCCAATCCGTGACCACCCAAGAGAGTACGGCCCCATCAGGGTTGTTGAAATCAGATGCATAGTCATTAATTGGAAGGACGTGATTGACCTGCTCGGAAGTTGGCGTATTGCCGTTTACCCACTGGTCGGTAAATGAATCAGCGGAAGCATTGCGGCGGTAGCGGATGTTGTAGTAGGTGAACTCGTCCCAGGCCATACCAAAGTCGAGGCGCGAGCTGTCATCTCCCCATTCCCCATCAAAGTGGAAGCTGGTATTTGTCGTGCCCCGGTCCTGTGGTTCGGCGCGAATGGAACTTAACTCAAAATTCGCCGGATCCGTAAGGTCGACACTGGAAATAACGCTGGGAATATCCGAGTTGGCTGAGTAATCAAACGTGGCGGTAGTACCGTTTGCTGAAGACAGAAAGGTTAAATGACGCTGCTCGTACTTTGATTCGTTATACGCCGCCTTGAAATTCAAATTCAGGTTTTCAGTGGCTTGCCAGTTCAGCTCACCCACATACTGGTCGAATTCCTGGAAATCGAAAAAGCGACGGCTTTCACTGCGTCGGTTCACATTTTCCAAGGTGCCGGTGATCAGGTAACCCGCGGAGTCCGCGACAATATTGACTGGGTCCAGTGTTGTTGCATTGCGTACTTCGGCGTCAATGTTCTCGCGGTAGAGTAGATCGTCCAGTTCAGAGTGGAGCCAGTCAAAACTGGCAATCATATCTGCGTTCGCTTCCCACTGGAGGGAAAGTACCGTGCCCAATCGTTCGCGATCGCCGTAGATCAAGTCTGTGCGCTGTAGGCGGGGGAAGATTACCTGTTCCAGTTCTCCGCTTGTGGTGTCGTCTGGAATCAGGTCGTCGGGATCATTGGCAATAGTGTCCCAGGTACTACTTTGCATACCCGAGCGGTTACCGTCGGCAAATTCAAAACCGCGAATGGTATTCGCCGCCCGCGAACCCCAGTCCTGGGTTTCCCAGCCATCAATTCGAACACTGCGCTCAGAGTAGGATGCTCCAACAAGTACACCGATGCGCCCATTATTGGTGTCGAATGTGTTGCTGACCATGAAGGTGCCGCGAGGATCAAACTCTTCGGCCTGGGTGTTGTAGCCGCCCTGTGCGCTCGTCGTGATTGAGAGGCCTTCATCGAAATCGAAGGGGCGTGCATTCCGCATATTGACAACGCCCGAGATGCCACCTTCTACCTGCTTGGCCGAGGCAGTTTTTTCAATGGAAACACGAGAAAACAATTCTGAGGCAAAATTATCCAGGGCGGCGCCACGATTGTCATTCCACGCGGTGGCGACGGGCAGGCCATTCAGCATGGTATTGGTGTATTGCGATCCGAGCCCGCGTAACTCTACTTCTACCCCTTCGCCATTATCTCTGCGAATAGCGACACCGGCCACTCGCTGTATTGCTTCGGCGAGGTTGAGGTCGGGGAATTTGCCGATATCTTCAGAGTGGATTTCGTCTTTTAGCTCAGTCGAGTCTCGTTTGGCATTCAGTGAGTCATTCAGGCTCTTGCGAAACCCCTGGACCACAACCTCTTCGATCTCAGATGACGCTCCCTGGCCGCCTTGCTCTTCCTTGTCGGTTTGTGCCGTCGCAAGAGAAGGGAGCCCGCATGTGACCGCCAGCGCGAGGATTGAAAGCGACCCTTTGGTCGTCATGGTTAGTTTCTCTCTCATTATTTTTATCCCTTTATAGGTTTATTGGAGCCTGCCCTGAAACTACGCACCGCTACATATCTGGCATGACCGGATAAGGAGGCTACCCAGCCAGATGCTAGATAGTCAACCGTAATTGGACATTTTTCCGAGCTTTTGGCGCAAAATGCCACTGTTTGGTCATGCCGGTGATCCGGGTGTTCGCAAGTCTTGCAAGTTTGCTTATGATTTGTTCAGTTTTGGCTTGTCCGATTCGATTGGGGGAGTGCCACTTAGGTAGGGTGCTTTGCAGAAACCGGCCGTTAAATGGCGTTTGGTAAAGGGTTTCTCTCGGGAGTTACTGAAGAAAAGCTGCCGGACCGCGTTGGAAAGTCGAGTGTTTTGTGTGTTTTTTCATCATTTTGGCGCCGTATGTCTCGTTTGACGGTCAAAATAGCCACTTTGTTGCCAGCCCAACCCCTTTACTCTACTATCTCGGATGTCCGGTAAGGCCAAAATTGAATAAAAAATAAACGGAAGTTAAGTAAGGTGGGTATATGATTGAGACGTGGCGTTGGTTTGGGCCTGATGATTCCATCAGTTTGGAAAAGATCGCCCAAGCGGGAGCCAGCGGGATAGTTACGGCGTTGCACCATATTCCCGCAGGTGAGTTGTGGCCGCTGGAAGCGATTGAGCAGCGAAAGGCGCTGATCGAGGGTGCGGGCCTGGAATGGACCGTCATCGAAAGTATCCCTGTACACAACGATATCAAGACGCGAACCGGTAACTACCGGCAGCATATCGAAAATTACAAGCAGTCGATCGCCAATGCCGGTAAGGCCGGAGTGAAAACGATCTGTTACAACTTTATGCCTGTGGTCGACTGGACAAGAACGAACCTCAGCTACCAGCTTCCCAATAAAGCCTACGCGCTGCGGTTTGAAATGACCGACTTTGTGGCTTACGACGTTTTTATATTGCAGCGTCAGAATGCTCGAAGTGACTACCGCCCCGAACTGATCGAACAGGCGAAGGCTCGTCTCGACAGAATGAGCCCGTATGAGCAGACGCAGCTTGAGGCGAATATCATAGCTGGATTGCCCGGTGGCGAAGGCTCTTATGATCGTGAAGGTATTCGGCTGGCGATTGACGAGTTCATCAAGCTCGGCAATGAAGGGATGCGCAACAACCTGTTCCAGTTCTTGGAAGCGGTGATCCCGGTCGCTGAGCAGTATGGTGTCAAACTCTGTATCCACCCCGACGATCCCCCCTTCAGTCTTTTTGGCCTCCCGCGGGTTGTCTCAACCCAGGATGATGCGCGCAAACTGCTCCAGGCAGTGCCAAGCCCGTCCAATGGGCTGACCATGTGTGCAGGTTCATACGGCGCGCGAGAGGACAACGATTTACCCGGTATGGTGGATGAGTTTGCAAACCGGGTTTATTTCGTGCACCTGCGCAATGTGATTCGTGAGCCGGACGGCTCATTCTATGAATCTGACCATTTGAATGGTGACAACGACATGGTCGGCCTGATCAAGGTGCTGCTTGATGCCGAGCGTGCACACGGGATTCAGATTCCAATGCGCCCCGACCATGGTCACTTGCTGCTTGATGAGGCAGAAAAGGAGGGGGTCAAGCCGGGGTATTCCTATATGGGACGACTAAAGGGGCTGGCGGAGTTACGCGGCGTAATCTATGCCCTGAAAAATTTATAATATTTATAATAAGGATTCGGCGATGAAAAAAATAACATTTTGGTCGATTACGGTAGCAGTCGCAGGGTTTCTTTTCGGTTTTGATACTGCAGTCATTTCCGGTGCTGACCAGCCCATTCAGCGTGTTTGGGATACCAGCCCGCTCTTCCATGGTTTGTTCATTATGTCATCGGCCCTGTGGGGGACTGTGATTGGCGCTTTGGCCGGCAATTACCCGTGCGATAAATTCGGGCGAAAGGCGACGCTGATTTTGATCGGAGCTCTGTATTTTGTATCGGCCCTTGGCTCAGCCGTTGCCCCGGACCCTTATAGCTTCGCTGTACTTCGTTTTATTGGTGGGATAGGTGTGGGCATCTCATCGGTTGCCGTGCCGGCTTACATCTCGGAGATAGCACCGGCCGAAAGCCGTGGTCGCCTTGTTGCGACCTATCAGTTCCAGCTTGTGTTCGGGATACTTGTGGCGTTTTTATCCAATTATCTTCTGTCCGGTATTGGTGAACACGATTGGCGGATCATGTTGGGCGTAGAGGCGATCCCTGCCCTTATCTATCTGTTGATGGTTTTCAGAATGCCTGAGAGTCCTCGCTGGCTGATCTTGTACCGCGGCGAAACGGCCAAAGCCAAAGTGATATTCGATGAGCTTGGCGAAAAAGACAGTAGCGCACTGGTGCGTGAGATCGAAGCCGAAGCGCAGACCGCGAGTAAAGACAACCTGTTCTCTCGCACCTACCTGTTTCCAATTCTACTGGTGTTTCTGCTTGCGGCATTTAACCAGATTTCCGGAATCAACTTCATTATCTACTACGCGCCACGGGTGTTTGAATTGGCAGGGCTGGACGCGAGTACGTCGCTGCTGTCCACCGCTGGTGTGGGGCTGGTTAATCTCGTGTTTACCATGGCGGGGCTCTACCTGATTGATAAGGCGGGGCGGAAAACCCTGATGTTTATTGGTTCCTTGGGTTACATCCTTTCCCTGTCCGTTGTGTCCTGGGCATTTTCCACGGGAACAGGTGGAATGCTCGTGGTGTTCTTTGTGTTTGCCTTTATTGCCTCCCATGCAATTGGCCAGGGCGCGGTGATCTGGGTATTTATTGCAGAAGTGTTCCCCAATTCGGTTCGGTCTAAGGGGACGTCGGTGGGAACCGGTACACACTGGGTGCTGGCTGCGGCGATTACTTTGCTGATGCCGTACTTCCTGACGCAGTTTGAGCCTGGCCAGATCTTCATGTTTTTTGCCTTCATGATGGTGCTGCAGCTGTTATTTACCGTGAAGCTGATGCCGGAAACGAAAGGGAAAACACTGGAGCAGCTCGCGGAATTGAGCGGCAAGCGCGGTGTTACTGCTCCGGTGCAGGGGGCTCCTTCGGCTTGATCAAAAAACAGGCTTTCTTTCTTGGAGGTAACGTGTAATGTGGTATCTCGCGCCAAATCCCGCGGATATGGCGTGAGGTGCTGCGGGGGTTGGCAGAGATTGCCCGTTGCGCCCCCTTACCGATATCGGTAACATGGTATGACCAATTTGGTCTGCCATAATAGCTTTGTGGGCAAGCCACAGGGCCAAGCGGCAAATCAGAACAATAAATAAATAGATAGAACCTGTACCAAGTACCAAAAGCCCACAGGTAGCAATGATGATAATAAAGAGAAAGGCGCTGCGTACCCTCGCGGCGATCGCGTTGTCGACCGCGGCATTGGCGCTGGCCAGCTGCGGATTCAAAGATGAGCAGGTGGCACTGAAGCTGGCTCACTCACTGGATCAGCAGCACTCCGTACACCGAGCCATGGTGTATATGGATAAGCGCCTGCGCAAACTGTCCGGCGATACCATGCGGATCGATATCTATTCCGGCGGCCAGCTGGGCAGCGAGCGCGAGCTGATCGAGCTGCTGCAGATCGGTAGCCTGGCCATGACCAAGGTCTCCGCCAGCCCCATGGAGGGCTTCGTGCCGGAGATGAAGGTCTTCAACCTTCCCTACGTATTCCGCGATTCCGAACACTTCTGGAATGTACTGCAGAGCCCCATTGGCAAGGATTTGCTGCTGGCTTGTGAGCGCGCGCGCCTGCGCGGCCTGGGTTACCTGGATGCGGGCAGCCGCTCTTTCTACATGAACGATATCGCCGTGCAGTCCCCGAAAGACCTGAACGGCCAGAAGATCCGTGTTCAGAACAGCCAGACCGCAATCAAGATGGTCAACACCCTGGGCGGCGCCGCTACCCCGGTGAGCTGGGGAGAACTGTACACCGCGCTGCAGCAAGGCGTGGTCAACGGTGCCGAGAACAACCCGCCGAGCTTTTATCTCTCCAAACACTACGAAGTGTCCAAGTACTACACCCTGGACGAGCACACCTACGTGCCCGACCTGCTGCTGATCAGCACCGAGGTGTGGAACAAGCTCACGCCGCTGCAGCAGGAATGGCTGAACAAGGCGGTCGATGAAGCGGTGGCCTACCAGCGCAAGCTGTGGCAGGAATCCACCGAGGAATCCCTGGCTGCGGTGAAGGCCGCCGGTGTGGAAGTGATCTACCCGGACAAGCAGCCCTTCATCGACGCGGTGAAGCCGCTGCACGACAGCTACAAGGGCACCGATGTTGGCGATCTGCTGGATCAGATCAAAGCCGTTAATTAATTCCTGAAGAAAAGCCCACTAAAAAAATAACAGTGGAAGGCAAAGATGATGCAGAAAATTGAAAAGGCCTTGGGCTTTGTGCTCGGTACGCTGCTGGCACTGATGGTGCTGGACGTGACCTGGCAGATCCTCACTCGCTTCCTGCCCATGCAGCCAAGCTCCTACACCGAAGAAGTTGCACGTTATCTGCTGGTGTGGATTGGCTTGCTCGGCGGTGCCTACGCCTATCGTAAAAAATCCCACCTGGGTATCGACTTGTTGAGCAATGCCCTGCACGGTGCCAAGCGCCGCGCGCTGCAGATTTTTGTGGTGCTGGTGTGTTTTGCCTTCGCCGCGCTGGCGATGGTTTACGGCGGTGCCAAGCTGATGCTGCTCACCTTCGAGCTGGAGCAGACCTCCGCGGCACTGAACCTGCCCATGGGTTACGTGTACAGCGTACTGCCGCTTTCCGGTCTGCTGATCTGCCTCTTCTCCATCGATCATCTGATCGAGCTGGTGACGGCGAAAGAAGAGCTGCCCAGCGACTTCGATTCCGAAGTGCATCCCTATACCGATGACGCAGAAGCCTCTTCGGCCGATGCGGAAGCCAAACAAAAACAAAAGCAGCCCGAAGCTGCCGTCGAAGCCTAAGCGAGGAGAGTCATCGTGGAAGTTGCAGTTCTGGTATTGCTGGTCAGTTTTCTGATCCTTCTCGCCCTGAATGTGCCCATTTCCATCAGTATTGGTGCGGCCACCGTGCTCACCATGCTGTGTACCATCGATCTTGATCCGGCCATGATCACCATGGCCCAGCGTATGGCCAGCGGCATCGACAGTTTCGCGCTGCTCGCCATTCCGTTCTTTATTTTCTCGGGTATGTTGATGGGCAGCGGCGGTATCGCCCGGCGCATTATCGACTTCGCCAAGGTGTTGGTGGGTATGCTCCCCGGCGGCCTGGCGTTCGTGAACATCATCAGCTGTACCCTGTTCGGTTCCATTTCCGGCTCCGCCGTGGCGGCCACTTCGGCCATCGGCGGTTTCATGATTCCGTCCATGACCAAGGCGGGTTACGATAAAAACTTCAACACCGCGGTGACCGTGGCATCGTCCACCACCGGCCTGTTGATTCCGCCGAGCAATATTCTCATCGTCTTCTCCCTGGCCTCCGGTGGTGTTTCCATCGCCGCGCTGTTTATCGCCGGTTACCTGCCGGGTCTGTTGCTGGCGCTTGGTCTGATGATGGTGTGCGGGCTGTGGGCGAAAGCCAAAGGCTACCCGGTGGGTGAAAAGCCCACCATGAAAGAAGCGGTGCAGAAAACCGTGGATGCGGTGCCCAGCCTGTTCCTGATCTTTATCGTGATCGGCGGCATCATTAGCGGCTTCTTCACCGCGACCGAAGCCAGTGCCATTGCGGTGCTTTACTCCCTGCTGCTGTCCTGTGTGGTGTACAAGGAGGTGAAGCTGGATCAGCTGCCGGCATTGCTGACCAAGTCCGTTGAGACCACTGCGATTGTGATGTTCCTGATCGCCGCGTCTTCGGCCATGTCCTGGATCATGTCTTACCAGAATATTCCGCAGACCATCAGCCAGGCGCTGATCACCCTCAGTGACAACCCGCTGCTGATCCTGCTGACCATCAACCTGATTCTTCTCGCTGTGGGAGCCTTTATGGATATGACTCCTGCGGTGCTGATCTTTACCCCCATCTTCCTGCCGGTAGTGATGGAGCTGGGTATGTCCCCGCTGCAGTTCGGTATCGTGATGATCCTTAACCTGTGTATCGGCCTGTGTACACCGCCGGTGGGCAGTGTGCTGTTTGTCGGGGCGAGTATTTCCAAAACTTCAATCACAGCGTTGATACGCCCGCTGTTGCCCATGTACCTCATGATGTTCGCGGTACTGGCGCTGGTCACTCTGGTGCCGGCAATCAGCGAGTTCCTGCCGCGCGCGCTGGGATTGATCGAGTAACCTCAGTGGTGAGGTTCTCCTCACCAGTTACTCAATCCAAGTAGGCGGCATTTTGTTTCATTGATTTCCTCGCATCATCATCAGGATGGCATTGCCGGGCTTTTTAGCCCGGCTTTTTTTTGCCTGCCGATACCCAGTGCCCCCGCCGACGACTTGCGACAGTGCACATTTCCCATAAATTGGTCTAACACATTCATGAATGGGCTTTACAGGTGGGAATTGCGTGGTAACCTTATCTTGATGTTTGGTATTGCCAATTTATGAGAATATAGAGCTTTGGCTAAACAAGCCGATTTGGCCAAATATCGGGCGGACCCCGCAGTATCTGCCGCCCACAGCGATGATGATTGGTCCGTTCCTCCCTGCTCGCAGTATCCCCGGGGTTCACTCAGTGACCGATCGTCTTGATCAACAGTAAAAATAACAACGGAAGGTCACATGCAAATCAAGCTGAAGAGAACAGCAGTGCTCGGCGCATTGTTGGGCAGCGTCGCGGCCGCGGATGTCTCCGCTCAGGCCACGGGGTACGCCACGCTTAACGGCGGCACCACTGGTGGTGCCGGCGGAAATGTGGTGTACGCCACCACCGGCACCGAGATTCACGAAGCCCTTTGTAACCGGGCATCCGACGACACCCCCGTCATCATCCACGTCGAAGGCACCATCAATCACGGCAACACCAGCAAGGTGTCCGGCGATAGCTGTAACACCGCCGACGACAAGATTGAAATCAAGGACGTCAGTAATATCTCCATCATCGGTGTTGGCAACGGCGCGCTGTTCGATGAGCTGGGAATTCACCTGCGCAACGCATCCAACATCATTCTGCAGAACTTGCATGTGCGGAACGTGAAAAAATCCGGTTCTCCCACCTCCAACGGTGGTGATGCTATTGGTATGGAAAGTGGCGTTTACAATGTTTGGGCGGATCACCTGACCCTCGAAGCGCAGGGTGGCGAGAGTGATGGTTACGATGCTCTGTTCGATATGAAAGCGGACACAAAATACGTGACCCTTTCTTACAGTATTCTGCGGAATTCTGGTCGCGGTGGTCTCGTTGGTTCCAGCGATGGCGATACCAATAATGGCCCGGTTACCTTCCACCACAATCTCTACCAGAACATTGATTCCCGTACCCCGTTATTACGCGGCGCAACTGCGCATGCCTATAACAATCACTATCTGGGCATCAATAAATCCGGTATGAACCCTCGTATCGGCGGCAAAATAAAAGCAGAAAATAATTACTTCGAGGACTCGAAGGATCCGCTCGGTACTTTCTATACCAATGATATGGGTTACTGGGAAGTCAGTGGCAACATCTGGTCCAATATTACCTGGACTGAAGACGGCGATGACAACCACCCGGCCGGCCCGAATCCGACGTCCACCACCTCCATCAACATTCCATACAGTTATCAACTATGTAATGGCAACCTAGTGCCGCAAGTGGTTGCCTCTACTGCGGGCGCGAACAAGGGGAACCTGGTAGCGGACAGCAGCTGTTCGGTCAGCTCCTCCAGTTCCAGCAGCTCCAGCTCTTCCGGTGGCAGCGGGTCCAGTTCCGGTGGCGGAGATCTGGGGCCAAACCTCGCGTTATCGGGCGACGCCGACGGGTCCAGTAAAGGCGGTGGCAGCAGCTACGGTAACGCTGTGGACGGCGATCTGGGCAGCTACTGGCAACCGAGCTCCACAAGTGGCGAGCGGATCTCGGTGAAGAACTTCGGCGGCGATTTCAATACGGTCGTAATCCGCGAAATCGGTAGCAATGTGCAGAGCTGGCGTCTGGTAAATAACGATAGCGGTGCTGAGCTTGCCTCTGGAAATGGCATTGGTTCCGCGCTGCAGGTTTATGTTGGCGATGTCAGCATGGATAAAGTCAACTTGATGATTGATAGTGCCAGCAGTGCGCCGCAGATTGCCGAGTTTGAAGTCTATAACGCGAGCAGCAGTGGATCCTCTTCCGGTGGCAGCTCGTCTTCCTCCTCCAGTTCCTCTTCCTCGGGTGGATCTTCCGGCGGCTCTTCCAGTTCTTCCGGCGGTGACGGCATAACCCTGAGCGTGGGTACTTCCGGCCATGACGCACAATTGAGCTGGAACACCGGCGGTATCGATGTGCGGAATCAGGAAATCTACCGGGATACCGATCCGGACCCCTCCGGTCGCTTGCGTATTGCTACCAGTGTTCTGGGTAACAGCTACACCGATACCAACCTGGCGGATGGAACTTACTATTACTGGATCAAGGTTACTGACCAGAATCTGGTGGTGTACAACTCCAATGGTGACGATGCAGTAATCAGCACTGCACCGAGCACACTGGTACTGCAGGAATCCGAAGTCGGGTATTGCTCCGTTGATGGTGTGGTGGAATCGGAACACAGTGGTTACACCGGTAGTGGTTATGCCAACACTGATAACGAAACTAGCAAGGGGGTAAACTGGTCTGTGGTGGTGCCGGCTGCGGGAAATTACGCGTTGCAGTGGCGCTACGCTAACGGCGGTAGCGACCGCCCGGGATCTGTGCTGGTGAATAACGGTGCGCAGACTAACGTTAGTCTGCCAGGCACCGGTGCCTGGGGTAACTACGCTGACAGCGGTTCCGTGACCGTGTGGCTGAATGCGGGCTACAACGAAATCCGCCTGCAAGCGACCGGTAGCAGTGGCCTCGCGAATATCGACAGCCTTTCCATTTCTGGTGCCGCCCCGAGTGCAGGCGACTGTAATGGTGGCGGCAGCTCCTCATCCAGTGGTGGCGGCTCCAGCAGTTCTTCTTCAAGCTCTTCTTCCGGTGGCAGCGGTTCCGGCTCCTCCGGTGGTAGCAGTTCTTCGTCGAGTAGCTCCAGTAGCAGCTCAGGCAGTGGTTCTGGTTCCGGATCCGGCGGGTCGTCCTCCGGTGGCATCAGCAACGCGTGCTATACGCTAGCGACTGACCCGAACGTAAACTGGCGCGATTCTTCCGTGCTGGATACCGACCAGAAGATCGTCCAGTGTCTGTATGATACCCTCGGCCGTCCGGTGGGTTACGGTGAAAACGCCATGGGCGGTTACGACCCCAATGGCAACAGCAAGCTGACGGTGATCACCAAGAACAGCAGCGTGCCGGTTGAGCAGCAGATCCTCGATGCCATCACCGGCGACGAGCACAACTGGATCGTGTTCGACAAATTCGATTTCTCCGTTAATAGCGGAGAGGAAACCGAAATCTCCATGCACCGCAACTTCTGTGGCGACTCTTCCGTGCAGTCTGCCATCAACGGCAGCGAAGCCCAGTGTCGCGATTTCCGCAGTTGGTGTTCCAGCAATGGCCTGTCCGGTGACTCCTGTCTGTCAGAGTTCTTCAACGATCGCCTGGACGACAAGGATCTGCCGATCCGCAACGCCAAGATCGGCTCCCTCAAAACCCTCGATGGACGTTTCAGTAACGGCTACTTCCGCTTCAACGGTTTTGCCATCGGTTCCGACAGCAGCGGTCAGCCGGTGGAAACCGAGCAGAGCGTGATCCTGACTCACCTGGATTTCCGCGGTGCCGGTCACGTTGAGGACCACGGCCTCGATCCGGATATGATCCGAAACACTGGTGCGTCCCACGACATCTGGATTCACAAAAACACCTTCGACACCACCGGTGACGCGGCGTTTGATGTGAAAGTGGGTGCCTACGACATCACCATTTCCTTCAACAAACTGATTAATGTGAAGCGCGCATCCCTGCACGGTTCCAGTGACTCTCGGACCATCAACGAGCAGATCACCACCACCATGCACCACAATGCGTTTATCACCACCGACGATCACTACGACAGCCTGGGTAACACCCTGCGTCGTATCCCGCTGATCCGTCGCGGCACCTCGCACATGTTTGATAACTTCTTTATGAACTATCGCAAGGACATCCTGAGTGTGCGTGTAGGGGCGACGGTACTCTGGGAAGACAACACCTTCATGATGAACCGCGACTTCCAGGAAAAGGATGACGTGGTACAGGCGTTGAATGAGCGCGGTGAGCAGCTGGCCCGCGATGTGGACGGTGGAAACTTCCGCAGCGAAGGCAGCAAGGTGTGGTTCTCCGATGCCGCATGTAACCTGGATTCGTCCCTGGTGTATACCATCAGCGACAGCTCCGGTTCCGTATCGGATCTTTCGCAGAACTACTCACAGGCCTCTCGCAATGTGATCGCTGCACAAGGTCGCCCGGCGGGCCAGGCGCAGGCGGATTACATTATTGCTACTGCAGGTAAAGACGGACATATCCCGTTCAACTCTCCGCTGGCCAATGATCAGAATTATGTGATTGGTCTCGGTGGCGCAAGTTGTCAGTGACGGCGCTGATGTAACTCGATCACACAGAACCAAAACCCATCCGCTCTTCAGGGCGGGTGGGTTTTTCTGTGTGCGCCAGGCATGGCGCGTAGCGCCGTGACTGGCGCTGTTCCGGTACGCGTGGTGGTGGCCGGATGACTTGGTGGTGAAAGTCCACTATCGGCCCGGCAAGGGGAACGATTAGCTGAACGGCAAGGGTGTCCACCGCGAGGTGGAATCTGAAGGAAGCCGAAGGCAAAACACTGACCCGACGAACAGAAATCGCATATTAGGCGGTCGCAGCGGGTAAGAAGGCACAATTCTTCAAAGCCCAATACTTGCACGAACACTGCGGACGTAAATGCGGCGGGTATAAGTGTGAAGGTCACGCGCATTACCCTGGGAGGTCTGCCGTCCTGCCAATGGCTACCGATGCTGTGAGGTATCGGGATGGGACGACAGAAGTCAGCAGAAGCCATAGTAGATCTGTCACCGCAGGTTGAAGGGCGGAACATGTTGGAAATTGGAAACCCCGAGTTCTCGATGACGGACGCAAACACCGCAAAACAAGAACAGCTTGTTGCCGACATCTATCCCAGAGGGTGGTACCCGATGGGCAAGCCGTCGGTGGTGCCAGACGTCACGGTGGATGAAGACCCGTTTCCAGAAGAGACCGGTGACCTGATGACGGACGTGGTGGTGCGAGCCAACATGCACGCCGCCTACAAACGGGTCATGCGCAACAAAGGCGCTCCGGGTGTAGACGGTGTAACCGTCGACAAGCTGAAAGCTCAGCTACAGACACATTGGCCAAAGACCAGAGAAGCTTTATTGGCAGGTGATTATCGGCCGCAGACCATCAGGGCGGTGGATATCCCCAAGCCCGATGGCGGAACCAGAACCCTGGGCATCCCCACGGTAATGGATCGGCTGATCCAGCAGGCCATACATCAAGTGCTCAACCCTCTCTACGATCCAGTGTTCTCCGAGCACAGCTACGGCTATCGCCCGGGGCGCAGCGCCGGAGACGCCGTCAGGCAAGCGCGCAAACACATTGCCGCAGGCTGTGGCTGGGTCGTGGATCTGGATCTCGAGAAGTTCTTTGACCGGGTCAATCACGACATCTTGATGTCGCGGCTGGCACGGAGAATCAAGGACAAGCGGCTGCTCAAACTGATCCGCCGTTATCTCGAGGCGGGTATGATGATCGGCGGACTGGAAACCGCTCGCTACCAGGGCATGCCTCAAGGCGGACCTCTCTCTCCATTGCTATCCAATATCCTGCTGGATGAATTGGATCAGGAACTGGAAGCCCGAGGGCACCGCTTCTGTCGTTATGCTGATGACTGCAATATCTACGTCAAAAGCGAACGCGCAGGTAAGAGGGTGCTCGAGTCTGTCAGTCGCTTTCTGTCGCGCCGACTGAAGCTCAAGATAAACCCGAGCAAAAGTGATGTTGCGCGCCCGAGCCGACGTACCTTCTTGGGGTACACCGTGTACGGGAGCAACTCAAACGCGCGGCTAAAGATTGCGCCGAAGTCGATAGTGCGGCTCAAGGGTAACCTGAAAGAGCGGTTCAGGCGTGGAAGAGGGCTAAGCCTGCTGAAGCTGGTGAAGAGCCTTAATCCAGTGCTGCGTGGTTGGATGAACTACTACCGCCACACGCGAGTGACAGGAATCTTGCGAGAACTGGATATCTGGATACGCCGCCACATACGCAAAATCCTATGGCGTCAGTGGAAACGTCCGTCTACCCGGATGCGGATGCTGGTTCGGTTGGGATTAAGTGTGGAGCGTGCGTGGAAAAGCTCAGTGAACGGCCGGGGAGCTTGGTGGAATGCAGGCGCAATGCACCTGCGACATGCACTGCCAAATCGTTTCTTTGCTCGAGCTGGTCTGATGTCCGTGGTTGCTCAGTACCACCGGCTCTTAAGTACAACATGAACCGCCGTATACGGATCCGTACGTACGGTGGTGTGGGAGGACGGCGCGGGTGACCGCGCCTCCTACCCGATTTAGCGGTACAGAGAAGTCAGCTTCAATCAACCAAAGAATGGCGAAAAGGCTACCTTTTTGGACAAGCCAATTCTCAGGTTCCAGGTCGCCATTGCCCCTATTAACCTCCCAATTTGCGGTAAGTGTGAAAACTTACATACCCGTTAATCCGCCAGATTTGCTCAAAAAACATGCGCCATAGCGCCAAATTCTTCCGGTCAGGCAGGTATGTCAATAACTGCAGCGCTTAGTTGGTACAAATGGTTGTATATGCCTAACCAATCTGCTTTCATTGTCTAACCAATAAATATCTGGCTGAGTCTGGGTGGCTACCGCGCACAACAATTCTAACGGCGCGGCATCCGACTGAAGTATCCGGACTCATAAGAATAACGACTAACAATGAGAGAGAAGGGGTGAGCATGAAACCTTTACCTTGGGCAAAGTCCGCACTCGCGCTGTGCATTATGGGGACACTGACCGCCTGTGGCGGCGGTGGTAGCAGTTCTGCAGGGGAGGGCGATATCGCCGACCTGCCTGAACCACCACCCGTGGTTGTTGTACCGCCGGAAGAGAGCGGGATTATCAATACTCCCCTCCCGGTGCTGGAAAATTTCGGTGAATACACCGGTTTCGACCAGAGCGACACCATCGACTTCTTCAGCCGGAACTACAAGGCGCTGGCCACTGCGGATAGCAGTGAGTATGTCGATACACGCCCCGCGTTCTACTACCCCACCTGCTGCTTCTTCGACCAGGATGATCCCAATATGGAGATCACCGTCGACAATAAAGAGCGTCTGGGCATTGTCAGCGATGCAGGCGACGCTTCCCTGCTGATCAGCAACGCGCGTTTCAGTATCGGCCAGACTCTGTCCGATATGGCTGCAGATGGGAAAGACCCCAAGAAAGACTCCACCCCTGGTTCCGATGGCGGCTCCGGCTGGGGCGAACTTGATCTGTCCGAGCCTTACCGCATTTCTTTCTGTGTGTCATCTGCCAGCGGTTCCGGCTCCAAAACCCAGATTTATGTGAACAACAACACCAGCTCCGAAGCCGACTCCATTCACGGCGGCGGGTCCCTGGGCTCGCGAATTTTCGATGTCGAGACCGGCTCTCTGGTTGCTGGTGAGCGTGTGGTGATCAATATTCCTGGAGATACTTACCTGCAGGCCGGCGGCGATGTTGTCGACATCAAGGATGCTGTGATCGGCACCGAAAACTCATTCCTGCAAGTGCGTGTTTCCAGCGGCGGTACCGCAATTATCGATGACCTGCTGATCGAGAAGCAGACCGAAGACGGGCAGGCTGATCTGCCGGCCTGTACCGTATTTGAGCCCGCCGTGGCTCCAGATGCGCCGGAAGCGCCGACCACCTTCGCCACCGACGCGCAGATGGCCGTGAGCTGGGGTTCTGTGCTGGGTGCGGCAAGCTATGATCTGGCTTATGGCACCACCGATGACGTGTCAGCGGCAGAAGTAATGTCTGGCCTGACCGAGACCTCGACCACTCTGACCGAGCTGGATAATGGCACTACCTACTATGTGTGGGTGCGCGGTGTAAACAATGTTGGCCCGAGCGAATGGAGTGCCTCTGCGACCGGAACTCCGGAAGCACCGGTTGGCGACAACTGTACCCCGACCACCTCTGTTGATCCTTCCGCAACCAATGCCATTATCTGGAGTGTTTACGACGGTTGTACTCACCCGGGTGAGCTGGGTGCTGTTGTTATCAACGGTAGCGAGCAGACCAATTTTTCCTTCGGCGATAATGAACTGGAATGGTTCGAGGTGAGCCCGCAGGGAATCATGGAGCTGGATACCCTGGATGGCGACGGCGATACCAAGCCGGTGGGTGACCTGGATGGCATCGTCGCCGATGGCGCCTATCCGAAGCACTTCACTTGGATTGCGCGCATCGATAATGCCAAGGCAGAAAGCCAGGGCGCACGCGGTTTCGAAATCGAGACCCACATTGACGACCGTCGCATGAAGGCGATTCTGCGTCCGGATTCCGGAAAACTTCAGATCGAGAAATTCCTCCCCGGTGAAGA